>CAYMFW010000016.1:0-39418 GCA_964389785.1 uncultured Planctomycetota bacterium
TCGTTGAACCGTTCGCAGGATTCCTTGACCTTGTCCGGCGTCGCGAACTGCTTGGGCCCGAAACCGGAGACGATACGCGTGGAGCCCAGGGCGTTCATCGTGTCCAGCGTCTGCTGCTTCGCCTCGCCGACGGGCAGGGCGATATGAGCGCTGGGGACGGCCAGGTCGAGCTCTTTGAAAAGCGCCGCCGCCTGTTCCGGGGTGGTTCCCGGGAATCCCGCCGGCTCCACGCCGGCGTAGCCCATGTCCGCGATTCTCCGCACGCCGCCCTCGAAATCGTTCCCGAGCTGCTTTCGTATCGAATACAACTGAAGCGCAATTGGTGCCGTCATGGTACCTCCTTTATGCGGGATGATAGCACAAGCTGTCTTCGAGAATAAGGGTGCTCCATACAAGTGGCTGGATATCAGAGCGTTATCTACGAATCTGCTCCAAGCTCATCTCTCCCTTCCCGTCTCTGTCTTTCCATCAACCAATTGGTGGGCTCTTTTGAGTACTTCTCTGCACGCCTGTTTCTGTATCTATAAACGTATAAGGCGGAGAAGTGTTCGGTGTGCTAGAATGCCTCCATCATGAGATGTGGACGCGTATTCTCCGCCGTGCTGCTTGCCGCGGCGCTCGCCGTTTCCGCTCCGTGTGCGGGCCCGCCCGCGGCCGCCGCCGCCCCTCCGGCGCTCGTCGAGACGCGGTCCGCGTGGCTCTTCGACGAGGAATATTTTCCCGCGGTTCGCGGAGAGATCCGGGCGGCGAAGAAGGAAATCATCGTTACCGTCTACCTGTTCCGTGTATATCCGCACTCCAGTTCGGAGAGCCCGACGTTCATGCTCCTTCAGGAGCTTCTCGACGCGAACCGTCGCGGGGTGAAGGTGCGGGTGATACTGGAGCGGACGTGCTGGCAGAACGAGACCGCGCGGGAGATGCTGGCCGCGGGGGGCGTGGACGTGCGGTACGCCGGCGGAGGGGACCTTCTGCATCAGAAGGTGGTGGTGATTGACGACGACACCTGCATAACGGGTTCGCACAACTGGTCGCATGCGGCGCTGAAGTACAACCACGAGGTGTCCGAGCTGGTGCGGTCGAAGGTGAAGGCGGAGCAGATGCGGGAGCGGATCGCGAGGATTCCCCTCCGCGCTCCGAAGGAGCGTCCGTCCGGCGGGTACGTGCGCGTGCCGAGCCGCTTCGTGACGGACCCGGATCTGGTCGCGGCCATGGTGAACGATCACGACAACCGCTCGTTCGAGCTGTTCCTGCATCTGTGGCGGGATCACGTCGGGCGGCCGGAGGGCAGGCGGGGCGAGATGACGCTGACCTACGGTGCGTATGCGGAGAAGCTGGGGATCAAGGAGAAGATGACCGAGCTTTCCTATCGTCAGCAGATCATCAAGGTGCTGCGCAAGCTGGATAACGAATACGGGCTGATTACGGTCTCGTTCGATTACGGCGGGCCGGCGACGGTGCGGGTGAAGCTCCGGATGGCGCGCGGGGAGACGGGGCTCCGGGTGCCGGTGGAATTGTGGGAATACGGCTGGCTACGCACGCTGGGGCTGTCGGAGAAGGCGCTGTATCTGATATCCCTGGTGGAGACGGAGAAGAGCAGGAAGAAGCCGTGGTGGTCGCTCAGTCTGGACAGGATAGCGCAGAAGTACGGCATCGACCGGAGCACGGTGAGTAAGTCTCTGCTCGCACTGGAGCGGGAGGAGATACTGGAAGTGCTGCGGTCATCGGCCGGGGATGCCGGAGGATTCGAGCTGCGTCGGCCGAACAGCTACCGGATGAAGCCGCTGATGTCTCCGGAGGATATCCTGGCGGAGTGGGGGCATCTGGACAGCACGTACGGGAAGGAGAAGGTGAAGAAGGCGCGCGAACTTGCCGGCAGGTTGAACCGGCCGAACAGCCGGGACGTGGCGGGGACGTATCTGAAGCTGATGGAAAAGTACACGGTGGCGCAGATCGAAGCGGCTACCGACTACGTCGCCCGGCTCGCCACGGACAACCCGTACCGGCACGTCGGCACCGTCATCAATCGCCTCAAACAATTGGAGTGACGGGTTACTGCCACCCTTCGGAGGGTAGATTCTTGACAGGGAAGGCAAAACCAATAGAATGACCACTTGTGGCGTGTTTCGCTTTAGTTCGTCAGCTTACGCGGCGTGGTCCGGGATGAAATCGTATACGCGGAGGGTGATATCATGAAGAGAAAGGCGTGGTCGACGGTATGGATATGGGTGGCATCGCTGGCGTTGGCGACGGGCGGCACCGCGCTCGCACGGGACCGGGAAGAAGGGGGAGTGGCCGGCGACAGCGACGCCGGGGGGGGAAGGGCTCGGTGGATAAAGATGCAGGAAGCCAAGCCGGTCCTGGACTCGAAGTGGATTCCGTATTTTCAGAAGAAGAACAGCGTCATGCTGATCGACGAGAAGATGAGCCACGACGAGAAGGCAAACAAGTACTTCCTGCACGGCACGCAGATCAATGAAGACTTCTGGTGGCTGGTTGATTATTCGGAATACAACGGGCCCAAGCAGCGCTTCGGCATCGTGGACTTCAGGGTGGACCCGGCGCTGGAGGCCATGATCGTGCGCCACGGATTTCGCTCCGGCGTGGCCGTTGCCGGCCTGGAGGCCACGCTGATGTCCGAATTCGCCAAGACGAAGCGGTTCGTTCTGGTGGAGCGCGGCGAGAAGTCGCTGGGCGACGTGCTCGGGGAGCAGAACTTCGGAGCCAGCGGCAGGGTCTGGCAGAAAAGCGCCCCCAAGATCGGCCGGATCCTCGGGGCCCAGTTTCTGATAGACGCCACGGTCAACGAATACGCGCCCGACGCGAGCAAGTGGGGAGTGGCGGGCGGAGGCGTGGGCGCCGGCAAGAAGGGATTTTTCGGCGGCCTCCTGGGCGTAGGCAAGTCCAACTCCCTGGTCACCATCACCTTCAAGATCATCGACGCGGAGTCCAGTATCGTGGTTGCCACGGTCCAGCGGACCGGCCGCATCGCCAAGTTCGGGCTCGCCGGCGGGGGCGGCGGGGTCGGTAAGGACGGCGCCGGGGCCCTCGGCGCCAGCCGGCAGGAGAAGGCTCGGATGCAGCTCGCCATCCAGAACTGCATGGCCATGGCGGTGTACGAGATGGTCCATATCCCGGCGATATTCAAGTCCCGCATGCAGACCCACGTGGTCAAGACGGTGAAGCAGAAGGACGGCAAGATGCTGGTCATCGTCGCCGCCGGAAGCAACATGGGCCTCAAGGAAGGAATGCAATTCAACGTGATGAAGAAAATGGAGGTCGTGAACAAGGAGACCGGCGAGGACCTGGGCGACGACATCGCGGCCCTCCTCGGGGAGGTGGGCGGCACGGATGTGAACAAGGGAACCCTCGTTCTGACGAAGGTGCAGGAGAAGGTGGCCCTCGGCACGTTGCTCAAGGGGGGCGGCGAGGTCAAGGAAAACGATCTCGTGATGTTCAAGGAAGCGAAGTAGAGGCCCCTTTCTTGAGGATTGCCGCCGTCTCCGCGGCCTCTTTTCTCATCACCGGCGTCATGGCGTCGTCCTCGTTGTACGGGTATTTGTAGTTTGCCAGGTTCTCCACCTCGGGCAGGCAGGTCTTGGCCGTCGGGCCCGTGATCCGGAGGAGCTTCAGCACCTCGACGACCACCTTCTCCCGGTACTCGCTGTTGTTCGAGCCGTAGAACGTCGCATTCTTGAGGAAGCGCTTCGCGAACGGGACGACCGGAGCGGACTTCTCGCCGAACTTCTGCAGAGCGAGCCAGGACTGGATCTGCCAGGACGTGTCCTTTTCCATCTTGTCCATGATGTTGGAGACGATGTTGTCGTTCAGCGCGCCGATCTCTCCGATGGCCACGACGATCTCGGGGAGCTGCTGCCCCTCGGCGTGCATCATGCTGATGAGGCGGTCCATGTGCTCCTTCGCCAGGGGCCCCATGCGCCCGCAGGTCCACGCCGCCTGCTGTCTGACCATCTGATGTTCCGTGGAATACTGGACGTAGTCGGTGAGCGCACGAGTCAGCTTCGGGATGCAGCTCTTGGCCGCCGGGCCGATCATGCCGAGCGCCCGGACCGACTCCCGGCGCACATCGGAGTACTGATCGTATTTCTCGTTGAACTTGGAGGTCAACGCCGCGGTGACCTTCTCTACCTCGTCGTCGTGCTTGGCGTCCTTCAGTATCTGCCCGAGCGCCTTGGCGGCGGCCGACCGGTTCCGTTCGTGCTGGGTGCCCTCGAGCATGGGCAGCAGGTCCGGCACGGCCGCCCGGGCCGCGGGACCGTAGACCCCCAGCACCTGAGCGGCGACGAACTTGTCGTTCTCCCGCTCCGACTTGAGCACCGGTATCACCTTCGGCACGATCTGTGCGTACAGCTCGGCCGGCGCCTCCGACAGCGCCCGGGCCGCGCGGACCTGGAGACCCCGATTCCCCCCCGTGAGCTGGGCGATCCATTTCGAAAGCGGCTTGCCCTTGATGGCGACCTCGCTCTCCCCCGCCGCGCGTCCGACGAGCGCCGCCGCCATGACCAGCGCAACGCACACCACACCGCAATTTCCCAGCGTTTCCCTGCGATCGACCATAATTACCTCCTTCATTCAGTTCCCAGGAGTTTCCCATCTTCCAGAGTGACAGGTTACTCTATTTGGTGTGTGATAAGAAGAGGACAGATAGCACAATTCCCGAAGGTAGCCAGCCCGTTCGAGGTCAGGCAGAAATAGGCCGTCCTTGATGTGCAGAAGAGAAAAGTACCTTCATGCCGTGAGGCGGCATGGGAATCTCCAGCACGTCACCTCCCTCGAACCGTTCGCCCTCGAGCCGGTCGCGCCAGGGGTCCGTCGGCTGCAGTTCGGGGGGAAGCGTTACCCGGGACGTGACCGCGCACGGGTTGAAGCTGATCAGCACAATCACGGCGCTTCGCCCGCTGCCCCGCACACAGGCAAATACTCCTTCCGTCGCCCTGGCCCCGAGAAAGTCGGCTTTGCCGATCGTGAGCGCCGGAACGGTGCGCCGCACGCGGAAGATCCGTTCGAAACAGTCAATATTGGATTCCCCCCGGCCGCCGTAGATTGCCGGATCTTCCTGCCCCTGGTAGATCATCGGAACCCCGTCAACGAGGCCGCACAATGCCGTCAGGGCGCGGGCGCGGTCCGGACCGTATGCGTCCCGGGGTCTCTTCTTCTGAACCGTCCACGAGACGGTATCGTGGTTGCCGATAAATCTCATCTTCAATGCGCCGCGGGGAAGCGTCAGCGCCTGATCGTGCAGGAAGCGGCTCAGGTCCTCGGCCCAGACCTCCGGCGCGGCCTTCTCGGCTTCCAGGCGGACGAAGAGGTAGAAGAGCTGGGAATCGTATGTCAGATCGGCATGGCGATAGAAGACGTTGGCGCCGAAATACTCTTCGGGAAGAATGAACGTGTCCGTTCGCGCACGGAGGAAACCGTTTCGTATCGCGCCCGTCATGCCGAGCCCGCCACCGACCTTTGAGTGCGTCGGCCGGTGCGGGCTTTTCGGATCCCAATTCGACGGGCAGTCGAACGCGACGTCGATTCGCGCGCCGCACACCCCGTATTCGCGCGCGTGATACTCGGCCGCGTCCGCCATGTAGTTCTGCCATTCCGGGTGCGCGTAGTCGAACGCCAGCTGGTTCCACTCGAAGTGCGGCGTGCCTTCCTCGGTGAGACACTCCCAGTCCGGATGTTCCCTGCCCAGGGGCGTATCGGCGGGAGGACCGTGCGGAACGAGATCGAACACCAGGTCGATCCCTTCGCGCTGCAGCGTTCTCACCAGGCTCTCGAGCTCCTCGATGGTTCCGTAGAGCGGGCTGATCTTGAAGTGGTCGAACGGTGAATACAGGTTCCACTGCGTGCCGTCGCCGTGCTCGAAGATGGGAAGCAGCCACAGCGTATCGACCCCCAGCCGTTTCAGCGTCGGCACGTACGCCTCGATCGCCTTGAAGCCGCCGTATCCGCTGAACTTCTTTTCCGGCACTCCGCCGGGATGAGCGCAATAGATCGTCCGTTCGCGCAGTCGCGACAGTGCATGGGCGGGCGGCGCCAGGCCGATGAGATCGTAGATCGCGTGAACCGATCGAAGCGCGTCGTCGCGCCCGCCGGATGCAAGCCAGACGTACTGGGTCCCCAGCACCGCCCGCTGTCCCGGCTGCAGCGGAGCCAGAACGTCCTGGCGGTGGGCTATCACGCCCGCGTCCTCCGTTCGGGTCACGCTCACCTGCGCCAGCTCGTCCTCCGAATGAAGGTAGGCCCCGAGCGCGCGGCCTGCCCGCGAGGACCACAGATAGCAGAGACCGTCCAGCGATTTCGCGCGAAGCGGTGTGTCGCGATTGATCTGCTGAATCGGCCGGTCGCCAACCGGCAGCGAGCCGGGAAACACCGCCGCGGTGTGCGGGCCGACGGAGATCGCCGGCAGTGAATAGGTCGCTCCGCGCAGCGTCGCCGGTGAACCGCCCGCGTTCTCTATGGTGAAACGGCGTGAGAGAATGGGCGCGTTCTCGGCGAGTGCGTACTCGACGACACAGCGCCAGCCGCCGGCGGCGATCGTCATCACGAGCGACGGCCCCCGCGACGATCGGCCGACCGCGTGATCGATCAGCGTGCCGTCGGCCGGCCGACCGTCCGGCTGCGCGAGCTCGCTCGGGATCCCGGCCGCGCCGCGACACACCAGGTCTTCCCCCGTCCGCTTGTCGATACAGCGAATCCACGCGCCCGTTTCGCTGCTGAACCCGGCGGACACCGTCTCGTTTTCGAGGGTGATACAGGGTGTCATATCTGCTCCCACACCTCGCCCCAGCGGCTGTCGGGGTCGGCGCTGATGTGTTCGATGAACCCCTCGAAGGCGGTCCACATGTCTTCGGATATCATTTCGTACGAGTGTCCCCAGAAGTAGAAGACGCCCCCCGGCTTCGCCGCCTCGTATTTCTCGGGGAGATCCGCGTCCAGGAAATGACCGCAGGGGTGAAGCGCCATCGGGTCGTCGGGCGGAAACGGCCGGTCCGCGCGCTGAGTCGTTCGGGCGTACCGGTGCCCGGCTTCGCGAACGGCCTCCATCACCTCTTCGTTGTACGTCCCGCAGGGGTAGGCGAAGCCGTACACCGGCTGGCCGAAGAGGTCCTGGAGCTGCCGGCGGCCCTCACTGATCTCCGCGCGGGCGGCGTCGATGGGGATCCGCTCGAGCCGGGGGTGGGTGACGGTGTGGCTGCCGATGGTGAATCCGTCGTAGACGTCCCGCAGCTCATTCCTGCCGAGGCGCAGGACCTCCGTATTCTTGTGGGTCCATCCCGAACCGCGCTCTTCCCGGTGCGTGCCGGGGTTCAGGTTGAAGGTCGCCTTCGCCCCGTGGCGCCGCAGGATGTCCGTCAGGCGCACGTCCGTGGTGACGCCGTCGTCCCAGCACTGTACGACCGTCATCTTGTTACTCATACGGGATGATACCAGATTCTTCGATCCAGTGCGGCATGCCTGTGGTTGAGTCGTCGGAAGCCCTGAACAGTTTTGCCTCTTCGTACAGCGCGAACTCGAGTTCGCGCGCGATGTCATCGGTCACTCCGTATCCGAGGAACAGGAGCACCTGGTACAGTAAGGTACGGGCCGCAACGGCCGCAGCGCTGTACGGTCGGACGCGGCCCTTCAGCCCTTCCCCGTCGCCGTTCCCGGAAGCGAAATCCTTGCGCGGCTCCGGCCGTGGAGATAGGATGAGTGCGTGAAAGTACCTGATGCCTGCCGAGGATATACGTTCTGGATCGTCGTTCTTGTCGCCGTCACGGTGACGGGCGGGGTGCCGTTCCTCGTCCTGCGCGGCGGGGAGGCGCCGGGCGACGAATGCGGCCGGCTGGAGAGGGCGCCCGCGGTGCGTCCCGATTTCAGCGGCATAACCGTGCCGCCGAACATAGCGCCCCTGAATCTCCTGATAGAAGAGGACGGCTCGCGCTTCTTCGTGAAGATACACTCCGCGCAGGGCGAAGCCATCGAAGTCTCCAGCCGTACCGGCGAGATCATAATTCCCCGGGGACCCTGGGGCCGGCTTCTCGACGGGAACCGGGGACAGGAGCTCTGTCTCGACGTGTTCGTGAAGGACCGCGAGGGCCGGTGGAACCGGTTCGAGACCATCACCAACAGCATCGCGCGGGAAGACATCGATGGGTTCGTCGCCTACAGAAAGATGCATCCGACGCGCGGCTCGTGGAAGATGACCATCAACTATCGGGACCTGAGCGGCTACGACGAATCCGAGATTCTGCGATTCGACGCCGGTTTCGGAGGAGGCTGTGCGAACTGTCACACGCCTCAATCGAACAGCCCGGACAGGATGCTGATCGGAGTCCGGAGCACGCACTACGGCGCGGCGACGCTGCTGATCGAAAAGGGCGGCGTGCGGAAGATCGGAACGAAGTTCGGATACACCGCATGGCATCCCAGCGGACGGCTGGCGGCATATTCCGTGAACGATCTCCCCATATTCCTTCACTCCGCCAGAAGGGTGATTCGCGACACCACCGACAGGGATTCCTACATCGCGTACTACCTGGTGGACGAGAAGATATCAAAGACCTGTCCGCAGCTCTCGTGGAAGGAGCGGCTGGAGAACTGGCCGGTGTGGTCGCCCGACGGCCGGTACCTGTATTACTGCGCCGCGCCGAAGCTGTGGACGGACCCGGCCGAACAGCCGCCGAAGCAGTACCGCGAGGTGAAGTACGATCTCGAGAGGATACGCTACGACGTGGACGCCGACGAATGGGGCGAGCAGGAAGACGTCCTCGCATCCTTCGTGACCGGCAAGAGCATCGGCATGCCGAGAATCAGCCCCGACGGACGCTGGCTGTCGTTCTGCATGTTCGATCACGGGTTTTTTCCGAACTGGCAGGAGGAGAGCGACCTGTACCTCATCGATCTCGAAGCCGCGGAAAAGAGCGGGAAGTATGAATACCGCAAGATGGAGCTGAACAGCGATAGGAGCGAGTCGTGGCACAGCTGGTCGCTCAACGGCCGCTGGATGGTATTCAGCAGTAAGCGGGGCCACGGCATCTTTACCCGGCTCTACTTCAGCTATATCGACGATACCGGCAGGGCCCATAAGCCTTTCGTGCTGCCGCAGAGGGACCCGGCGTTTTACGATTCCTGTCTGTTCGCTTTCAATACGGCGGAATTCATCACCGGGCCCGTTCCTTTCGGGAAAGCGGACCTGGAGAGAGTCATGCGCGCTTCAGATACGATCCCGGTCGACGCGACGACCATGCCCACACCCAGGGCCGGGACGCCCCGGCCCCCGCAGGAGTGGGAGTAGCGGATGGACGTAAGAAGGTTCTCGCGCGGCGGCATGGACGAGCTGTGTGTCACCGCGGTTCCCGGGGACGGCGCGGACCCGGGAGGAATGTTCGCGCAGGCGATGGAAGCGGTCCGCGCGGAGGGCGCGTGCATCGTCAGCCAGGACGTGTTCGGCGTTCCCGCGGCGCATGAGGCCGGTATGAGGGACCTCGCGGGGGCCTGCGGCCGCATCGACTGGCCGGTGTCGTGGGTGGGAACAGGGGCCGCGGCGGGCACGATTGCGGGTACGCAGCTGCACGCGGTGTCCGGCGCGGCGGTGAAGCGCATCGCTCGTGAGGGCAGGATCGCGGCGAGCGTGTACGAGAATGAATCCTGCCGATTCTGCCGGCTTGCCGGTATCCGCGGCGACGTGTCCCTCTCGCCGGCTGCGCAGGCGCGCGAGACGTTCGAACGGATAGAGGCGCTTCTGGACGAGGCGGGGATGGACTTCTCCCACGTGGTGCGCACGTGGATGTACCTGGATGACATCCTTTCCTGGTACGAGGATTTCAACCAGGTGCGGACGAGTTTCTTCACGGAGCGGGACGTGTTCCGGGGGGTGGTGCCCGCGAGCACCGGAGTGGGCGGGAGCAATCCCGCGGGCGCGGCGGTGGTGGCGAACGCCGTCGCCGTCGAGCCGAAGGCGGACCGTGTTCGAATCTCTTCCGTGGCGTCGCCGCTGCAATGCCCCGCCACCGCGTACGACAGCTCGTTCAGCCGGGCGGTGGAGATCGACGCGCCGGGCTGCCGCCGGCTTCTGATTTCCGGGACCGCGAGCATAGACTCGGACGGCAGGTCCGCTCACGACGGCGACGTCGGGAAGCAGGTCGAGCTGACGATGAATGTGGTCCGCGCGATTCTCGAGAGCCGCCGGATGGACTGGCGCGACGTGACGCGCGCCGTCGCCTACCTGAAACACGGATCCGACGCGATACGCCTTCCCGCGCTGCCCGTGATAACGGTCGAAAACGACATCTGCCGCGACGACCTGCTGTTCGAGATCGAGGTGGATGCAGTCGGCATCCCCGCAGAGAATGAGTAACCGCGAACGTATCCAGGGCCTGATCTTCTTCGTGCTGTTCTATCTGTACCTCTGGCTCGAGGTCGACCTGCGGCTGGTGTATCACGGCGGCCCGATGGTGGTGAATTTCCCCGCGTTCTTCAAGGGCGGGGAGTTCTTCCGTCCGTACCTTTCGTATCCCGCGGGCGTTCTCGAGTACCTGTCGGCGTTTCTCTCCCAGCTGTTCCATTATTCCTGGGCGGGCGCCCTTGTGGTGACCCTGCAGGCGTGGCTGCTTTCCGTGTGCACCGCCGCGTTTCTGAAGGCCGTGAATGCGTTCACTCTTCGCGGCACCCGGTTCATCGGCCCGATCCTCATGCTCATGCTCTATGCCGGATACCGATACCACTTCAATATTACGATGATGGTGCTGGGGGCGGTGGTCCTTGCGTGTGTGTACGTGAAGCTGAGGCCCGAATCCGGCGGGGCGGTGGTGCTTCTCTTCATCGCGCTGCACGTGGTCGCCTATGCGGTCACCGCCGGCGCGCATCTCCTGTTCGTGGCGCTCTGCGGGATCTACGAACTGCGTTCCGGGCGCCGGTGGCGGATAGCGCTGTTGTATCCGGCGTCGGCCGTCGTCATGCCCTGCGTCGTGGGCTGCCTTCTGTACGGAGTGGTCCCCGCCGACGCGATCGGGTATTCACTGTTCGCGCCCCTGGAATTCCACGTCTGCTCGAGGTTCCCCGGAACGATGGTAAGGCTGTCCCTGCTGTATCTCTTTCTGCCGTTGACCGCGCTCGCGTTGCGGCCGCGGCGGAAAGAAACGGGCGGTGAATCCGCCGCTTCTCCCGGTACCGCCCGGCGGTGTGCCGGGTACGCGGCGCCTTTCGTGTTGGGCGCGGTCGTGATACTGCTGTTCCGCAACACCGACATCAAAGCCGAGCTGGCGGTCCATTACCACGCGTATCACCGCATGTGGCCGGAAGTGCTGGAAATCGCCGATGACATCGAGGACAACAGGGATCCCGGCATAGTCCACACAGTCAATCGCGCCCTGTACCACACCGGCCGGCTGGACCGCGACATGTTTCGTTACCGCCAGCATCCCAACCTGCTGCTGCTTACCGACGAACGCATGCCGGAAATGTATGTAAGCTGGCACCGATTCGACACGCTGATCGACCTCGGCCAGATAAACCTGGCGGAATATCGCCTGAACGAGTGCACCGGATTCTTCGGGCCTCGCCCGGTAATCCTCAGGCGCCTGGCCCTCATCCACATGGTGAAAGGCGATGCCCCCACGGCGCGGGTGTATCTCAACGCACTCGCCGGGACCCTGTTCGACGCCGATTGGGCACGGGAGTATCTCGACCTGCTGAAGGCTGATCCCGACCTGTCGACGGACCGGAGGATTCAAGACCTGCGCGCGCTGATGGTGGAAAAGGATCGGCCAGTCATTCCGAGCAGAAATGACGAAAGGCACGGATTCTACGCCACGGAACGGATGCTGCTGGATCTGCTGGAGAAGAACCCCGCGAACCGCATGGCATTCGAATACCTGATGACCCTGTACCTGCTGAACAAACGGCTGGACAAATTCGGCGGGCAGCTCGGCCGCATGAAGCCGCTCGGGTATTCCCGCATGCCGCGCCTGTATGAAGAAGCCGTGCTGGCCCGTTCGCTGGTCGAGCAGACCAGGCCGGAATCGGACCCCTTCGAGGTCAGTGCGGAATCGCGCATGAGAGCCAACACGTTCCTCTGGACGTACAACAGCTTCCGGAATGACCCGAATCCGAAACATTTCGAGGAGTACCGGGACAGCTACCTGTACTATTTCTTTTGTGTCGGCCCGACTCCTTCCCGCCGGTGAAGATCGGACGCGGACGGGTCACTTCATTTCTTCCTGCTTCATCGCATGCAGTATCGCGTCGGCAATGGCCTGCATTCCCTTGTCCCCGGGATGAGCGGCAACGCCGCTGTGCGTGAACTGAGGGGCTTTGTTGGACGCGTCCCTGCCAAGGCTGCCGATGTCGACAAAAATGCCGCCGACCTTCTGGCAGGCCTGTTTGAGGATTTCATCTTTGGCCTTGTCCGCCCAGAAACAGCTTCGAACGACAATGGTGGGATTGCCGTTCGCCTTGAAGGCCTCGAGCAGCTTCGTCACGCTGGCGCTGAACTGTGTGCGGGATGTTTCGGAGCGCAGGGCCGGTACGTTTTCCCCGATCGCCAGAATGACCGTGGCGGCCTTGAATGCCAGGGCGTTCTTCAGCTTTGTGCCCGCGTCATATGTCGCGTATTGTTTCTCGAACTCAACGAGATTCTCGATCATCACCCTGGGGGCGGTACCGGTTTCTTCGGAAAGGGAGCGGATGATGCAATGGACGTAGTCTTTCTCTTCGGCGCTTGCAGCCATTCCCCAGTTGCCCGTCCAGCCAATCTCCGGCTTGGGCGCGTGCCGCGTGATACTGTTGCCCATGAACAGCATGGATCTACCTCCTTTCGAATCATTCTTACGATACCTGTCTTCATAGAGCCCGATCTCCTCGACCGGTATCGGCCTGAAGCCCACCGTGCCGAACAACGGGGCATCCGGCTTCAGGCGGAAATCGCCCTTCGCCGCGTTTACAAAACCCGGATCCTTGTCGGCGCAGGTCGCGTTTTCGAGCATGTCGAGGTTGACCCTGTTGCCGGTGACCTCCCGGCCGCACCGGTAGAACACGTTTCGCCATACGTTGTTGATCCCCGGCTCGGTCATCATCGTCTTTATGCCCGGATAGCGCGCCGTGTACAGGTCTGTGGTGTAGATTGCGGCGGGCTTCTTGCCCGCCCTGATACGCTTCCAGACGCTGTTCCCCGGATTCCAGCCGCCGCTCACCGCCTGCCTGCAGTCGGCGAAGATGTTGTTATCTATCACGTTGTCCCGTCCGCTGTTCATCTGCACGCCGCCGAAGTGTCCGCCGGCCGCGCGGTGGAAGATATTTCCGTACACCTGCAGCCCGCTGATCGCGTCATCGAACCGGATCGCCGCCTGCCCGTGCACCGCCTTTTCGGTGCCGGTCTTGCCGATGTCGGTGAAGTGGTTGTAGCGGAACGTCACCCCGCGGTACGACGGATTGGCGTACAGCTCCATCGCCCCCTGGTCGTCCGACTCCTGCACCGCGTTGCGCACCCGGTTGTATTCGATGACGTGATCGTTCCCCTCGATGCGCATCACGCTCGACGGGCAGTCGTACATCAGGTTATGCGCCACGCGATTGCCTACCCCCTCGAGTTGGACGGCCGGCGTGTAGGTCCGGTCGATGCGGCCGAATGAGCGGATTCTGCAGTTCTCGACGAAATGCTTCGCCGGCGTGAGCGTCTTTCGGTCGCCGCCGATCAGCTCGATGGCGCGGCGCCCGATCGTATGAACGTCGCAGCCGAGAACGCCGTTCTCTTTCCCGCCCCTGATCACGATCCCTTCCCCCGCGAAACGCGTCACCCTGCATCCGGCCACCAGGCAGTTCTCGCTGTTGTTGATGCGCATACAGGTCGAGCGCGAACAATCGAACCGCAGCCCCTCGATGCGGACGTGGCGGACCCCGTCCAGCGTGAGCATGGGCGCCTCGAGCATGCCGAGCTCGACGGTCCCCTTCGATATCTCCGCGGGCGGATAGAAGTAGAGCACTCCCGACGCCCGGTCGAGATACCACTCGCCCGGGATATCCAGTTCCTCGAGCAGGTTGAACGCGTAGTATATGATGCCCTGGCGCGCGTTCATGCCGGGCCCCTGTCCATATCTATACGCCTCGGCCGTGGTGATCATCTTCGTCCCGGGATCGATCGCCGCGACCTTGATGGTCGAATCCGCCCACAGATACTTGAAATAGCCGAACAGCCACGGATCTTTCGCTTTCGTCCAGCGCGCGTGACGCTCGTCTTCGTATTCCACCACCGACGGCACGCCCTTGTCCCTGTCGCCCGGCGTCACGAGCTTTCTGATCGACACGAACCCCTTGTTTGGCCAGCGCGCGAGGGTCATGGGTCTTCCGTCGAAGAAGAGTTCCAGCGTCGGCGGAGACGGCGGCTGGCCGAAGCCGCGCACCTCGAGCGTGCCGTAGTTGGTGATGCCCAGCGCCTTGAGATCGCACTGCATCACCCTGCCGCGCGATTCGGCCGGAAGCCGGTCGAGCACGGCGTTATCCGTCACCGGCGTGAAGTCGGAGAGCCGCGCCCCGCCGTACAGCGTGGCGGTCCCCTGCTTCTCCGCGCGGTAGACGATCGGCGAGTCCTTCGTGCCCGAATCGCCGGCGCCGAGCGCAAGCGTATTTCTCGCCAGGTACTCGCCCGGCTTGACGATCACGCCGATCGCCCCGTCGACGCCCTTCGCCCTGCCGGCCCGCACCGCGTCGCGCGCGCCGGCCAGCGTGGCGAAGGGCTTCTCCTTCGAGCCGTCATTCGCGTCGCTGCCATCCGGCGCCACGTACACCGACAGCGCATACGCGGTGATCTCCGGCACCTTCACGCGCGACGCGAGCGGATCGCGCGGGGCAAGGCCCTTCGCCAGGCGTTCGAGCTCGTGCGCGCATTCGGCCGCCTCGCGCCGGTGCACGTCGGGATACTCCGCGTTCGCCCGTATCCTGTCGTATTCCAGTTTCGCCTTCACGTTGTTCTTTTCCGCCAGGCAGCTCTGTGCGATCCGGAGATGCGCGTAACTTCTGTGCTGCGGCGGAGCCTTCTGCATCGCCGTCACCTTCGAGCATTCGGCGCGCACCGCGCTGAAATTCTTCGCCTTCCACGCGGCATTCGCCGCGGTGAAGATATCCCTGATCACCTCGCGCACCTCGATGGCGGCGGCCTCCGCCGATTCCGTTACTCCATACGTGTCCCTGCCCGCCTTGAATTCCGCTCGCACATCCTTCCTGGTGAGCGCCCTGCGGTATATCCTCACCTCATCCATCAGCCCCCAGTAGTTGTGCCAGCCGCTTCCAATCGTGAGCTTACCCGCCAGCGAGAAATCTCCGGCGAACGTCTTGGGCAGCGGAGACTCGCCCTGCAGCTTCCCGTTGATGTAGATCGCAACGTGCCCGGCGGCGCGGTCGCACGCCAGCGCGATATGCGTCCACTCGTTGATCCTGACCCTGACGGACGTGCCTCCCCCGGCCGCCTCTATCTTCCCCGCCGGGTTCTTGTAGCAGAAGTAGTATCCCACCGTGCCGGTGCCGAAGAGATCGATGACCAGATACGCATCCGGATACGTGCCGAACGCGAAAATGCGCCGCTGATTCTGCCTGTCCTCGATGGTCAACTGCTCGGGATTCACCCACGCCATGAACGACCACGAATCCGTGCCGAACCGCTTGTCCTTCGGCACGTCGACCGCCACCGTGGTCGCCGCCGTCCCGTCCAACAGCAGCGCCTTTATCCCACCCTTGGTCACCCGGCGCGCCTTCACCGTCCCGTCCAGCCCGTTTCCCGAAGAGTCCTTCGCTATGGCGCCGCTTTCCTCGTCGAAGGTCCAATGAATGAGCTGTCCCTTCTCCAGCCCGTCGTCTCCGGCACGGCACGCGTTGTTCTGCAGGCCGCAGGCCAGGATGAGCGCTCCGATTACAGTCCGGATCTTCATTTGTCGTCCTCCATGTCGCGATGATCGCAGCGGTGATTGTACCAGTTTCAGGGGAGAGCATCAGCACGCTGGCAGTATTGTCGGATTTGGTCTATACTGTTCGTATCATCACACACGCAGCGAGGAACGGCAGACGAAGCGCATGTCACTCGAAACGCAACTGGGTAACCTGGTACACGAATAGGGGGAGACTATGGAGAGGTGTGGCACAAGAGGCCTGATTGGCGCGGTACTCATCGCGGCGGCGGGGCTTGTCGGGCCGGCCTTGGGAGAGGACGAGGTGGTCGTCAAGGGCAAGCCTCTGTCGACATGGATCAAACAGCTTACCGGGGCGAATCGCGGGCTCCAGGTGAGAGCATCGAGGGCGCTGGGGGAGGCCCCCGAGGAGCTGAGACCGAAGATAGTCCCGGCCATGATCAAGGTGCTCGGGTCGGACCGGGAGAACGATCGGTTTGTCGCAGCCCAGACCCTGGGCGAGTACGGCTCCGTCGCGCGGGCGGCGGTGCCCGCTCTGATGCCCCTGCTGGAAGGCACGCAGTACGAGAGAAACCGGGCGGCCGCCGCGAAGGCGCTGGGGCAGATCCTGAAGGATGCCAAGCCGAGCGAAGAGGTGGCCGGGGTGGTGAAGGTGCTGATTTCGAAGATGAAGGACAAGTACGCCGATGTGCGCCGCGAGTCCGCATACGCGTGCGGGATGATCGGCCCGGAGGCCAAGGGCTTCCTCGTCAATGTGCCGCCCCTGCTGAAGGAACACAATCCGGGCTTTGCCCTGTACGAGGGATACGGGGTCCGCTGCGCCGCGGCGTGGGCCGTGGGACGCATGGGCATACACGCGAAGGGGCAGATTGACCTGCTGATCGCCATGATGCACGCCGACGCCCACGTGAATCCGAACCTGATGTGGGCGATCGGCCAGATCGGCCCTGTTCACGAGAACGTGATACCGAACATCATGGACAAGATCGAAAGCGCCGGAAGGGCCGGAGACTACGCCGGGATGAAGGTGGCCGCGTTCGAAGCGCTGGCCCGGTTTGGAGAGAAATCGGCCGATGTGGTGCCGCTGGCCCGCCGCCTGCTGAAGGACAGAACGTATCCCATGCAGCCGCCTCTGCGGGCCGCCGTGATGAAAATGATGGCCGCGATCGGGCCCAAGGCCAAGGAAGCGGTGCCGGAGATCGAAGCGGATATCAAGCTGGGCGCGAGCAAGCCGAAGGATGCGGCGCACAACGCGCTGCATGAGGAAGCGGTGAAGGCCTACAAGGCCGTGACGGGAAAAGAACCGCCCGGTTCTCCGGCCGCGAAGTAACAAGCCGGCGGGGCCGTCACCGGTAATCAGATGTTGTCGTCGAAGGCCCCGTCGAAGTCGGCCTGCTTGGACCATCCCAGCCATTCTTTCCCCGTGATCCATTCCCACCCGTAGGGATGGCACCAGAAGTCGGAGTTCAATATGGTGCCGCCTACGACCCAGTCGATCGCGCCGACCTGCACCTCCTTCCACAGGGAATCGCCGACGTGCCCGTCGAGATGGATGACGTTGAACTTGTACTCTCCCGGAACGGTCAGCGTGACGCCGAAATGAGACACGTTCCTCCGGTAGGCGGCCAGCCCGTCGTTCGGTATGTTGGCTCTTCCGGTGATCGGGGGATGGCAGGCGGCCAGCCATACGGAGGGCTTGTGGGACGTGGTGGGCGTGGAGCTGTTCGTGGCCGGGCGAAGAGGCATCTCCCCGTCGACCCACCAGTTTCCGTTGGGGAATGTATGGTCTACGAAGCTGGGCTGGGCGCGGTTCCTCGGGCAGCCGACGCGGTGTATGAAGAACCGGTAGCCGAAGAAGCAGCCGTTCCTGGTGGCGGAGCTCCTTTGTTCTTCGGTGCCCGTGCGCCGCAGCGGCTCGCCGTTCCCGAAGCCCCAGTCTCTCAGTCCGACGATGGGGTCCCACATGGATTCGATCGGCAGGTACTTCGGGTCCAGTCCCGCCGGGGCGATGTCGTCCGGGTTGTTGACCCGCCAGTTGCCGCCGTACATGCGGGCGACCAGGGCGGTGCTGCCTCCGTTCTGCTGCCAGGTGAGCCACTTGCCTATGGAGGTGATGCCGATTCGCAGGCTGGTCTTGTCCGACAGGTTGCTTCCCGAGCACCACGCGGTCGGCCGGCTCGCGTCCATCCTGCCCCTGTTATCGACGGCGTAAAGGAGAAGCCCGACGCCTATCTGTCTCTGGTTGTTCTTGCAGGAGGTGAAGTATGCGTACTCCCGCGCCCGCGCGAGCCCGGGTAGAAGCATGGCGGCGAGCAGCGCGATGATCGCCACCACTATCAGGAGCTCTATCAGGGAGAACCCCGTTCTTCTCATGCACGTCATCGTACATGACCGGCGGGCCGCGGTCAATTTCCCCGTTCTCCCCCCGGTATCGCCGCCAGCCGCGGGTGATTGTGCAGGCTGCCGGGAACGAGTTTCACTCCCCTCGCTTGATCGCCGGCTTCTCCTGGCTCTGTCTAAGCCCTCTATTCCTCAGCGGTTGCGTGAGCGCGCTCTACCCCTTCAGGCCGGTGAGCGCGATGCCCCGTATGAAATAGCGCTGCAGGAAGAGGAAGAGCAGGATCAGGGGCAGTACGGTGATGACCGTCGCGGCCATGAGCAGGCTCCACTCGTTGCTTATCTGTCCCTGGAAGCTCTGAAGCCCGAGCTGCAGCGTCCAGTTCTCCTGGCTGTTGAGGTAGATCAGCGGTCCCATGAAGTCGTTCCAGGTCATCGTGAAGGCGAAGAGGGCGACGGTAACGATCGCCGGCCGCGTCAGGGGCATTATGATCCGCCAGTAGATCTGCAGGGCGCTTGCGCCGTCGATCCTGGCGGCCTCTACGAGCTCCCGCGGCAGGCTGAGGAAGAACTGGCGGAACAGAAAGATGAAGAACGCCTGACCGAAGAAGGCGGGCAGTATCAGCGGCTTGAACGTGTCTATCCAGCCTATCGTTCGGAAGAGAATGAACGTGGGAATTATCATCACGACCCCGGGCAGCATCAGGGTGGCCAGGACCCCGTAGAAGACCAGGTTTCGATACGGCACCCGGCAGAAGGCGAAGGCGTACGCGCAGAGGCTCGACGAGAGGACCGTGCCTGTCACGACGAACACAATAATGAAAGAGGTATTGAACAGGTAGCGCCAGAAGGGCACCGACTGGAAGACCCGCACGTAGTTCTCCGGATGCATTTCGGAGGGAACGATCCCGGAGAGCTTCGTAACCGGCAGCATGATCTCCTTGTCGCTGCACAGGCTGCTTCTCACCAGCCATATAAAGGGAAGGATCGATGCGAGGCCCAGCACGACGAGGACCACGTAGGTCGCGACTCTTCCCGCGACAGACTTGAATCCCCTTCCGTGCCGCATCATTCCGCCCCCTCGTAGTACACCCAGCGTTTCGCGAGCTTGAACTTCAGGACGGTGACCGCCAGGATGCCGGCGAAGAGAACCCACGCCATGGCGGAGGCATAACCCATGCGGAAGTATCTGAAGGCCTGCTCGAAGAGGTAATAGACGTAGAAGAGCGTGGAGTTGTCGATTCCGCGGCCGCTCATAACGTAGGCCTGCGCGAAGATCTGGAACGAGCCGATGAGCCCCATGGTGAGCTGAAAGAAGACGACGGGTGTGATCATGGGAAACGTCACGTGACGGAACTGCGCCCAGCGGCCCGCTCCGTCTATATCGGCGGCCTCGTAGAGATGCTCGGGCACGCCCTGGAGGCCGGCCAGGAATATGATCATGCCGCCCCCCAGGCTCCACAGGTTCATCAGAACGTACGCCGGCTTGGCGAGCACGGGGTCCAGCAGCCACTGGGGGTGCGGCAGCCGCAGGATATCGAGGAAGGGCCCGAGGATCGTGTTTGCCAGGCCGATCTCCGGGTTGAATATCCATCGCCACAGGACTCCCATCGCGATGCCCGAGACGACGCAGGGCAGGTAGAAGAACGTTCGCCAGATAGGAATGCCCTTCACCTTCTTGTTGAGAAGAAGCGCCACGGCGAGGCTCGCGGCCGTGTGGAGCGGCACGGCGAGAAACGTGTAGAAGAAGGTGTTCCACAGCGCCTTGAGGATGAGCGGGTCGTCGACCAGCATCTCGCGGTAGTTGCCGAGCCCTATCCATCGCGGCGACTTGAATATGCTGTAGTCCGTGAAGGACATCGCGAACGAGGCGAGTATCGGGCCGAAGGAGAACAGGATGAAACCGATGATCCAGGGGGAGAGGAAGAGCCAGAAGTCGCGGCGCTCCTGCAGGGCCATCGGAGAGAGTCGCGTTCTTCTCCTAATTTCGGGCACGGTGTCGCTCCAGTATCTTGTTCACCTGAGGTACGGCATGGTCCAGGGTCTCTCTCACCGTCGTTTCCCCCCGCTGCGCCTTCTGCAGCGCCGGGTTCAGCGCGTCCATGATCTCGTTGTAGAGGGGGTGCTGCAGCGGCAGGCGGGCGTACTCCATGGATTCGACCGCCACACGTTTGGATGCCGGCAGCCCCGGCATCTTCACGAAAGCGTCTGAATCGGCAAGGCTCTTCCACGAGGGCATCTCGACCGCGAGAAGCCGGCTCATCCCCGGCGCCGCCGTCAGCCATCTCACGAATTCGAACGCCGCCTCTTTATTCCGGCACTGGCGGCTCATGGCCAGGGCGCTGCCCCGTACCTCGGTGCAGCGTCCGGCCGGACCCGCCGGCACGTGCGCGAGGTCCCATTCGAACTCGCATGTCTTCCGGTAGACCGAGACGATCGGATAGATCTCGAAGCTCATGGCCACGCGCTGCGCTATGAACATCTGGTGCATACCCATGTCCGCCTCCGCTTCCAGGGTCGGGGTCACGCCGTGCTTGTAGCGAAGCGCGGCCCAGAACTCCAGGGCCTCCACCGCCCTGGGCTCCAGAAGCGCGCACCGCGATCGGTCTTCGCTGAGAATCCTTCCTCCGTTCTGCCAGACGAAGATCCACCATGAATAGGGGGTCATACCCCAGAGGTCAGTCCGGCCGTCACCGTCCGTGTCGCGCGTGAGCTTCGCGGCGGCGTCGAGCATGTCGTTCCACGTCCAGTCGGGCCGCGGCGGCTGGACATCGAAGCGCCGGAAGAGATCCACGTTGTACTCCATTATGACGGCGGAGGCGTCCTTTGGCAGGCCGTACACCTTGCCGCCGTAGCTGAACGTGTCGATCATGGGGGTGAAGTAGTCGCTTGTGCGGACGTTGGGGTCAGCCTCCAGGTTCGTGTCCAGGGACTCCAGCGCGTCGAGCTCCACCCATGCGGCGAGCGCGTTCGGATACATGAAGATCGTATCCGGCGCGACGTTGCCGGCGACCATCACCTTTATCTTGTCCTCGTAGTTGCCGGTGATGTGCAGCACCCTCAGGTTGATGTCCGGATGTGTCCGGCGGAACTCGTCGAAGATGCCGTTGTATATCTTCATCAGCGGGGGAGGGCACGGGGGGTGGGCCCACACCACGAGGGGGCGGCCCTTTTCGTCGAGCTGCCGGTGGCCTCCGGTCGCGACGGCCACGGCCACCACCGCGAGGACGGCGATCGGGATCAGGTAACTGCTGCGGAGGAAGTCCTTCATGATGCGGTATTATATAACAGCCTGATAAGCTGTCAAGGCTTAATTGCCCCTATGGGGCGAATATCCGAGCCTTTGCGGGTAGCGTGAGAAATTCCTTGACTCGCGTTTCCCGGCCTGTTATAGAGTAGTGGAATTCATTTCTGGAGGGGCAATCCCTGTGGGCGAAGGTACAAGGAAGTTCGAGCTGGTTCGTGACAAGATCGCGCGGGGGATCTGGTCGGGAAAGCTGAGGCCGGGTCACCGGCTTCCGGGGGAGAGGCAGCTCGCGGATCGCTACGGCGTGAGCCACATGACCGCGAGGCGAGCGGTCGGTGAGCTGGTACATCTCGGGCTCGCCGAGCGCCGGGGCCGGACGGGCACGTTCGTGAGGAAGGACGGGACGAAGAAATCGTCGGCTCCCACGGTCAGTGTCGTCTGTCTCGGATTCGACGAGCCGGCTCTCCCGCTGATACACCACGCGAAGAAACACGCGGAGAAGCGCGGCTGGGGCCTTCACGTGGTCCAGTGCCACGGGATGGACGAGTCGCATGTGGTGCACATGATCGCCGACGGCGAGCCGACGCTGATACTGTCCGACGAGGAAGGCCTGAGGGGCGTCGTCGGCGAGGCGGCGCGGGCCGCGGGCGGGCGGGCGGTCGTGATAGGCAACCGCCTCGACCAGCTCGGGGTCCCCTCGGTTCTCTGTGACGACGCGCACGGGATGCGTATCGTTATGGAAACACTATTCTCGAAAGGCCACGACCGTATAGCGGTTCTCTCACAGAAGCCGGGGGGGCACATAGAGAGTACGATGATCAGTGCGTGGCGGTCGTGTTGTGTCGGCCGGGCGGCGGAAGAGGACCTCGATCGGCGGCTCGTCACCGTGAAGGTCCCGCGCTTCGAGAATTCGACTCCCCGGGCCTTCGAAACCGTGACGGAGTATCTGGGCTCCCGCGGGTGTGACGCGACCGCCCTGGTGTGTCTCAGCGAAAGGCTGGCGGTGGGGGCGCTTGCGGCGTGCAAGGGTTCCGGGAGGGGCGTGCCGGGGGATATCTCCATCGTCTGCTTCGGGAATACGAGCCTGAGCGAATTCACGCATCCCGCCATCACCGCCGTTGACGTGAACTACGAAGGACACATCGAAACGGCCATGCGGATAATCGATTCAGCACTCAGCGGGAAGCCCCTCAAGGGGGATTTCCTGAATCTCATCGAGCCCAGGCTGGTGACTCGGGCGAGCGTGGCGGAGGCGTCCGCCTCGCCCAGATCACGATAGAGATAGAACAGGGCTATCACAAGGGAGGTGGCAGGTGATCGGCAGGAGATGTCTTGGCTTGGCTTTCTCTGCAGCGGTGGTGGCGGCACTCCTGACGCAGCGCGGACTGACGGCGGGAGATACGGTTGCAGCGTGGGATTTCACCAAGGGCACTCACGGCTGGAATGCGGCGAGCTGCATACCGGGCCAGCGAGCCACGGCCGAAGGCTGGCTGCTCGAGTGCAAGGGGGAAGATCCCTACATCGTCGGACCCATAGTGAAGAACCTGGATTTTCTTCAAGGCGTGGAGACGGACGTCGTTATCGAAATGAAGGTTCCCAAGGGCGAGGGGGCACAGATATTCTTCGGGACGAATTTCAACGCGAAGGACAGCGTGAGCTTCAAGGTGAAGCCCGGCGGCAAGCTGCAGAAGTACAAGGTCGGTCTTCCTCCGCTGCCCGAGAACTCGCGGCTCAGGCTGGATTTCCCGCCCGATGCCGGGACGGTGCTGCTGAAGTCGATGTCCGTCACGGCTCGAGGAAAGGTCGTGCTGCCGTCCTACGAGGACCCGAAGCGGGTGAGCCTGGGCGCCGGGACAGGTCTCGTCGTGAAGGCAGGGGATCTGGAGCTTCGGCACGACGGTAAGACCTTGGGAGGATTCGAGGTGTGCGTGGCGGGGAAGCCCATGGGCTGCGGGTACACCGGGGGTCTGCTGGCCGTGGGGAGGAGCACGGATCGGAAGTATCTCGAGCTGAAGAAGGCCGGAGTGACTATTGCATCGAAGACCCCTCTGCGCATCGTCGCTTCGTTCGAGGATCCCACGAAAGGCCGGTGGAAGATCACGAGGACCTTCAAGGCGGTTGAGAAGAGCAGCGCGATAGAGGTGGAAACGCTCCTGGAGTGCGATTCGAAACGGGACCTGATGCACGCGCCGGTATTGACTCTGCTTGCGGGTCTCGGAACGTTCGCCCCGAAGAAAACGCAGGGGCTCTTCTCCGGCCTGGAGTATCTGGCCGACGAGCCGAGCAGCAGCGAGCTCGACGTGACGGGACCCAGGGCGAATCGGCTGATTCCGGATTGCCTGAAGATCACGTTTCCTCTGATGGCCGTTCATCACGACGGGCTCTACGTGGGCCTCATCTGGGACGAATCGCGGGAGGTCTGTGCCGTCTTCGATTCTCCGAACCGGACGTGGGGGAAGGGCGGTCACCTGATGGCGGTCGCCGCCCCGGGCGTGCCCGGCTACCGCAGGGAGAACAGTCTCATGGCCTTCGAGCCGCTGGAGATCGGTCCGGACCGTTCGCTGAGGGTCCGGGTCACGATCGTCGGCGGCAAGGGTGCGAGCCTGGTTCCGGCGATCAAGCAGTACGTGGCGATGAAGGGGCTTCCCGAGCTTCCCGGGGTGCCGGAGCGGTCGGAGGTCGAAGAGCTGCTGGCGGCCGGCTGGCTGGATACGCAGGCAGGCGAAGAGGGGCAGTTCCGTCACGCCGTGTGGGGCGGTAACTGGAAGCCTGCTCCCGCTGCGGATGCATGCGCGCACCTGATGAGACTCGCTGAGAGCTGCGCCGATCCGGCGCTCCGCGGTCGTCTGGAGACACAGCTCGAGAAGGGTCTTTCTCATATCAAGGACGAGAATATTCTGAGCGGCATCGGACACGTCGCTCGTCCCGTTTCGCCTCTCGTGTTCGGACACGTCGCGGCCGCGGCCGCCCTTGCGGAGAAGCAGGCGCGCGCCGCGGCCAGGGGATTCAAGCCGGACGGTACGATCCAGTACGAGGGACAGTATGCCAGAGGTCACTGGACCAACGAGGCGAACGGATACGCCGCGGCAAGGGTCGAAGGCGTGCTGGCCGGGGCGGCGTACTCGGCGCGCAAGGACCTGATCGACAAATTCCTTCACCTGACGAAGGCCCTGGACAAGTTCGACAACACCGTCCCCCGCGGCGCCCAGACATGGGAGATCCCTCTGCACACGCCGGACATCCTCGCCTCGGGGAGGCTCGTTCGGGTCTACGTCGCGGCCTACGAGCTCAGTGGCGACAAGGGATTTCTCGAACGGGCCAGGTACTGGGCCTGGACCGGTCTGCCGTTCGTATATCTTCGTCATCCCGACGGCGGCCCGGTCGGAGTCTATTCGACAATCGCCGTCTACGGCGCGACCGGCTGGGGAGGAACCTTCTGGATAGGGCTTCCCGTTCAGTGGTGCGGACTCGTGTACGCCGGGGCCCTGTATGAGCTTGCGGACCATGATCCCGAAGGGCCGTGGCTGAAGGTGGCTCAGGGCATCACCCGTACCGGGGTGCAGCATTCATGGCCGCTCACGGCGAAGGGGAGGCATGGGCTGCTTCCGGATTTCCTGTTCCTGAGGGAGCAGAGGCGGGACGGCCCGGCGATAAACCCCGGCACGGTGCAGATGAATCTTTCGGGGGTGTACGGGGACCCGCCGTACTACCGTTTCCGCCGCGCGCCGAAGTCGGGCATCATCGTTCACGCGCCCGGGTCGGTCGATATAACGAAAGACGAAGCGGCGTCCGCGGAGGTTGCGGTAAAGGCCTGGCCCAAGAAGCCTTTCTATGTAGCCGTCTCGGGCATGCCCCGGAAGCCCGTCGTCAAGGTGGACGGGAGCGCTCTGCCGGGCGAAAGCGTGGAGTACGACTCGAAGACGAAACTCCTCGTTCTGAAGCTCCGGAAATCCGCCAGGATAACGCTTACCTGGTAATTGCCGGGCGGCGATAGGTCACCCAACGGCCGCAGACCTCGTGGGAAAGCCGGCTTCTTAATTTTCGCATGCTTGATCCGCTTGATCTCGATCCGGGCGAGGTGCGAGAGATGCTGCAGATGGCAGAAAGTGTCGGAAGAAACTGAACGGAATCGCTTTCGCGGACGATAGGTCCACGCCTTGATTACGTTGAAATCACGCTGATTCGGCTGTCTCGACTACGGATGGCGCCTCTCGCCACGGAGCTCCTTGTCTGGCTCCCGGGGTGAAGGTAAGACAATCAAATGGTGATGATTGAAATGGGTTCTCGGAGGCGTTCTGTGACGATCTTAGAAACCGGATGACTTCATGTTTGTGCTTACGTCGGAAGAGTTTATGAGGAAGCGGTGAAGGCCTACAAGGCCGTGACGGGAAAAGAACCGCCCGGTTCTCCAGCCGCGAAGTAACAAGCCGACGGTGAGTTTCCTGCGGCCGGGTCCTGCCCGGAGCGGGGCCCGCCGGTTCGTCAGAGTGACCGCCTAGAAGTGCTCCAGCGGATGCGGGTTCCTGAGCACCTTGCGGCATTCCTCCCGGATCTTCGCCGCCAGACTCGCGGAGTCGGCGCCGGATTCGTTCACCGCCAGCCCGGCCCTTTGCTTTATCATGTTCACGCAGCGCCGGGCCCCCGCGATGGTGACGTCCTGCCGCTCGGCAAACCCCCGGACGTTGCCCACCTGCATCAGCTCGGGCTTGAACTCGGTCGCGTCCGCGGCGACCTTCATCATCCCGGTGAGCTTCACCTTCCATTCCGCCAGCCCTTTGTCGAAGCCGGCCGTGTTCGACATCGTTCGCTGCATGTTCCTGATCGGCTCGTCCAGGGCGGCCGCCAATGCTGCACCGCCGCTGCCCTTCTGCTTCGCCGCGTCGCAGAAGGTCTTCACGGCCTTCAGGCAGTCGTCGTAGGCGTGTATCCGCATGTTGACCGCCTCGATGAAGGTCTGCATGTCTTCGATCAGCCAGACGATCTCCTCCAGCTGTTTCGCCTCCGGCTTCCCGCCTTCCTTCTTCCATTTCGCCAGGCGCGGGGCCAGGCGCGAATCCCAGTTCCCGCAGGTGGCCCCTTCGAAATGCATCTTCTTCTTGCCGCCGTGGAAGGCCCAGACCGCGCCCTCCTTGTCCAGGATGTATTCGCAGGGGCCGACGCCGAGCGTCTGCATCACGATGTCCGACGGGGTGAGAACGGCCGGCGGGGTGTCCTTCGAGCGCTGCAGCGGATAGATTATCGCGCAGTCGTAGATGTTCTCCTTTGCCGCGCCGGCAGGAGGATATACATAGGTGTCCGCGTCCGCGAACCAGCAGGGATGCGCGTAGTGTCCCAGGCCCTGCGCGGCGCCTTCGGGGACGCCTTTTCCATACTTGTCGGTCCAGCCCACGGCCCCGTTGAGGTTCGCGTCGTTCCATACCCATCCCCTGCGGCCTTTCTGCAGCTCCGGGAAATAGAAGGACAGGATCGATACGCCCCACTTGGGGACCTGCTTGTTCTCGCCGGTGAGAAAGCTGGCGCGCCACCGGGCGTCGAAGGGCCGCTTCCAGCCGGTCTTCACCGGTTTCGACAGGTCCCAGGACGCGGCGTCTTCACAGCGCCAGTAATCCTTTCCCTCCAGCAGGGCGACGTACACCGGCTTCGACGCGGGGAACGACACGCGGCTCTCCGTGAACCTGCGCGCGTCGCCCTCGCCGCCCGCCGTGAGCGCTATGGGGGACGCCTCCCGCGTCTCCTCCCCGGGGTCGGCGGGCCACACGCAGAACACCACGCCGCCGCCGTCGTCCAGCGGCACCAGATAGAAGTTGTCCGCCAGCCCCACGGCCTTGTCCTGTTTGACGCGTCTCGCGTCCAACACCACGTCCATGGCGAAGAAGTCCGGCATCAGCGCGAACCGCGACGGGGTGACGATCGTCACGCCCTTCAGCCCTTTCACCGGCTTGATCTCGGCATACGTGCCGCGGGGCTTCAGCGTTACCAGGGCCTCGCCGGCGCCCGCGGTCACTTTCAGCGAATTGCCGTCATTGCCGTCCTTCGCCGCCGTCGCCGACTTGATCCCGGCTATGCTTTCGTCATCCGCGACAAAGCCCAGCGTGAACGTGAAGTCGGTCTGCTTCGACGACACCGTCAGGCCGCTCTTTCCGGCGTCACCCGAGATACTGATGTACCTGCTCTCTATCGCCGCGCCCTCGGCGCGGAGGCCGGCGCACGTTCCCGTCAATACCAGCCCGACCAGCAGCCGCGTGATTGCATGACATTTCATCCGTTCTCTCCTTTCGATTCCCTCGGGGCTCCGTGTGTACCGTTCGCAGGCCGGTATCGTACCGGTTCGGACGGAGAAAGGCAACGATTCGATTTCCCGGGAACGCCGGCCGGCCTGCTTCTCCCCGCGCCTGCGGTCCCCCGGCGTAAACGTGAGTCACTTTTAGCGTTACGGAAAGAAAGATTTCGCGCACCCCCTTACATTCCGGCGAAAAAACCGTATACTCCTATTCTATTCTTCAACAAAAAGAGAAGGTGAAATGTCAGCAAGAAAAATCCTCGTTATCGACGACAGCAGTTATGAGATCTGCCCCTATGTAAAAACCTGCGTTGAAATCCTGCAGGGCAAGCCGCTCTTCGCCAGGGATACGGGAAACGCCATCAGCATCGCCGAGGAGGAGAAGCCCGAAGCCATCCTTCTGGATGTGTCCACGGCCGAAGCATTCGGAAGGGAACTCGCGCGATCGCTCAAGGACCATCCGAGCACGGTACACATACCGGTGACGGTTCTCACCCACGGGGACGAAGACGAGAAGATCGCGGATGAGGCGCGCAGGCAGAATTACCCCTGTCTGTCGAAACGCCTTCCCCCGCAGGACTTCATAAACCGGTTACAGGCACTGCTCCCGCAGCAGCAATCAGGGTGACGAAATAGAGTGACAGGTTACTCTATTTGGTCACGCGTGTTCAATTAGAGTGACAGGTTACTTTATTTGCCCGGGGTCTACCCCCGTGCCGGCACGATCGCCCGGTGCTCAAATAGAGTAACCTGTCACTCTATTTGTCTATCCCCGCGCCGGCACGATCGCCCGGTGCTCGGTAAGCAGCCGGCGGAGGTCCGAATGCGGAACGTCCCGCGGCTCCGCTGGGGCGGATACGCTGAGCGCGGCAAGGGCCCCGGCGGCCTGGCCGGTGGCCATGCACGTGGCCATCACCCGAAGCGCGGAATTGGCAGGGCGGTCGCTCGAGATGCACCTGCCCGCGACGATCAGTCCGTGACACCCTTCGGGGAGCAGCGCGCCCCGCGGCACGGTGGGGACGGTGCCCTCGGACAGCGGCCGGCAGTCCAGCCCCTCTCCGTCATTCAGATGAAGGTCGATGGGATAGAAGGAATAGCAGACCGCGTCGTCCCAGAGACGGCCGGACGTGTAGTCGTCGACGGTAACGGTTTCTTCGCCGACCACCGTCACCGATTCGCGCACACCGCATTCCTGGGCAGCGTAATCGATGCGCAGGTCGGCAAGGCCTTCCTGTGCCTTCAGGAAACGGAAGAGACGCAGGAATGACTGCCGGGACCGCATCTCGAGTGAGGTGCGCCCTTCGCTGGTGGACGCGCCGCCCGCCGGGTAGTGATTCGCGTTCTGCCCGTGCCTTCGGAGCCACGAGCCGATGTCGGCGCGGGTGGTGCTCCAGCCGATATCCGTGTAGGAGAGATTGCCGGCCCGGACTTCCCCGTCGAAGGCCCGGTTGATGCGGTCCAGGTCGAGCGAGTCGACGTCGAAGCCGGATACGCGGTACATCAGCGTGGCCGGTTGGGGCTCTTCGATGGTGCGCGTCGACGCGCCGGCCATGGCGGCGCAGTTCGCGTCTCCGGTGCAGTCGATCAGCACGCGGCCCCGGACCGGCCGGAGCCCGGTCTTGGTGCAGAGGTCGATCTTCCAGTCTTCGCCCTCACGCCGTACGCCGGCGACCATGGCGTGAAGGAGCAATTCGCAGCCGGCATCCGTCACGCACTCGCCGCACAGCGCGGCGTACACGTGCGGATCGACGCGGACCTGACAGGCGCTGTGCGACCGGCCGGGTTCGGAGAAGTCGGGCAGGGCGTCGCCGGTCTCTTCGACGCACTTCGTTACCAGCTCCCATCCGATGCCCGCGATGACCTGCCGTCCCCAGGCGTGGAACAGTCCGGGAAATGCCACGGCGGCGGTCGTGACCGTGCCGCCGAGCGTGCCGTTCTTCTCTACCAGGAGGGTGCGTGCGCCCGCCCGCGCCGACTGTGCCGCCGCGACCACGCCGGCCGTTCCGCCCCCGACTACGATGACATCAGCGTTCATACGCGAGTCATTCTACGGTCGGGGACCGGCGTGTCAAGGTGCGGCGGGCGGGGAGAGGCCCTTCCTGATGCGGCCGGGCACGTTGGTGGTGATGGATTTCGCGCCCCAGGCCTTGAAGCGCCTGGCGGTCTTCACGTCGTCCACCGTCCAGACGTGGTATTCGTATCCCTTGTCCATCACGCCCTTGATGATATCCTGGGTGACGACGTCCTTGGCGGAGCTGAGGCCGTCGGCCTTGACCCGCTTCAGCGTTTTCAGGACGGTCTCGAGCGAGGGGGTTATCTTCCCAGACCGGTCCTTCTTGAAACCGGACAGCCACATCGCTCTGCACTGCGGCGCCCGGGCCTTGAGCGCGCCGATGACCTTCGTATGGAACGAGATGACGGCCACCTGCTCCTGCCTCAGGCCGGACTTCCCGATCTCCCGGAGCAGATCCGGGATGATGGATTCATTGCTTTTTACTTCCATATAGATCTTCCTGCCCGCGGGAATCGTCGCGAATACCTCGGCGATGGTCGGGATGACGGTTCCCTTGTACTTCTCGCCGCGATACGCGCCCACGTCCAGCTTGCGCAGGTCAGCCAGGGAGGATTTGGCGACGACCAGATTCTTGCCCGCGACCCTCTTCGTGTCCTTGTCGTGGATGCATACGATGTGCCCGTCCGCGGTCAGGTGAAAATCGCCCTCGATGGCGTCGGCTCCCTGTTCCCACGCCAGCGTGAAGGCGGGAATGGTGTTCTCCGGCGCCTCCCGGGACGCGCCCCGATGTGCGACGATCATGGGTTCCTCCCCGTAGACCGAAATACAGCCGAACAGGAGAACAGCCGCAACGGGAAGACCTTTCATATTCGCTGCTTCAGCGGCATTGTCCCAGCCTCGTCTTGCGCATCGCTCCTATTTCTCTCGCTCGCGCTGGAACGGGTCCTTCGGCGGGGCCTTGTGCTCGGCGAACAGGCGCGTGCGCTCCTCTTCCGTGGTGTACTTGCTCAGAAGGTCCGTCAGGTCGGCCGGCGGGATCTCGTTCCATACGAGACCGCAGTCGATGCAGGCGCTCTCCGTGTCGTTGGCGTAGGGCACGTATCGGAAGCCCGGGAGTACCGAAAGCCGAATGGCCGTGGGATGGAACCCGGGGCCGTGCTCGCCGGTGCCGAGGTGCCCTTCGGCGATCCTCGTGCTCCCGCATCTCGGACACGTGCGTATCGGTTCGTTCATATCTCGACTATTCTACGGCCGGGAGATGGAGTGTCAAGGGGTGGAGGGCTCGGGCAGCTTTGATTCGTCAACCCCGTAACGCCACATTCCCTTCTCCGGATCAACGGCCCCGATGTACGAGACCGCCTGCTCCAGAACGGGAATACCGCCCTTCTTCAGTTTTTCGTCCGTCGGGGTGAATTCCATGGTGTCGGGATTCCTGAGCACCGAGGCGGGCAGGGATTCGAGATTGTTCTTCCATTTCAATCGCGTTCCCCACTTGGTGAAACTCAGACTTCCGCCTGGGATCGCCAGGTTGTTGATCAGCATGACTTCGGCATCCGCCTTCGCCTTGCCCTTTGGATTCCAGCAGCCGTACCCCACCGCATCACACTTGTAGAACGTGTTGTTATAGAACCATATGTCCTTGCCCGCTTCAGGGCCGTTCCGGGTGTCGTTGTAACGAATGGCCTCGTTCGCGTCGATGGCAATATTGTTGTGGACGCGATACCCGGAGGAGGAGTTGTCCACGTAGTAGCCGACGGTCGTTCGCGTCCAGTCGCCTTTGACGGGTCCCCGCGACCCCTTCCCGACATTACAGCGCCAGACGGATTCGCCTTTCGGGTTCGCGCCGGACTGGTGGTTCACATAGAAGAATCCCTGGTCTACGATCAGCGTGCAGACGTTCTCGATGTAGTTGTGTTCCCAGATATTGTTCTTCGCATACTGGCCTATCCAGCTGGCGTTGCCGCCCTCGATCCCCGAGCCCCCGAGATTCCGGAATGTGCAGAATCGAACCGTGTTATCGTTGCCCCACGAGAAGAGTCCGGCACAACGCTTGGCCATCCAATTCATATCCTCGAAGAGGCAGTTCTCGACACGGGCGTTGTTCCCCCGAATCATCATCCCGCACCACCAGCTCCTGGCGAACCGGCAGTCCCTGGCGACAAACCGGTCGCCCTTCACGAACACGCCCGCCGTGCCATTTTCCGGGACTCCCCAGCAGGAGGCGAGGCTCTGTCCGCGCTTGTTCCCGGGCTTGTCGTTCGCGTTGTGCCGGAACGGGGAGATGTACTCGAAAGCGCACTTCACGAAGGAGACGTCATCCCCATCCACTCGAACCGTTGCGGCCTTGAAGCGGATATTCTCGAATCGGATCCCGCTGCCCGTTACCACTGCTCCATACAGCCGCGTCCGCAACTCGTACCCGCCCGCCCCGCCGGCCGGAGGAATCAGAAGCACCTCGTTCCCGTCCGAATGCCACTCGCCGGGCGCATCGAGGACTGCTTTGGCTCCGATAATATAGCCGAGACCTTTTCCCTGCCCATAGTTGCCCATGAAGCCTGATGACGCTTCTTCCGCGTTGACGTGGATATACCCGTGCTCCCCGATACCCGTGATGGGCAGCGTAAGTGAGTACCAGCTCGACAGCTTGCCGTGCTTTGCCGCGAAGCTGCCGTGCAGGCCGACGTAGTATCCATCAGCCAGTTCCGGGAACCGCTTCTGCGCACGGTCGCGAAGGTCGACATTTCCCTTCGGTCCGATGAAGCTTTCTTCCCAGTCTTCATTCGAGGTCATCGAGGACGTCTTGTCCGGATAACGTGCCGGCATCAGATACTGCTCGCCGCGAAAAACATCGTACACCGGCGCTCCAACGATCTTCGTCAGGCCGTTGCGCCCGTTGACGACACAGGGCTGCATCTCGCCCGCCTCATCGCACCCCGTGATGACCACCCGCCCGTCACCTCGGAGCGTGACGTTGTTCTGCCGCACGTCAAGACGCTCGCGATACACACCCGCGCTGATGATGCAGACGTTCCCCTCCTTCATTTCAGCGAGTGCGGAAGAGACGGTCTTGTGCGCCTTGTCGGGGCCGACAAGAAAACGCTCCGCAGCCTCTGCTGGTGTGGACAGGCATCCCGCGCCGGCAAGGAGCATCAGAATCATCATTCTTCGTCTCATTTTTCTGTCACCTTCCCCGATGCCGCAGTCTTCGGCTCGTCCAGTTCATTTTAGAGCGGGAACGTAAGGTGTCAAGGAGTGGAAATCGGCCGGCGGCGGCGATAGGATAGGGGGAAACGGAGGTGGCCGATGGGCGACAAGGGCTGGGACGGACCGCTGGAGAAGCAGGCCGAGAACATATGGCGCATTCCGAAGGACTACAAGTCCGGGATGCGGGTGCCGGGGATCATCCTGGCGAGCGAGGCACTGATGAAGGGCATCCGCAGCGACCGCGCGCCGGAGCAGGTGGCGAACACCGCGTTCCTGCCCGGCGTGGTGAAGCAGGCGATGGCCATGCCGGACATCCACTGGGGCTACGGGTTTCCGATAGGCGGGGTGGTCGCGACGGACATGGACGGGGGCGGAGTGATCTCGCCGGGCGGCGTGGGCTACGACATCAACTGCGGGGTCCGGCTGCTTCGCACGAAGCTGAAGCGCGCGGACATCGAGGGCAGGCAGGAGGAGCTGGTGAGCGTGCTGTTCGCGGCGGTGCCGAGCGGCGTGGGCTCGAAGGGGAGCCTTTCCCTGCGCGATACCGAGGAGCGGCAGGCGATGCGGGACGGCGCGAAGTGGGCGGTGGGCCGGGGCTACGGTACGGAGAGGGACCTTGCGCACACCGAAGCGGAGGGACGGCTCCCGGGCGCGAAGCCGGAGTTCGTCTCACCCAGGGCGATGAACCGGGGGAGCCGGCAGGTGGGCACGCTGGGGTCGGGCAACCACTTCCTGGAGGTGCAGGTGGTGGACGAGGTGTTCGACGAGGAAGCGGCGAAGGCGACCGGCATCGAGGATGGCGCGCTGACCGTGATGATACACACCGGGTCGCGCGGGTTCGGGCACCAGGTGTGCGACGATACGATACGGACGTTCCGCGGGCTGATAAAGAAACAGGGCTTCGAGCTTCCGGACCCGCAGCTCTGCTGTGCGCCGATAGACTCGAGGGAGGGACAGGAGTACCTGGGCGCGATGGCGTGCGCGGCGAACTACGCGTGGGCGAACCGGCAGGTAATCACGTTCCTGGTGCGCCGGACGCTGGCGGAGTTCTTCGGCAGGAAGCCGGAGGAGCTGGGGCTGGAGCTGGTGTACGACGTGGCGCACAACATCGCCAAGCTCGAGGAGCACACGGTGGACGGGAAGGCGATGCGGCTGTGCGTGCACCGGAAGGGCGCCACGCGCGCGTTCCCGCCCGGTCATCACGAGCTTCCGGACGACTACAGGAAGATCGGCCAGCCGGTGATCATCCCGGGGGACATGGGGACGGAGTCGTATCTGCTGCGGGGGACGGAGAAGGCGATGGGGCTGACGTTCGGCTCCACCTGCCACGGGGCGGGGAGGGTGATGGGGCGGAAGGCGGCCATCCGCTACGCGCAGGGCCGATCGATAAAGAAGGAGCTGGCCGAGCAGGGCATCGTGGTGAAATACGCCGGAAAGGACACGCTGGCGGAAGAGGCCAGTTTCGCGTATAAGGACGTGAGTCAGGTGGTGGACGTAGTGCACTCGCTCGGTATTTCGACCAGGATCGCGCGTTTCAAACCGCTCGTGGTGGCGAAGGGATAGCCGATTGAAGTAGCCTGTCACTCCAATAGTGGCGGCGAAGAGATGAAACTGCAGACAGCAACCGCGCAACTGGGGCTGGACCCCGACACCCACCGCCTGGTGTCCTTCCGCGCGCACGCCGCGCCGGAACAGGAGTTCATCGCCTCGCGGCCGGATCATCCGGTCTTCGTCATCCAGTACCTGGACGAGGACCGCCGGTACCGGCAGCTGACCTCGCTCCAGGCGTCTTCGGTATCGACCCGCACGGATGAGGCGGCCGGCCTCACGACGCTCACCGCGGAGTTCCGCGGGATCGGCGGCCTTGACCTGGATGTGACCGCGCGGGTGAGCGCGTCCGGTTCGGAGCCGCTCAGCCGCTGGACGATCGGCGTGCGTAACGGCGCGGGAATCGAGATCGTGAACGTCGAGTACCCGTTCGTCGTATGCAGCTGCGAGCTGGGCGGCGAACCGGGCGCGGAGACCGTACTCCTGCCGGAGTTCTACGGCCGGCTGATACCGGCGCCCTCGAAGGAGAACCTGGAACCCGACCTGCCCGGGGCCTGGCAGGTGAACCAGCCGTTCGCTCACTATCCGGGCGGTCAGTTTGCGCAGTTCATGGCCTACTACAACGACCGCGCCGGCCTGTATCTCGCCTGCGAAGATGCGGAGGGAAACGTCAAACGGTTCGGCGCCGTGGACCGCGAGCCGGGCATGCGCATCGGTGCCGCGCACGTGGGCGACTGGCCCCGCTCCGGGGAGCGCACGCTCGAATACGACGTGGTGCTGGGCGGCTTCGCGGGCGACTGGTATGCGGCGGCCGATATCTACCGGCAGTGGAGCCTGAAGCAGAAGTGGGCGCTGCCGCTGCACCGGCGGGAAGACATCCCGGCGTGGCTTCTGGAGTCGCCGCCGTATATTACGATTCGGCCGCAGGGCGTTCTGGACGTCGGCCCGGTGTTTCCCGTCGAGGAGTTCCTGCCCTACGAAAAATGCATTCCGCTTCTGGAACGGATTGCCGGGAAGCTGGAGTCGCCCCTGGCGGTTATCTTCATGGGCTGGGAACGCGGCGGGTCGTGGGTCTACCCGGACTGCTTCCCTCCCATCGGCGGCGACGAATCCATCGCGCGCTGCAGCGCGATGGCGCGGGAGCGGGGCTGGCGCGTGGGTTCTTTCTGCAACGGCACCCGCTGGATCTTCAGTCACCGCTGGAACGGCTACGACGGGCGCGCGTATTACGAGGAACACAACGGCGAGGAGGGCGTCTGCCGCCTGCCGAACGGCGAGCCGTGGATGGACGACTGGGGCTGGAGAAACTGTTACACCGCCTGTATGGGCACGGCGGCGACCCGCAGGATCGCGACCGAATTCGTGGAGCGCCTGCTCGGGTGGGGGATGGAATCCATCCAGTTCTTCGACCAGAACTGCGGCGCGGCCACGTTCCCGTGTTTCGCGGAGGACCACGAGCATCCCCCCGCGCCCGGCAAGTGGATGGCAGTGAAGATGGCACAGCTCGTCGGGCAGTTCAAAAAGGCCGCGCGCGACGCCGGGGCGACCGAGGCCATCAGCTCGGTGGAGATGTGCTGCAACGAGTACAACCTGCAGCTCTTCCAGGAGTCGGATTCGCGCCTGATGCCGCCCGGGCACAAGCCGGAGTGGAACCGGATTCCGCTCTACCAGTTCCTGTTCCACGAGTGCATCATCATGCAGGGGCACATGGGCCACGCGCCCGAGCCGTATCACCTGCAGATCCGCAACGCCTACAACGGCGTGATGGGAGAGATTCCCGGCGGCGTGATGACCGGCGACGGCACGCTGCTGGCCAAGGACACCGAGAACTGGGCCGACTGGGAGCCGAAGGTCGGTTCGGACGACGAGGCGCTGGAGATGATTCGCGCCGTCACCGCGATGCGCCGCGGCGCGGGCCGCGATTTCCTGGTGTTCGGACGGATGCTGGCCCCGGCTCGCGTTCGCCGGATCGAGGAAGTCAGCTGGGAGCACGAAGGGAGCGCGCACGTTATCCCCTCGGTGTTCCACGCCGCCTGGCAGGCGCCGGATGGAGAATTCGGGATCGCGCTGGCCAACTGGACGAACGGCCCGCGCCGCGTGACCGTCGACGACGCTCGTCTGGGCGGGGAGGTGAGGGAAATCGACCTCGCGCCGCTGAGCATGGTGCTGGTGACGGCTCGGGGATGAACGGCTCAACTATGAACGATCGGGAACGGTTTCACGCCTGCATGGCCTACGCGCCGGTCGACCGGCACCTCTTCTGGGACTGGGGAGGCTGGCCGGAAACGGTAGAGCGATGGAAGACCGAGGGCTTCGACCCGAGCCGGCGCAACCCCGCCGCCCTCGCCGACCCCCGGCACTGGATCGGCCACTGGTGGTTTCCCCACCCGCCTTCGATTACGAGGTTCTGGAGGAAGACGACCGCCGCATCACCGCACGCCACGGCAACGGTATCGTCACCGTCGCGCTGAAGGAGGGCGCGGTGCGCGGGACGCGGATGAGCATGGACAGCTACATCAGCCACCCGGTGAAGGACCGTGAGAGCTGGCTGGACGTGAAGCGCAGGGCAGGAATCCGCAGCTTCTGGGTGGACAGCGACGGTGATTCCGAGGCGCTGATTCCGCTGTGGGTGGAGGCGGGCATCAACTGCTTCCGGCCGCCCGTGGACCGGTACTGGCCCAGGTTGCCCATCTTCCGATGGGCGGTGTCGGGGAAATCCCTTTTCCGACGTTGTCATAGTGCTATCGCAGCGTGAGGGATGGAGAATAACAACAGGGTCTGGCGAAAACGGCCCGTTTTGCGTATAACAGCGTGAGACAGGAGGGATGAGATCATGCTGGCGCTGAAATTCATACGGGAGAACGTCGATGCGGTGAGGAAGGCCGCGGAGGCGAAGGGCGAGCCGGTGGACCTGGACGCGATTCTGGCCGCAGATGAAAAGCGGCGGAAGCTCCTGGGCGAGGTGGAGGCGCTTCGCAACGAGCGGAACGCGGTGTCCAAAAAGGTCGGCGAGATGAAGAAGGCCGGCGAGGACGCTTCGGAGATCATCGCGGAGGTCGGCAAGGTGGGGGACAAGATACAGTCGCTGGAGGGCGACCTGCGCGGTATCGAGGAGGAGGTGAACGCGCTCCTGTTGACGGTCCCCAACATCCCGGCGGACGACGTGCCCGAGGGCGACGAGACGGCCAACGAGCTGGTGAAAGAGGTGGGGGAAAAGAAGACGTTCTCCTTCGAGCCGCTGCCACACTGGGAGCTGGCCGAGCGGCTGGGGATAATGGACTTCGGCGTGGGCGGTAAGATTGCGGGCAGCGGGTTCATGTTCTTCCGCGGGGCGGGGGCGAAGCTGCAGCGGGCGCTGATTACGTTCATGATCGACATGCATGCCGGTCAGCACGGGTACACCGAGGTGTATCCGCCGTTCCTGGTGAACCGGGAGTCGATGACGGGGACGGGCCAGCTTCCCAAGCTGGAGTTTGACATGTACCGGCTGCCGGAGGACGACCTGTTCCTGATACCGACGGCGGAGGTGCCGATCACCAACATCCACCGGGACGAGACGCTGGACGAGAGCGAACTGCCGAAATACTACTGCGGGTACACCGCGTGCTTCCGGCGGGAGGCGGGCGCGGCGGGCAAGGACACGCGCGGGCTCCTGCGGGTGCACCAGTTCGACAAGGTGGAGATGGTGAAGTTCGTCGCGCCGGAGACGTCGTGGGACGAGCTGGAGTCGCTCCTGGCCAACGCGGAGGCGGTGTTCCAGGCGCTGGGGCTGCACTACCGGGTGGTGAAGCTGGCGGCGGGCGATCTGAGCTTCGCGGGGGCGAAGTGCTATGATATAGAAGTATACGCGCCGGGCGTGGACAAGTACCTGGAGGTATCGTCCTGCAGTAACTTCACCGACTTCCAGGCCAGGCGGTGCAACATCGGCTTCAGGAAGGGCGGGAAGAAGCAGGGGTTCGTGCACACGCTGAACGGCTCCGGCGTCGCGCTCCCGCGCACCGTGGTCGCACTGCTGGAAAACTACCAGCGCGAGGACGGCACCGTCGAGATCCCGGAGGTACTCCGCCCCTACATGGGCGCCGACCAAATAGAGTGACAGGTTACTCTATTTGGTCACGCGTGACGAATTAGAGTGACAGATTACTCTGTCTTGAGATATACTTCACTCGGAAGCGTTGAGCGGTAAAGGGCGACGTCAGCCTGAGAGAGCGGTGGTGTGATTGGAGTGTGGTTGTGTGATTAGAGAGAGAGGAGACAGGTGATGCCTCGATTACCTAGAGTAGTTGTTCCCGAGCTTCCCCATCACGTCGTGCAACGCGGCGTGCGATCCATGGACATCTTCTATTCCGACTATGATAGAAAGAGATATCTCCAGCTCATTGCCGATGGGATTTCCCGCGCTGGATCATCCGTATGGGCATGGTGTCTGATGACGAATCACGTCCATTTCCTGATGGTTCCTGAGAAAGAAGCTTCGTTGGCGCTGTCTCTGAAGGAAGCCACGCGTTGCCACGCCAGGCGAATAAACGAACAACATGGCGTCCGTGGACATCTCTTCCAGGAACGCTTTTACTCGTACCCCGTGCAGGTGGACAGGCATCTCGCTGCGGTCGCAAGGTACATTGAACAGAATCCCGTGAAGGCCGGTATCGTTTCAACCGCGGAGGACTACAGGTGGTCGAGTGCCTCCTTCAGCGTCGGCCGGAACGGCTCGGATCCCTTGGTACACGAGAGGGAGCTTGAGAAGATCTTCGGATCCTGGGAAGATATCCTGCGCAGCGGCAATACGCGAGAGCAGGATGAGGAGATCGAATACCACCTCAAGACCGGCCGACCCTACGGGAGTGACGGATGGACCGAATCGCTGGAATTGAGGACCGGAAGGAAGTTGACTCCGG
>CAYMFW010000017.1:0-38682 GCA_964389785.1 uncultured Planctomycetota bacterium
TCGTGTCATTCTGGGGGTATGGTGACGTGGACGGCAAGTGGTACATCGAGCCGTTCAAGTACTACACGCTGCACGCCCGGCCGGTGTCAAAGGATTTCGCGCTCAGCGTCGTCGGAAAGAAGGTATACACCTTCACCACCTGGGAGGAGGCCGGCAGGGACAGGCATTCCTACTACGTCTACCTGAGACAGACCGGCAACTGGACCAAGGCGGTGACCGGCATCGATCCCGGGCTGCATCCGCGAAAGCTGGTGCCGTACAGTCCGGTCAGGAACGTGAAGTCGACCTTCCCTCCTACGCTGCTGATTCACGGCAAAGCCGACGCGCAGGTACCCTTCCGCAAGGCGCAGGAGATGGCCGATGCCCTCTCGATAGCGGGGATCACCAACGAGCTGATAGGCATCGACAAGGGCATGCACGCGCTCCGAAACGGCGACAGGGAGCAGCGCAAGAAGGCTCGCGAAAAGATGAAGAAGTTCATCACCGAACATCTCACGAAGGACTAGCGGCGGATCTATTTCGCCCTTTCGAGCACCCGCCTCGCGTTTTCCGCGAGTATCTTCTTCTTGTCCTCCTCGGAAATGTCCGCGAACAGCACCCTGCCCAGCTGATGACCGAACGGCATCCAGGGCGCGTCCGACCCGTAGAGAATCCTGTCGGCACCCACTTCCCGCACCAGGTACTCGACCAGCCCGAACGGTGAGCGGGACAGGCAGAGCTCAAGCCACAGGTGGGGATACTTCTTCGCGTACTCCACGTACATGGCAGGATTCACCGCCCCCGCGTGTCCGAGAATGATGGGCAGGCGGACGTACGTCTCGAAGATGGAATCCATCTCGTTCAGGTCTGCCCAGGTGTGGAGCAGAACGGGAATTCGACGTTCGTCGGCGTACTGCCACACCGGCGCGTACCCCTCGAACGTGTACGGCAGCCCGGCCGCGGTATGCATCTTGATGCCGGTCATCCCCTCGTCCATACAGCGCTCGATCTCCTGCAGGCCGGTGTCCTCCCGGACGGGGAAGCAGCAGGCATACCCCAGCAGACGGTCGGGATATTTCCTCATGGCTTCGAGTACCCCCTCGTTGCCGCAGATGAGTGCGGGCGTCAGGGACGCCTGTGGCGCAAGCACCGCCTTTTCCACCCCCGCGCGGTCCATCTCCTCGATCATATCGTCCGCCAGCCCTCCCCACATCGGAAACTGGACCCACTTGCTGTAATGCGTGTGCATGTCGACGATCCCGAAAACAGGAACCGGCGCACGGTCCCACACGGCGGCGACCAGCTCGTCGGACGGCGCTGGACCGGGCTCCCTCCCCTTCGGCAACACGGCATTCTTCGCGCACACCACTCCGTCGATCAGACGCTCCAGGTTTCCGTACGCTATCTTCTCAACGGTATCTTCGTCCAGAGACGAATACCTCAGGGCACCGATCGGCGCGCCGGGCTCGTTCTCCGGATAACCGGACGCAAAGACGAGCCTCTCGGCGCCGCACTCCCCGACGATCGTCTCCAGCCCCCTGTACGGAGCGAAATTCGGCGCCAGGGACACGTAGAGATTCGGCACCGCCTTCAACAGGGAAAGGTACTGACGATTCCGATAGTCGGGCCGGTGCAGTATGAACGGAATGCCGGGAAAACGGGCCGCGATGTCCGAAGACCCGATCCAGCCCGTCTCGAAGAGGGCGACGGGAAGACGGCGCTTCTCCACCGCAGTAAAGAGCCCGTCGACGACACGCGGGTCGAGGGACGTGCCGAGCGTTGTCGGATAGAAACACACCACCCGCGCGCCCCGCAGAACCAGTCCCTCCACGAAGGCATCTTCATCGCCGACTTCCATGCCGGAATCCGGAAGGACGACGGGAGCGGGCACTATCCGCTCATCCCGCGCCGCGGTCTCGAAGACGCTCTCGTTTATGTACTCCACGCCCGGCCTCCGGAAGACACCGCCGGTGACGACGGCGCGGTCGATCCGGTAGCGGTCCATTGTCTTCCTGAGAATATCCGGGTTCGAGAACCGATGCGGATCCCCCCCGAATTCTTCGTCCCACGTCATCAGCGCGTCAAACAATCTCATCGAACAGCCCCCTGTAACCTTCCGCAACCTTGATGATACCCTCCGCCACCTGCGGTATCAATCCGTCTGCCGCCTCGATCCAGCCCGCCAAGCTGAGTATCCGCCCGTCGAACAGCCGTTCGGTGACCGGGTAGTCCCCCTCCCGGTGCCGCGGAAGCGGCACGTCCGCCGGACCGACGTGCCCGCCGCCCCACAGGCCGGGAAAGTCCCTGGTATAGATGGTTCGTCGATGCTCGATGGTCCGGAAGCCGCCCGCCTGCATCGGCACGCCCTCCGCCCGGAGCGCGTCGCAGAACCGCTCCGCGCTGACGCCGCCGAACGTGTCCGGGTCGTAGAGGAACCTCAGCCCGCCGAAGAGCTCCGAGCCCCTTGACTTCGGATAGTTGTGCGCCAGTTCGACGCCGTCCAGTCCGGCGATCCGGTCGGCGAGCTCGTCGCGATTTGCCGCGTAGCTTTTCAGACGGTGCGGCAGCGTCTTGAGGGATATGCGCGCAATCGCCAGCGCCAGCGGGTGCGCCCGCCACTTCCATCCGAGCAGCTGATCGCCGATCGATTTGTACACCGGATTCGTCAGCTCTTCGACCACTCCGGCCCGATGAAGGTGGCAGTATACCAGCCCTCGCTCGTACAGCTCCCTGTCGTTCGTCGCGATGATGCCGCCCTCTCCTCCCGTCACCGGCTTGCCTCCCGGATCTATCCCCTGCATGCTGAAGCAGGCGATATGACCCACGTTTCCTATCCTCACCCGATCCCACTCGCTTCCGTGGGCGTGCGCCGCGTCCTCCACGAGGACCAGATTATGCCTTTCACAAAGGGCCAGAAGCCCATCCAGGTCGCATACCCGCCCGTTCCAGTGGATCGGGTTTATCACCCGCGTCTTCGGCGTGATCCGCTTCTCGATGTCCTTCGGGTCCGCCAACAGCGTCTCGGGGTCCGACTCGCAGAAAACCGGCGTTGCCCCCATGTGCAGCGCCCCCGCGTACGAGCCGATGTACCCCAGGACCGGCGCGATAAACTCGTCCCCCCTGCCGAGTCCGGCGGCGAAGAACGCGCTCGCCAGCGCGGTGTGTCCCTGGCTTGTCGTCAGCACGTACCGGCATCCCACGAATTCCCGGAACTCGTCCTCGAACTGCTTCGCCACATCTCTGCCGGAGCCGGACAGGAATCCTCTGTCGATCAGCTCGCAGACCGCCTGTTTCTGCGCTTCCACAGGCCGTTTCCACTTCTCCCGGCTATCCACCCAGACTGCCGGACTTCCTCCCTTCAGAGCCAGCCCACTCGCCGCCGCAGTGTTCACACCCATCCAAGCACCTCCTTATCTCCCATGCAACATCACCGACACTCGAATCACCTATTCCTGGGGAGTACAACACGCGTGCCAGAGATTGCCCCCGGCATGCCCCCCCGGTAACCTGCAGTGAGGAAATCAGTTACGTTCCTCCCGCAGCACTGCCGGCTCCGGTCGACGTCTCCTTGAGCGTCATGATATTGACGATGAACGCGACTTTTCGTTGTAATATCTTTATGCAACATGTAATATATCTCGGCAGAAATACGTCACTACAATGACTATCGTCATAATAACGACGAGCGGAGGCCATCGGTGAGGAAGATCCTGGCGGTCGGCGCCTTCAAGGCTGAGGACAGGGAGATGATGTCCCGGGGATACGAATGCGTGAATATCGTGGACCCGGACGAAGCCGTGGAGCACCTCCGCACGAACCAGGAAGACTTCTCCGCCGTCGTCATGAGCCTTCGCATGCCCGAGATGGACGGCCGGGAGGCGATGGAGAAGATACACCGTACTGAACCGGATATGCCGGTGATCATAAGCACGCACACGACCGACGTCCCGGAGGTGGTGGACGCGATGGAACGCGGCGCGTTCAGCTATATCTACGAGCCCAACCTTCGACAGGAACTACCGATCGTCCTGAAGAGGGCGACCGGCCACGTTGCCGCGGTGCGCGAAAACAGAAGACTGCACGCAATCATCGGAAAGAAAGAGACGCTGAGCCGCTTCGTCGGCATCAGCGCGCCGGTCCGAACGGTGCTCGACACGATCGAGAAGGTTGCCGATTCGTCGATTTCCGTGCTGTTCATAGGAGAGTCGGGAACCGGCAAGGAAATCGCCGCGCGGATTCTGCACGACCTGAGCCCGCGCCGGGACAGACCGTTCATCGCGGTCAACTGTGCAGCGCTCTCCCCCACTCTTCTGGAGTCGGAGCTGTTCGGCTACCGCAAGGGAGCCTTCACCGGAGCCGATGAGGATCGCGCCGGGCTCTTCGAACAGGCGCATACCGGCACGTTGTTCCTGGACGAGCTGGGAGCGACGGATGCGGGCTTCCAGGTCAACCTGCTGCGCGTACTGGAGAGCGGCGAGCTTCGCCGCGTCGGCGACGATACGACGCGGAAAGTGAACGTGCGGATCGCGGCGGCCACGAACGAATCCCTCGAGAAGGCGATCGCGAAGGGACGATTCCGTGAGGATCTGTACTACCGGCTGAGTGTCGTGCCCATCGAGATCGCGCCGCTGCGGGACCGGCGAGAGGACATCCCGGTACTCGCCCACCACTTCCTGCTGGAGTTTCGAAAGCAGTATCCGGCCGCCCCGCCGCGCATATCGCCCTCAGCGCTCAGATGTCTGGAAGTCTACGACTGGCCTGGCAACGTGCGGGAGCTGAGAAACGTAATCGAGCATGCAGTGCTGCTCGGCGGGAAGGAAGCGATCCGTCCCGGCAACCTGCCGGAGAAGGTCACCGCCGCCGCGCGGGACGCGCAGCTCGACGAGGAGGGGTCTCTGGGCGCCGCGGTCGGTGAGCTGGAAAAACGGCTGATCCGGAATGCGCTCAATCGGGCAGGCAACAACAAGGCCGGGGCGGCGCGCCTTCTGAAGATAAAGCGGACCACACTGCTGGCAAAGATGGCCCGGCTGGGGTTATCATGACGGTAGCCCGGGTTTCTCATACAGCGGCGTCGCGAAACGACGCAGCTGCCTGCGGCTGCAAGGCATGCGACCAAGGACCGCGGAGACGCAGTCTCGCACTACGTCGAGCAGACCGAGGGAGCATAACGCAGCAGACGCGGTCAGATGCGTCGTTGCAGCAGGCGGGGTGTGGGAAATTCGGGCTAAGGGAAAACGATGACTGACACAGGAGACCGGAGGATCGGGAAGCTGGCGGTTCAGCGCCGGTTCATCTCGCAGGAACAGCTCGAACAGGCGGTGAAGGCCTTCGAGAAGTCCCGCGTCGAGGGATCGGAGCTTCCGTTCGGCGAGTTCCTGATGGAGAAGGGACTCATCCCCCGCCATCAGCTTGAAGCGCTCCTCGAGGCCCAGGGCCGGGCCGACACCAAGGAATTCATACCCGGCTACGAGTTTCTCAAGAAGCTGGGCGAGGGCGGCATGGGCATGGTCTACATGGCGCGCCAGAAGTCGCTGGACCGGCACGTCGCCGTCAAGCTTTTGCCCTCCCGGCTCTCCAAGGACAAGACGTTCATCGAGCGGTTCATGCGCGAGGCACGCATGGCGGCCAAGCTGGATCACGCCTACATCGTGCGCGGGATGGACGCCGGCGAACACGAGGGCCACTACTACTTCGTCATGGAGTACGTCAAGGGCAAGAGCCTCCAGGACATGGTCGGCAGGGGCAAGGCAATCGACGAGAAGCAGGCGCTCAAGGTCGCGCACCAGATCACGCAGGCGCTGGAGTTCGCCCACAGCAAGGGCATCGTTCACCGGGACATCAAGCCGTCCAACATACTGCTCACCGGTGACGGCACCGCGAAGCTCTGCGACATGGGGCTGGCCCGGCAGACCGAGGAAGAGACGCAGATGACGATGACCGGCCAGATGGTGGGCACCCCCCATTACGCCTCGCCGGAGCAGGCCCGGGGCGACAGGGACCTGGATACCCGCACCGACATCTATTCCCTCGGCGCGACCCTGTACCGGCTGGTCACCGGGAAGGTGCCGTTCGAGGGCACGTCCGCCGCGGTCGTGCTCACCAAGCACCTGACCGAGCAGATCCCCTGGCCCCGTGAGCTGAATCCGGGGGTCTCCGACCGGTGCTCCCACCTCATCGAGAAGATGATGGCGCGGGAGGCGGGCGACCGGTACCAGACCCCGTCGGAGCTCCTGAAGGACATCGAACGCGTCCTGAAGGGCAAGCCGCCCGCGTGCGACCCGCTGGAGCCGGGCAAGAGCTCCGTCGCGTCGAAGCATCCGTCGCGCGCGCGCGCCGCGCGGGAGCGGGAACCGGAGAAAAAGAGCATGTCTCCAGGCCTGCTGTGGGGCCTGGTCGCCGGAGGCGTGGTTCTGGCTGTCATTATCGCGGTCATGGCCGGCGGAAAGAAGAAGCCGCCGCCGATCCCGCCCGGGCCTCCGGTAAACGTCGTGGCGCCGAAACCGGAGGAGAAGCTCCCGGAGAAGGGCTCGGCACAGCAGATGCACGAATACGTCGCAGACTGGGCCAAGAAGCACCCGGAGGAGTACGACCGGGCAATAGACAAGTTCGAACTCCTCGCCAAACGTGTCGAGGGAACGGTATGGGCAATGAAGGCGCAGGATGCCGCCCGGAATCTCAAGGCGGCGAGGGACAAGGCGGCGAAGACAGCATTCGCAAAGCTCCAGGAGGGAGCGGCGCGACACGCGAATGCAGCACACTACGATGATGCAATCGCCGTGTACGCCGCGCTTCCCGCGAAGTTCGGGGAGGTGATGAAGCCGTGGGCGGAGGCGGAGACCGCCGCGCTCAGGAAGAAGGCGGAGAGCCTGATCGGCGCCGCCCTCCGAGCTGCGGGGGCCCACGGAAGGAACGGGGACCCCGTGAAGGGGCTCGCGGAGCTCGACAAGCTCGCGTCCGTCCGATACGCGGCGATGGCGGGGAAGATCGCCGCCCTGCGCACCCGGCTGGAGGAGCAGGAGGCGGAGCGGGTCCTGCAGCAGAAGAAGGAAGCCGGTCTCGCGGCGAGGAAGAAGGTCGAGACGGTCCTGGCCGAATGCGACAGGAAGCTTCTCGCGGGGGATTACGACGGCGCCAGGACGGTGCTCCGCAGGGCGGAAAGGGACGAGATGCTCAAGGCCGCCGCCGCGACACTGAAACAGCTGGGTTCGATACTGGCTGAGATCGACGGACTCCGGGAGGCACAGAAGAAGGCCCGCGAGAAGCTCGAGCAGCTCATCGGAAGGAAGATGACGGTCCATACGCGACGAGCATCCGTGGAAGGGGTTCTCAGGAAGATAGAACCCGACGCGCTCGTACTGGAGGTTCAGATACAGGTCGAGAGGGCGGTTGCGAAGATGCCCAAGAGAATCGAGTTCTCCGAGCTGGCGGATGCCGACCGGGCCAGGTTCGCGCCCTCGGTGGATCCCTCGACCGATGCCGGCTGGCTCGCCTGTGCGATCATCGCGCTGGCGGAAAAGGACGCGCCAGCCGCGGAGAAGGCGCTCGGTAAGGCCGCGGCCCATCCCTGGGCCGCCCGGTACCGGGCCCGGCTCGCGGCGATGAAGGGAGAGGTGAAGGAAGCGCTGGCGATGACGTACTGGCAGAACCAGCTCCGTGTCTATGAAGGCGCGGCCGCGCTGACGAGGACGAGCGCGGAGAAGGTGAAGACGTCCCTCGATGACTTCACCAACGTACACGGCGCAACGAAGTTTGCCGGCTCGAAGGAGAAGGAGATCGCCGCGCTGCGGGAGCGGATTACGAAGGCGATCGGCGTTACCGTCACGGAGGAGATGGTGAAGAAGCTCTTCAACGGCAACGTGTTCACGTTCGACGAGAAGACGCTGGAAATCGAGATTCGATACGGCTTCGCCAACCCTCATCAGACCAAGGACTGGACGACGGACGGCGGCACGTGGGTGATTGCCGGCGCGGGACTCACCGGGAAGGCGCAGGGGGACGGCCTTTTCTGGTGGAACGGACACATGGACCCTCAGGAGATGTCGATCGAAGCGAATGTCGGGCTCTCTACCCCCGACGCGAAGTGCTGTTTCGTCGTCTGCGGGGAGGGCTCCGGCTGGAGCGGGCAGATGGGGCTCGTCGGATGGGACGGCAGGGGTCAGGTGCGGGTATGGGAGCAGGCGAACAGCCACCTGGCGAAGGGAACCTACAAGAAGCTCCCCGGAAACAGGAGAAGCACGTTCAGCCTCGCGCGGAAGGGCAGGCAGGTGACCATCGTGGCGGACGGGAAACCGGCAGCAACCAGCGATAAAGCTTCGGATGTGAAAGGTAAGCGGGTCGCGATCGGTACGCAGGGAGGCATCGCGCGATTCTACGATGTGGTCGTGCGGGGAAAGCTGGACAGGGCATGGCTGGAAGAAGCCTTGAAATGAAGAGGCTTTGCGTACTTACTTCTTCTCGTTCTTGGTCGCGCCCTCGGGCGGAGGGACCTCCGTCATCTTGAGGAAGCGGACGCTCATGCCGCCGTACCCGGCGCCGTAGGGCGTCCAGGTGCGTGGAATGGTCCTCTCCATCTTGGCCCAGGAGCCTCCCCACGCGTCCGACCTGCCGCCGATCTCTCCGGTGATGAGCTGGCGGATTATCTCGGGGCTTCCCGTCACGTTTCTGCCGAACACCTGGTAGGGTATCACGATGTTGCCGTCCTTCGGCATTCCGCCGACCATACCGGCGTCCTCGTAGCTCTCCACGTCATCGGGGGCCTGAACGCGGATCGTCATCTCGAAGTCCTTGATCATATCGGTGAAGATCGGATTGACCCGCCTGAACTGCTGCAGGACCGCCGGGGAACTAAACTTGTTCTGCGTCGGATGGCGCCCGAACTTGATGTTCATCTGGTCCGCCTTGTAGTACTTCTTGCTCCAGCCGTGATAGACGATGTTCTGGTACGGAAACGATATCCGGCCGTCCCTCTTCTTGTCGGTGCACTTGAACGTGGGCATCATACGCAGAGACACCTTGTTGGCGTTCTGGAACGTGTAGACCGCCTTGAGCTGCTTGCTCTTGTCGGGGAGGTCCTTCACCTCCTTGTTCTTAAGCGTGACACCGAAGGCCTTGGCCCGGGTTTGTATCGCCGCGTCGGAGAGAAGATCGAAATCCGTATCGCTCGCCCCCGCCCGCTTCTTGCGGCCCTCCATCAGAAGCACGGCACGCGGAAGCACCCTGATGGTCTCGTGAAGCTCGCCGGAGCCGTCGTGCTGCATCTTGAGCAGGTAATCCACATGCACACAGCCGACGCCCGTCACGGACAGGAACAGGAGTGCCGCGATGAGATACGTTGCGCGTTTCATATGAATTCCTCTATTCCTCCTTCTTCTTCTTCTCCGCCTTTGCGCCGGGCAGCGGGTCGCATTGGGTGACCTTCAGGAACCGGACGTGCATCCGGTGATAGCCAGCGCCGTACGGCGTCCAGGTACGCGGTATGGTCTTCTCCAGCTTGGCCCACGAGCCTCCCCACGCGTCGGACCGGCCGCCGATCTCGCCGGTGATGAGCTGGCGGATCACCTCCGGGCTTCCCGTCACGTTCCTGCCGAACACCTGGCAGGGGATCACGATGTTCCCGTCCTTGGGCATTCCTATCACCATCCCGTTGTCTTCATAGCTCTCCACGTCGTCGGGGGCCTGGATGCGGATCGTCAGCTCGAAATCCTTGACCATATCGGTGAAGATCGGATTGACCTTCCTGAACGCCTGCAGGACCGCGGGGGAGCTGAACTTGTTCTGTGTGGGATGGCGGCCGACCTGAATATCCATCTGGTCCGACTTGTAGTAGGTGTCGCTCTGCCGGTTATGGACAATGTTCTGATAGCGGAAGCCCATGCGGCCGTCCCTCGCCTTGTCGGTGCACTTAAACGTGGGCATCATACGCAGGGACACCTTGTTGACGTCCTGGAACGTGTAGACCGCCTTCAGCTGTCTGCTGCGGTCGGGAAGCTCCTTCACCTCCTTGTTCTTGAGGGTGACGCCGAAGGCCTTGGCCCGGGTCTGTATCGCCGCGTCGGAGAGAAGGTCGAAATCCGTATCGCTCGCTCCCGCCCGCTTCTTACGGCCCTCCATCAGAAGCACGGCACGCGGAAGCACCCTGATGGTCTCGTGCAGCTCTCCCGAGCCGTCGTGCTGCATCTTGACCAGGTAGTCAACGTGGACGCAGCCGGAACCGGCCAGGAACAGCAACAGAAGCGCCGCGATCAGAAGGGTGCTGCGTCTCATATGTGCCTCCCAAGGCTTGATTGAGACCATTATGGTCTCTCCGCACGGCGAAATCAAGGTCTGGAACGCGTCAATTCACTCAACCCCCTGCAGCGCAACCCACGCCTTGTTGTACGCGCATCCGCAGGGTCCGCCCTCCGGCATCAGCAGCAGACCGCCCGCGGGGACCGCGTTGATCTGGCATCCGGGCCTGACGTTGCCGAAGTATTCCGTCTGCAGGTAGTTCCGGAGATTGATGTACGCGAGCGAGGACCCCCGGAACGCGACAATGTTTCTCGACGATGCCAGGTCGCCGCAGGACTTGCTGTGGGTTCTCTTCCAGCACCACGTCTCCCCGGTCGCGGGATTCGTCCTTGCCTTGCCGGTCAGGATGTCCCGCGCGTGGGGCTGGGTATGAAGGGTATCGCCTACGATGAAGGGATAGGACCCGTGATGTTCCTTCTCGATCTTCCACAGCTCTTTCCCATCGGAACACTGCATGGCAACCAGCAGCCCGGTCCCGATTCGCCCGCCCTTGGGCCTCATGTGATAGCTCTGAACCAGGACCCCGTGCTCCACGCTCAGCGCCATCACCGGCGCGCCCTGACTCGTCGCGGGCTGTTTCCACAGCACGCTGCCCGTCTTCCCATCGAGCGCAACCACGTTACCCGGACCCGTCGCCTCGATGATGTAACGGCCCTTGATCTTCTCCTTGAACGGACGATCTATCAGATAGACCCGCCCGCCTCCGACCACGATCGTCGGTATCGGTATCGAAGATTCCGCCGTATACGTCCATTTCACGTCGCCGGTCTCCGGATCCAACGCCGTTACCGCGCCGGCTTCCGGATGAGCAGCGTACTTTTCCCCATTGGTGTGCCGGGACGCTCCGATATTGAAGGTGAAGCGACCACCCGGGGAGGCGTAGAGCGTGCCGTCGTCGTAGGCGATGTGGGACCATGCGTTCGACGTCTTCTCCGTCTCGCCGGGCGGCGGGTATTCCCCCCGCAGCTCGCCCGTCGTTCCATCGATACGAAGAATCTTGGACGGAAGCCGCACGTACACGCTCTCGTCGTCCGCGCACATGTATCCGTATCGCATCGCCGACGGAATCGAGACCGGCCAGAATGGAAACAGTCCCTTCAGGGGGTGCTTCCACAGATACCGGCCGTTGTACGGGTCCACCGCGCGTACCCCCCACAGGTACATGGTATAGAGCCTGCCGTTCACGAACAGGGGAGCGCTGCCTATCACGTGCGGAACCGCTCCGCCGGAATCCGTGGCGTGATACCAGTGGGTTCTGAGCGGAGCCTTCAGCGCGGTATCATCCGAGCAATTCGTGTTCGCCGCGTCGGCGAGATAGTGAGTCCAGTTGCCCGCCCCCTTAAGCGGCCCGCGGACGTTCTTCTTCATCGCGCCCGCTTTTCCAAAGACGGTCACGCCGTCGTACGGCCTCTGAATCCGGCTCCCCTCGACCGCCGGAGCAGCGCCTCCCTCCACGGAACGGCCCGATACCACCAGGTTCGCAAACCACTTGGGAAGTCCGCTCGCCGCCGGGTCGGCCTCGATCACCATCACCCGCTCACCGTATACCCCCGCGCGGTCCAGGAGCAGGCGGGCAGCCGCCGCTTTCTCCGCGTCCTTCTCCACCGCCACGATCGTAAGCTTGCTCTTCCGCGCCAGCGCAAGCGCCAGCTTTCCGCCCCCGCATCCGAGGTCCACGCAGTATCCCTCAGAAAAGCCTGCTTGCTCGAGGATCTCATCGGCGGCTTTCTCCCACGCCGGATCGCCAGGTGCGTCTTTCCTCTTGGACGTGATGGTCTTCGCCTCCGCTTCTTTTCCGCCGGCGAAGCAATACACATATCCTTTGGTAGTCGTGACAATCAGCCTGCCGTCCGCCGCGGCGAGCCCGCGGGCCTCTCCCTCCACCTTGGCGCGCCACACCAGCTTCTTTTCTTCCATGCTGGAAGCGTGCACCATCCCGGTGCCGCCCGTATAGAGCCGCGACCCCGCGCCGATAAGCATGAAGCCGCTGTGCTGGTCGACCCGGAAACCCGATATGCCGTCACCGATACCGACCCTCTTCTTCTTCCCGTCCTTCTCCTCGGGCGGCAGGAGCGTCTTTCGGTCTATCTCGCATATCCGGTTTCCGATGATGCCGTAGATGCGTTCGCATGCGACCGTCGTATTAATCGGTCGAAAACAGCGGCTGTCCATCGTCCTGGTAAACCCGCCGGTTTCGGGATTGCCGAATCCGCCTCCCATCGCGGCCAGAACGTTATCCACTACCACCGCCGCATCACCACGGCTGTTTATGAGCTGCATGAACTTCCCGGCCTCCCGGTCGTAGAGCGCCGGCGCGGTGTGGCCACTTGTCAGAATCGCTCTCTTCTCACCCACCGCAACATATCCCTGCCCGGCGAATCCCCTGTTCGCGAACGTGTATTCGCTCTTGTCGGGGGTGGGTCCGCCCGTCACCGCCTTCCATTTCTCTTTGCCCGTCGCGGCATCAAGAGCGCACAGGTACGCCCGGTCTATCGGCCAGCACCCGGCGCCGAAGAAGACGGTATCGTCCTTCACCGCGACCCCGCCGCGAATCGGCCAGCGGGACACCGCATATTCGTTTCCGAGCACCTTCTCATCGCTCGGGCCGCCCCGGTGCTTCCACGCGAGCTTCCCGGTCTTCAGCTCCAGGCAGTACAGGTACCCGTCGTCACTGCCGGCGAATACCCGCTCTTTCCACGCCGCCGGCGCGAAGCGGATCGGCGCACCGGTGTAGAACACCCACTTCTCGGCGCCCGTCGCCGCGTCCAGCGCGTACACCTTGCCGTCCCCCGAGCTGCCGAATATAACCAGCTCACCCGCCGCGATCGGCTGATTGACCCGGTCGAACTCGATGCCCGACGGCTGGTTGCCCGTTCTTCCCCAGCCGAGCACCCACGCGGAGCGAGGCGCGGGGCCCTGATACACCCACACGAGCGACAGCTTCTCCGGCAGTTCTTCGGAGGTATATCCCTGCCGCTCCGCGTTGTAGCGGTACATCGGCCAGTCACCGGCATCGCACACGGCGGAAAGGAGAATCGCCAGCAGAAGCAGTCTCGCCTTCATACGGATCTTCCCTTCTATCGTATTACTGCAGATTGATCTCCACCGTTTCCTCAGCGTGGTATTCGAGCTTCAGCACGATCATGCGTTCGCCGTTATCCTCGAAACAGAGATAATTGTCCGTGCCGGATATGAATCGCACCACGCTCATCGGGATATCTTCAGCGCCGGGTTTCATGGCCAGCGCGTCGTCCTGGTTGCCGAAACGTCCGAGATGCATCACCAGGTTCCCGGCGGTATCCAGCACCCCGATCGAATGCCGGTACTGTTCCGGGACGAACACACGCTTGTACCAGTCCACGTGTACCCTTTGCGCCGGACACGAACAGCCGACGGACACGATCGGTGAGGCGCCGGCATAGAGCCACGCGGCGCCTTCCGCCCAGGCCTTCGGCCCTCCGGGCCCGGGCCAGTTAATATTCAGCAGGTCCGCAGGCCGCGTCGGCAGCGGGTCCATCGGAACGGGCGCCTTCTCCAGGAGGACCCTGCAAAGAGCGCCCGGTGTGCTCTTGATCAGCGTGCCGGTGAACGGGTAGCGGTTGCCCTTGGCCTCGGGCTTGCCGATCGTCCCCCCCTGCCCCCCCAGAAACGGCTTCCCGTCGAACAGTCTCGGCCGCGCGTTCACGAAGTATATCGCGCCGTCCTCGTCGATCTGCGTGCCGTTTATCAGATCACCGGCGTTGACCGCGCAGGCCTGCCGCAGCTCCCCGGTCGAATCGAAGATCCACACCGTCCCGCCCGCAAGCGGTATCCCCGGGCGGCGCTTGATGAAGTACACCTCCTCGCCCTGCTTCTGCCTCTGGCGGACGCTGCGAAGCAGTCCGGCGTAGCCGCCCCTTACCTTTCCAACCCTGCTGTCGCATCCGACGTCCGGCTTCCTTCCGTCGGCCATGACCGACGTCATCACGTCATCCATCTTCGGAACGTAGTAGATGTAGCTCTGAACAGCTACGTCCCCCCGCATGTTCACGCCGATGCCGTCCTGGAACCATTTCGACCCCGGCTGACAACGTGCCGGGAGGGCGCCCTCCCAATCCTTGATCGCCACGCCGTAGTCGTACGGAATCTCGGGATAGGTCGCGATACTTCCCCGAGTGTGGACCCCCTGAACTTTTGCGTTGGTGGCGTCGACACGTCCCACGCCCGGGGTATAGAACCCCGGATTGAAATGGACATGCATGTATCCCTTTTTGTCGAACGCGATGTCATCGTAGGAGATGCGTCCCATCGACCGGCCGTCCGCCTTGCGGAAGTGATACCCGCCCAAGGCCGATCCGGTCTTCAGATCGAAGACCTTCCCCATGTAGTACACGTGCTCCCTGGTCGGATTGCAGACCACCTTGGCGCCCAGGGCGCTGCCGCTCGGTTTGCCGGAAAACATCTCGCCTTCCGCACGCTTCGCCAGCTCGGGAAAGTCGAGGATCTTCTTGAAGGTCTTGCCCGACTCTTCCCACACCGTCACTGCCATGGATCCCTCCGTCGCCACGCCGCTGCTTCGTTTGAAGCCGAAGCCGCCGCCGAACCAGAGCCGCGGTGCGGCCGACCAGGAATCCAGAGCCATGATGCCGAACGGGCCGTCGATGCGCGCCGTCTCCTCTGGTTTTTCCAGAGACGCCAGCTTCACCGTGCGATAGACGGATTTCCCTTTCACCCGCGTCGCGTGCAACACGTAGATCGCACCGGTCTTCTGATGAACGCATACACACAGCGGTCGTTCGATCTTGATCGTCTTCTCCAACGTTCCCTCGGATGAAAACACCTGCAGCCGGCCGTTGCTGTTATCGCAGACGCAGATCCTTCCCTTCGCGTCACAGGCGATACCTAAAGCCTTATTGAAATGAGCGTCGTCTTTCCCCGGCTTTTTCGGGTCGCCGATGAAGGCCTTCGCGGCCTCGCTGCCGCCCGCCGCAAAACGCCACACGACCGGGTTTCCGTCCGCCGTCGCATAGATCCACTTGCCGTCGGGAGACGCGGCGAACCGCGCCTGATTGTGCGTGTACCGGGGCGTAAGCGGCCAGCCCCCCACACCCACTCCGTCCGTCGAGCCGTCCGTGTGTATGTAAAACACTCTGGTTGCCGCATGCTTGCCGTCGTTGCAGAAGAACAGCCTGTTCCCCGCGACCGCGGGCTGCACGTCGCCCATGTACTTCCCCAGACCGCCCGCCGGATACACGCAATGGTCCGCCGTGGTCTGGTACACCGACGTTCCGTGCAGTGCCCGTTTGCCCTGTTCGTACTCGACATACCCCATCCCGGCCAGCCTGGATTCAGGGATCGTGGAAGAGGGCGGGACTATGGACTGCAGATAGTTGCCGTCCCGATCGAACTTTCGGATGTAGAGCTTCGTCCGCGTCCCCATCGTCATGATATAGGCACCGGTAGCGTCAACGACAAGCCCCAGGTTGCGCCCGGGCAGGTTGTGCGGGTCCGTCGCCCCGATCCATTTGTCGAGCTCCGGCTCCACTCCCAGCATCACGCGCACGCGGCATTTCCCCGGCTCCTTCACGTACGCCCCGAGGTCGTCCTTGCCGTGCCAGATGACGGTCTGCTCCAGGGAATTCTTCTGAAACGGAGCCGGCGCGTTTGTTCCGAGCACGCCTGACCCCACGTGACGAAGAACAAAGCCCTTGTCGTCCACCACGGCCACGGTCACATCGCAGTACCCCTTGACGGCAAACGAGATCTCGTACTTGTCCTTGCCGACAAGCTTCACCACCGGTTTCCGGGTAAACTCGAACACGTTCTCACGTTCCGTGCACGGCGCCGAATACGGTTTCTGCCACTCGGCTGCGCGGGCGACGCCCCAGGAACACGTTAACAACAGCGCCAGCATGATCTGTCTCATATTCACTCCTTTGGCTCTTTCGGTCGTGATGTCACCTGTGTGCGTTCTGTGTGTCAGGGTCGGGGATTGGCCCCATCCCTTCATATATCTAATGTCTCGACACCGAAAATATGTTTCACAAAAGCGGCTCTGATATCGAGAAGTTCTATGGATACCATCTGTCGACCTTTCGCATCTCGTGCGCGTTCTGGTCGAACGCGCCCTCGAACTCCGGGAACTCCTTCAGGCCGGCAGAGGGAGGGCTTCCCCTCAGCCAGCCGTAGGCGTGATTCTTGTAGTCGTAGCCGCCGGTGCCGTAGATGAGCCAGTTGGATTCTACGGTATTTTCCTGCCAGATGGAATCGTCCACGTGCCCATCAACGTGAAGCAGGTTGAATCTGAAGCCGCCGGGAACGGTCCTGCGCCAGCCGAAGTGCGAGCGGAAGACGTGCTCGCGAACCTGCGGTACCGGAGGAACCGGATAGTTCTGCGCGCTGCCCGCAAGGGGCGTGTGGCACGCCGCCACCCACGCCGAGGGCTCCGCCATTGCGGTGATGTTTCTGTTGTTTGTCGCCGGGCGGCAGTTGGGTCCCTCCGCGCGCAGCGGCCCCTCCCACTCTCCCCCGACCTCCCACTTCGCAAGCAGGTGATTCGTCCAGGAGCGATTCTTCCGCCAGTAGTCGCACCCCACCGCGTACGTGAAGAAGTAATACCCGAGAAAGCCGTGACCCCTCACGTATCTCGAGAGAACGTCCCTGTGCCGCGCGCTTCCCGCATACAGCAGCTCGTTGCCGCTTCCGAAGTTGTGCACCGCCGACCGGTACCCCTCCCACACACCCCAATCCCTGACAATCACGATCGGGTCCCAGAGCATGTCCACAGGCAGGTACCTGCCCTGCTGCCCCGGCTTGCCCAGCCAGTCGAGACTTCCGGTCGGGGTTCCGTTCCATGTCTGCCTCTCGTCGCCGGGGTAGGCCATGTACAGCCTGCCGTAGAACCATCTGCACCCGCCGCTGATCCAGCTGCTCCCGATGACCCCCATCTTTCGAGTCGGGGTCCTGTCCTCCTTCGGCGCCGGGCCGAAGCAGTCGTTGCCCAGGGTCTGCTCGGGATGGAACGCGGAATCCCCGGTCCCCAATCCGAACTTCACGTTTATCGCCGTCGCCTCGGCACGGCTCAGCGCGTTCGACGGCATGACGCCTCTGTGGTCGGCGGCGAAGCAGAGGAATCCCATCCCGATCTGCCTCTGGGAGCTCTTGCACGAGGTGAAGTAGGCGTACTCCCTTGCGCGGGAGAGGCCCGGCAGAACCAGCGCCGCGAGAAGCGCGACGATGGCGATCACCACCAGCAGCTCCACCAGGCTGAATGCCTTCGAACCTATCCGCATGACGGATTCCTCTATCGGTCTACTTGACGATCTTCGACAACACCTTGATGTCGTCGACGCCGCGCACCATGCTGTACACGGCCAGATACGCCCCCGCCGGCCCTGCCGCCACGGAAGGCAGCACCAGATCACACTTCCCGTCCGAAGCGAGCACGAATCCCTTGTCCATGTCCGGCGTCACCGCGCCGTCCGGGGCGACCCGCCAGCCGTGGACCTCCGTGCGCATCGTCATGCCGGTCTTCTTGTCGCCCGCGAGCACACCATAGTCGCATGTAAACAGGAACCCGGTGCCGCCGAAGGCCATCGTCAGACGCGGGAACATGTAGTTGCATCCCGCCCTCATGTACAGATCCCTGGATTCACCCGACTTCGCGCCGGCTTTGTCCACCTGGTGGATCATGAACCGGTGCTTGCCGCCGCCCCGTCCTCGCCCGCCTGCCGTCACGGAAAACGCGCCATCCGCGCCGGCGGCGAACGCCGGCGCCCGAACCCGTTCGTTACTCACGTTGTAGCCGGACGGCAGCCTGGCAGCCTTGCCGTCCGCCGGATCGATGGATACCAGCGCCAGGTTCCCATTCGCATACTTGTATTCGGCCGCGGTCACGGCGGCGATCACCCGGTCACCACAGGCCGAGAGTATCGGCGATATCGCCTGCCCTGCCTTCAGCCCCTTCCCCGGGTCCAGAACCGCCCGCCCTGCCTGGTCGAGCACCTTGCCCGCGGAGGATACGCGCGCGCTGTACACATCGTATCCGTCGGTGAAGCCCATCCAGACCACCAGGTAATTCCCCCCGGCAAACACCACATCCTGCCTGCACTGGTTGTGCGCGCCGCCCGCCACCAGGAATCCGCCCGCATCCAGGCACTTCCCTTCGCCCGATACCCGTGCGCCGTACACGTCCCAGTCGCTGCCGTTTCGCATGTCCTCCCACACGATCAGGAAGTCCTTGCCGTCGGATGCCACCTCCGGACGGTCCGTCATTGCCGCACCGTCCGTTACGCGGATCCCGGCCGGGTCGAGGGGCTTCCCATCCGCGGAGATCCGGGCACACCAGATGGATCCCTTCTCTTCATTCAGAAACCCTTCGCGCCAGGCAACCAGCCAGCACGTGGCACCCTCGGACCACGCCGCGCTCGCCCATGTCTGAGATCTCGTCCCTTCGGCCTCGGGGGCGACCTCGACCCCGTCGCCGAAGGCATTCGTCAGTGCAACACCGCTCAGCAAAAGCGATAGGAGTATGTGCTTCATCATGCTGCTCCTTTCACTCTGCCGGTGTGCCGACGGTCGGCTTGGTCATGTCGATCGGGCCGAATCGGAAGATGCCCGAAGCCCCCTGGTTCTCTTCGCCGGGATAGTAGATGAATATGAAGTCCTTCCCGCCCGTCTTCCCCAGAAGCCACCCCTTGCCCCGAACCGAGCTGCCGTACACGTTCTGTGTGGGCCCCTGCTCCCGCCATTCGCCGTCGTTGCACAGATGGGCGGTCCTCCCGCCCATCCAGCGCCGCACCCTGTTGGAATCGATGGCGTTTACCAGGATGCAGTCACCCGCGTACGGGACGAACCCGTTCGGCCCGCAGTGCCAGCGGGTATTGATCCCCGACCCGTCCTGATTGCGCACCCCCTTGCCCGTGGATCTCACTATCTCCTCAACCTTCGATCGATCCGGGGAAACACGAAAGATTCGCCCGTGCGGATACGATGTCTTGTAGTACTTGATGAACATAGTCCCGTCCGGAGCCATACCCGCCCCCTCTGCCGGACCCATGCTGTCGCCCACGTTCATGCGTCCCGCCTTCTTCATCGACGGCACGTGCTCCCCGTAGTCCGCCGCGGCCAGCACGCAGGCGATCTCTCCCTTGGCGGAATCCACGCGGTACAGGTTTCCCTTGTGCGCAAACTGCGCGCCGGAGAAGGTGACCCCGAGAAGGTTCACCCCGTCGATTTTCACGGCTCCCCCCACCGTCGTCGGCAGCGGCTTGTCGCCCGTGCCGATTCGCTTGAACCACCAGCGCCCATTCTTTTCCTTGTTCTTGAATATCTTATGGGGGTACCCGCCGATTCCCGCGTACAGACACCCGTGCTCTTCACCCTTCCACGGCGCGCCGGAAACGTTGAACCAGCCGCCGCCCGCGCCGCCGTATCCTCCCTTGGTGCCCACCGCGCCGCACAGGTCCGGCATGAACGCGGCGGGGCCTTCGTCGAGGCCCAGGTTCCCGCACCACCGGTCACCCCCCGTAATCGTCACCATCTGTCCGTCCGTCCGGATGCACCGTATAGAGCCCAGCCCGACGGCCGGCTTGACGAAGATATTCCCCTCCTCATCCAGGGCGCACCCCTTGTGCATCATCAGGAAGGCCTCCTTGGCCGGGCCGTCCAGATAGTCACGGTCCGCCGCGATGGCGATCCTCTCCAGCTTCGGCGCCCCAGACGCTCCCCACGCCGCCGCGCACAACAGAACGCCCGCAATGGCCAGCATTCTCATCTCTGTAATCCTTTCACACGTGACCTGTTGACGCCCCTCTGAATATCTAATGTCTCACTGCGAGAGATATGTTTCATCTCAGGTGAGACTATCTGCCGATCCGGCGCTGCGGCACTACCCGTTCGCGTCGAACGCGCCGTCGAATTCCGGCTCGTCCTCTATGCCGTCGGTGCTGGTGCTTCCGGGCGCGCTGCCCGGCTCGCATTTCCAGAGGTGGCCGTACGGAACACCGTACATGTTGTCGTGGTTCGGCTGCGACTCATCCAGCCAGCTCGACGAGTTGCCCACCGAAGGATGCCAGATGGAGTCGTGCACGTGTCCGTCGAGATGGACGACGTTGAACCTGAATTCCCCCGGAAGAGTCCCGCGAACGCCGAAATGCGACCGGAAATCGCGGGCAACTCCTCCCCATGAGGAAAGCGGTATCAGACACGCCCCTATCCACACAGAACCTCTTTGAGAGGTCATCACGTTCCTGCTGTTCGTTGCCGGACGAAACGGTTCCTCACTGAACCGCACCGACGACATGGTAGGAGAGCCGAGCACGTGCTCCAGATTGGGAGGACTCAGGTCGGCTTGCTCGCACCCGACGGTACCGATGAAGAACTCGTACCCGAACATCCCCTTCCACCGGCTGTACTCGTCCCGTACGCCCTCGGTTCCGGCGTACGGACCGCCGCCCGGCCCGCCGCTGGCCACGGGGGTCGGCCACGTCAGGCTCGTCGACTGGTATCCCCACGGTCCCCAGTTTCTCGTCTTCACAATAGGGTCCCACAGTATCTCTATGGGAAGATAGAGCCCGGGCTCTCTCGGGTGTCCGATGAAGCGATTATCGCCGGTAGTGCCGTTCCACCTGGTGCTGGGGTCGTCCGGCATGTATATCTTCGTCAGCAGGCTGGTGCCGCCCGCGTCGCTGTAATGCCACACGCCGCCCTTGCCGCCGATCCTCCGCCCCACCCGCCTGCCGGTTCCTCCACCGCACGCCCATCTCGCCTCGGGCATCCTGCCCTTGCTGTTGCCCGCGAAGCAGAGAAACCCGATCACTATCTGCCTCTCACTGTTCTTGCAGGTGGTGAAGTACGCGTACTCGCGGGCACGGGTCAGGCCGGGGAGCAGAAAGGACGCAAGAAGCGCGACAATCGAAATGACCACGAGCAGTTCGACTAAAGTGAACCCGTTCGCGCGTCTCACTCTTCCTTCTCTAGTTTCCTGATCACGAAGTTGTCCATGCGCACGCCGGCGGCGGGAGGCCCCCCGGACGGAAGCGGGAACCCGATGGCCGCGAAGCCGCCGGAGAAGCGCCCTTTCTTCTTCAGCAGGACACGTCCCTGGAACGATGTGATAAGCGTGACGTCCCTGCCGTGCACGATGAACCGATGTTCATACCAGCGCATTGCCCGCTCGTCGTGGTATATCTCTGCCCGCTCCCACTTCGGGCGGACCGGACGTCCGTCCCCCTCGCGTGACGGGTAGAATTCGATCAGGTAGTGCATACTGTATTTGAAGCACAGCCTGTAGCTGATCTCGAAATCCTCATGCCGCGGCGAGAACCTGGCCACAAAGAGATAGTTCCCCTGCGTGCCCCCGAGCGACAGACACTTGCTGTCCCCAATGCCGCTCCCCCGGATCGCGAATGTTCCTCTCCTCACGTCCCATTTCCCAGGACCGCTCTCGAAATCGTCCTCGAAAAGCACCGTACCCGGCGGGACATCCGCCTGCCGGAATTTCCAGGGAGCGATTTCGTGGAGGAACAGATTCTCCTTCTTCGAGATCGTCCCGTCGCTGCCGACCTCGAGTCTCTGCAGGGAAGACACCTCCGTGCCGACGTCTGTCGAGACGTCCGAATCCAGGTGGACCCGCACCTCTCCGCGCTCCACGTTGACTATGGTCTTCTGCGCGTCCACGCTCAGCTCGAACGCGGTGCCGACCACCGCAACGCACACCCCGCTTTTCGTAGCGACGGCGTACGGAGAGCGGTCCGCCCCGCGCTTCTTCATCGCGCAATAGATCCTGCCCTTCCCGACGATCACGTCGGCGTGCTCGCGCGCGGCGGGGAACGTGATGGTGGTGCGCTCGCCGAGATCGATGACGGACCTGTCGGGCAGACGAAGCTGGACCCAGCCGCCTTCCGCGACGGAAACGGTCTCCCCCGCTCTGATCGCGTCTCCCAGCGCGACGCCGCTCCCCGTCCCCTCGCATACCGTCACGGACGCAACCACCGGACGGAAGGAGCGCGACACCGTGAATATCCCGACGGCCGCGGCAACACAAGCCGCCGCGGCGAGTACCCCCCGCACGAACCATGTCATCTTCGTGCCGCGCGAGGGCGTCGTGCCCTTCCGCACCGAGTCCATCACGCGGACGCTCCGCAGAACGTCGTCGGCGACGGCGGAGCTTGTACCGTTAGGCAAGGCGCTCATGACCCGGTCTATATCGAGGGATTTCTTCCCCATCTCTCGCATCAGCCGGTCGACAAGGAGATTGGCGCACACATGATCCCGATCGTCGGAGGATCGAGTCATGACATCGAGAAGCTCCTGCTGTTCCCGCTGAGAGGCGGAGCCTCCGAGATACGCGGTGGTCAGTTCGGCCAGACTATCTTCAGACACGACCAAGCGCTCCCTTCCGTGTCATACACTCCGCGATGGCCGCCCGGGCCCGGTACAATACGAGCCGGACCCATCCCTCCGGCTTCCCCTGCTTCTCGGCGATGTCCCTGCCGGACTCGCTGTCAAAATAGAAGGCCTTCACCACCCCCGCGGTGCGGTCCTTCAGCTCGTCGATGCATTCGTGTATGGTCGAGACCATGTCATCTCCGGCGCCTTCCGCCAGCGCGTCCAGCCGTTCGGCCGCGATCCGTTCGATTTCCGCGCGATGCCGCTCCTTCGCTTGGTGTTCCCGAATCCACCTTCGCCGTTCGTTCCGCGCGTAGTTGCGCGCGATCTCCCTTATCCACGCCTCGAAGCTGGTCCCGATCTCGTATTCGGAGAGCTTCATGAACGCAGTGAGGAACACCTCCTGCGTCAGGTCCTCCACCCAGAAGTTGTCGGGAAGCATCGCCGCAAGCAGGATGCGCACCTTCACCTCGTATTCCTCCACGATCCGGCGGTACGCGTCCCTGTCTCCGTCCAGGACACGGCTGACAACCGCATCCGTCTCTTCCCTGCCTTCCTTCACAGATTATCCTCCTCTACCAGTCATAATGTCCCCTCCCCGGACAATTGTTTCATGCGAGTCGTCCGGACCCGGGGCGGCTCTCCGATCGCGTCCCCCTACCAGGCAAGCTCACCGCTGGGAGCTCTCCGCCGCTCGGTCTCGGTGTCGTAGGTCCTGCGGCTCATGTGGATCGGATTGGACGTCCCGGTGGCCCGCATATGGTCGCCCTTTATCCCGTAGTACCCCCAGTTCCATGCGAACACCATATGATCGTCGACGTGGCCGTCGTTGTGCAGCACGTTGTATATGAATCCGGTCATGCCGTCGGTCGGAAAATGAGGAACCCAGCCGAATCTCTCCTGCCCGCCTCCCGAATACCAATCGGCGGCCATCCAGCAATTCGGAGGATCCGTCGGACTGAGAGGCATCTTCCCCGTCTTCACCCGTCCCCGACATTGTTTCAGAGAAGAGCCAACGACGTCCCCGGAACTCAGGAAATAACGGTAGCCGATCTTGGGTGTCTTGGCGCTGGCGTGACGGTTCAGCACGTTCCCGTACTGGCAGAAAAGCGCCGGGTATCCTCCGCCGTTGTAAGCGTTCTGATAGTCGGAACCCCACAGCCTGGTCGGCCCGTTCCTGCTCGGGATGTTCGGACAGTACAGAACATTCACATCCTTGAGGTACTTGCCGGGCTTGGCAAGCCAGCGACTCCCGGTACTGACTACACCCCACCACTTGTCGTACCATCCCCCCACATTCCCGCCGAGGTTGCCCGGAACAACGCCGACCATTCCCGCCGAGCTGTTGGATTGCTGGACGTCGATGGGGAACCTGTCCTTGTTATTCATCGCGAACGTGTACATCCCGACACCGTACTGCCGGAGGTTGTTCATGCAGACCGCAAAACGGGCCCTCTCCCGCGCCATGTTCATGCCGGGCAGGAGTATGCTCGCCAGGATCGAGATGATGGCAATGACTATGAGGAGCTCGATCAGGCTGAAGGCTCTGGCATCAAGAGCCCCTCCCCGGCGGAGGCTCCGGTCAAACACCGCTCCTTGACGTCTCACGGCCTATTCTCCTCCCGTACACTTTATCCTCTTCACCCATGCAACTATACTTCCGGACGCGACATTGTCAAGGTCATCAGGCGCAGTGTTTCCCTCCGGAGCCGGTACTGCTCACCTCCCTGTAGTGATGTCCCTCCATCCGCAAGTGTTTCAAAACATATGAAACATTTTGTAGCGCACGTAACATCATAGTAACATACGGCCCCCGTGAGAAACGAAAGGAGAACGTGATGACCGCCAGGACCTTTGTACTGTTCACCCTGATACTGGCCTGCTCGCTGCTCGTCGCCGGATGCGGCGGGAACGGTGATTCGGCCGATACACACAAGCTCGTCGTCTACACCGCCGCCGTCGCGGACACCATGGAGCCCAAGATCGAACTGTTCAAGAAATGGGCGAAGGAGAAACGCGGCGTGGACGTCGACGTCGACTGGATCTACGCCAGCACCAGCGCCGGCTACGCGCGGATGGAGGCTGAGCGGGAGAACCCCCAGGCCGACATCCTGGACACCGTGTCCGAACGCGCCGTCATCGCCGCACGCAAGGGCCTCACCCATCCATACAAGGTTCCGCAATGGGACAAGATCCCCGACATCGCCAAGGACAGCGACGGCCACTGGTGGTCACCCGGCTTCGGCGTATACGGCATCGTGTACAACACCGACAAGGTGTCCCTGGAGGAAGTGCCGAAGGATTGGATCGACGTGCTGGATCCCAAGTGGAAGGACCAGATCATCGTGCGCGATCCCACCCAGTCCGGCACCGGCGGTACGATACTGCTTTCCTTCATGGCGCTGTGGGGACCCGAAAAAGGAAAGGACTTCCTCCTTCGCCTCGACAACCAGGTAAGCGGCCGCTACCACGACAACTCCACCAAGACGGTGCTCGACGTCGCCCGCGGGGCCAGCAAGATGGCGCTGTGGAACGAAGGCTTCACCCTGCACCTCAAATACGAAAAGGATTTCGCCAACCTCGGACTGCTGTACCCCTCGAGCTGGGTCGCGGTCGGCCGGCTGGGGGTCCTGATCCCCAAGGGCGCCCCCCACGTCAAGACGGCCGAGATGTGGATGGATTTCCTGGCATCGCCCGAGCACGCCGCCTACAGCCTGAAACGGCACGGCAGGCCCACCCTGACCGATGGGGTCCCGCCCGATGCGATGTCCGAGTGGATGAAGAAATACCCGACGGAGAAGCTCCCGGCGGCCAGCGTCGACTGGGTGAAGCTCGCCGACCTGCGCGCTGAATGGCTCAATATCTGGAGCAACGAAGTAAAGGGACGCGGCGCGGCCTACGTGGCCGCCAACCCGAAGATCCCGGAGTACAAGACCATCGACGATTACCTGGTGAAGTAGGAACCGTTATGGCGGAAATCGCACTGAAGAATATCACCAAGACATTCGGCCATGGCGATGAGGCCGTTGCGGCCGTGGACGACCTGACCCTTACCATAAACGAACGCGAGTTCTTCAGTCTGCTCGGACCCTCCGGATGCGGCAAGACCACCACCCTGCGAATGATCGCCGGCTTCGAGACGCCGACGAAGGGCGAGGTGGTCATCGGCGGAACGGTGATGAACGACGTCCCCCCCAACCGCCGCCGCATCGGCATCGTGTTCCAGAACTACGCGTTGTTCCCGCACCTCACCGTGTTCGAAAACTGCGCGTTCGGCCTGCGTGCCCGCAAGACGCCGGTGGCCGACATCAAGAAACAGGTGGACAAGGTGCTGTCCGTCGTCCACCTCACTGAAACGGCCGACCGGCGCCCGAGCCAGCTCTCCGGCGGCCAGCAGCAGCGCGTCGCCATCGCCCGGTCGCTCGCCATCGAGCCGCAGATACTCTTATTCGACGAGCCGCTTTCCAACCTGGACGCCAAGCTCCGGGTCGAGATGCGCGGCGAGCTGGTGCGGCTCCAGCGCGAGCTGGGCATCACCGCGGTATACGTCACCCACGACCAGGAAGAGGCCCTGGCTATTTCGGACCGCATCGCGGTCCTGAACGAAGGCCGGCTGGAACAGGCCGGTGAGCCGTGGGAGCTGTACGAACATCCCGCCACCCGATTCGTGGCCGACTTCATGGGACGCGCCAACCAGATGGAAGTAACGGTGGTCGAGAAGACCGCCGACGGGCTCCGCGTGCGCACCGCGGACGGTGCGGAGCTCACCGCGGGCGCCGGACGGCTGGACCGGAAGGCCGGCGACACGCTCTGGGTGACGACCAAGGCGGAAAAGATCAGGTTGTTCCCCGCCGGCTCATCCGGAGACGCCGCGGACTGCATTCCCTGCACGATAGCCGACGTACAGTACGTAGGATCCAAGCTCGACGTGGCGGTAGCGCTGCAGGAAGACGTAGAGCTGTCCGTCTCCAGCGAGCCGCGACCGGAGCTTCGCTCGCTCACACGCGGTGACGGAGCCGAGATATCGATCCCTCCCGGTGACCTGTTCGCGTTGTAGGGAACGGCGATGAGCGACACGCACAGGAAGGCGCGGTGGAAGCAGGTGTTGCGATCACCGTACTTCTGGCTGTCTCTGCCCATCGCGTGGGTGATCGTCGCCTATATCATCTACCCGTCTCTGTCTCTCCTGCACACCAGCCTGGTCGCCCGGGCCACGGAGAGCATCACCGCGGGTAACTATACCATCTTCTTCGACCTCGAGTCGCCGTACTTCATCGCGTTCCTGCGAAGCCTGAAAGTGGCCGGCATCGTCGTGGTCACCACCACCGCGCTCGGCACCGCGCTGGCGTTCCTGCTGACCCGATACGACTTTCCCGGTCGCGGCATGATGTACGCCATGTCCCTGATGCCGCTCGTGATGCCCGGATTCGTCGCCGCGTACGCGTACATCATGCTCTACGGAAAGCACGGACTGATAACCCGCCTGGGCAGCCTTATCATGACCGGGGAGCTCGGGGAAGCGACGTATTACCTGGACAGCTTCGCGGGGGTGGTGATCCTGCAAACGATAGGGTTCATGCCGCTGATGTTTCTCACCATCTCCGCGGTGATGGGCCGCCTGGACCCGGCCATGGAGGAAGCGTCTCTCAGTCTGGGCGCGTCCCGGCGGCGGACGTTCTTTCGGGTAACACTGCCGCTTCTCGCCCCCGGCATCGCGGCCGGCGGGATCCTGGTGTTCGCCCGGTCGATGGCGACCTTCGGCGGACCGCTGTTCATGGGGTACGAGACGTTCACCGTCGCCATCTTCAAGGCCAAGGTCGCGGGCGAAGCCAACATCGCCGCGGCGATGAGCGTGCTGCTGTCCGTGGTATCCCTGATCGTGCTGCTGGGTATCCGTTCGTATCTTCAGCGGCGTGATTACGCCAGCACCAGACAGCGTGCCGTGAGCGCGGCTCAGCCGCTGCGCGGCTGGCGCCGGGCTTCGGCTACCGGCATAGCCGCGTTTCTGGCGGCGATAACGCTTCTCCCGCTTGCCATGATCGTCCTGATGTCCTTCACCGACGTTCAGCGCTGGCCGGTGGATCGCCTGATGCCCCCGCCCTTGCACATCAAGCACTACGTCAACCTGTTTTCCAATTCCCTGCTTCGGCCGCTGCGAAACACGCTGGTGTTCGCGTCGGTGTCGACCGTGCTGGCCGTCGTCTACGGGACCCTGACCGCCTACATGCTCTCCCGGAAACGCCTGTGGGGCAAGAAATTCCTCGACGCCATCGTCACCGCCCCCTACGTGGTTCCCAGCACGGTGCTGGGCATCGCCTACATCACCGCCTTCAATCGCCAGACGGTGTTCTCCTTCGGCGCGGTCTGGGTAGCCACCCCGGTCATCATGATCGCGGCCCTGTTCATACGCCGATCGGCGTACGTCATCCGTTCGGTCATCGCATCCTTCGAACAGATGGACCCCAGCATCGAAGAGGCGGCGCTCAGCCTGGGGGCCTCGTGGGCATACAGCTTCAGAAGGGTCACCATACCGATGATCATGCCGGGCCTGGTCGCGGGCGGTATGCTCTCGTTCATAACCGGCGTGGCCGAGCTGAGCACCAGCATCCTGCTTTACACGTCGAGGACACAGACGATCCCGGTCACCCTGTATCAGCTGGTATACAACTCCGCCATCGGACAGGCGTCGGCGCTCGGGATGCTGCAGGTGACCATCGTGGTGATATCGCTTGTCATCATAGCCCGTACGGTGGGCCTGCGTTCCCTGAGGGTGTGACCTCCCCGCCGCGGAAGCGGCGAGGATTATCGCGGCATCCATATTGAGAGCGCACAGGCTTTCTGGTACACTTCCCGCCTATGGCCAAGCGTGATTACAGACACTACGTGACGTGCAGGATATGCGGCGAGGAGTTCCTCAGCCTCGGCTGGCGCCACATCTACAAGCACGGGCTCACCACGGACGAGTACAAGAAGCGATGAAGCGGTACAAGGTCGACTACGTGTACAGCCCGTTCCTGCGGAAGAAGATATCCGACGGGACGCGCGCGGTGCGGCCGAAGAAGAGACGGAAGGGCAAGTCCGCCTACCGCCCCCGGACGAGAAGCGATATCATCAGGGCGATACGGGCCGGCACCCGCAGGTATGGGCCGATGACGTACGCCGTCGCGGAGAAGAACCTCGGCGGCCTGGCGCGCCAGGCGTCCTACGCATTCGGCACATGGTACGACGCGCTCGAAGCCGCCGGTGTGGAGACGAGCGGATTCCGGCACTGGACGAAGAAAGACATCCTTCTCGCAATAAAGAAGCGCCGCCGCGAGGGGAAGTCTCTCATGGCGTCCGTCATCAACGAGGAGGACTGCGGGCTCGGCGGCGCCGCGCGCCGCTACTTCGGCACGTGGGAGAAGGCGGTCGAGGCGGCAGGGTTCGACTACCGGAAGATAAATCCGTTCAAGGACCGGTCCCGCAAGGCGCTCGCCGTCGAGCTTCGAAGGTGGGTAAAGAAACACGGCCCGCTCAACTGGGCCGACATGAACGCCAAGGACGTGGCCATGCTCAGCTCGGTCAACCGCCGCTTCGGCTCCCTTGAACGGGCGGCAAAGTCGCTGCGCCTGCCCTACCAGTCACTGATGCCGCTCTGGACGAAGGAGAAGATAGCGAAGGCCATCCGCAGGCGTTACCGCGACAGGCTTCCCTTGAGATCCGGCGCGGTCAAGGCGGATGACTCCGCGCTCTTCGCCGCCGCCAGACGATACCTCGGCTCCTGGACGAAGGCACTCCGCACCGCCGGCTATGACTATCGCAAGATAAAGGAACGCGACCCCCGGCTACAATAAGAGAGTGCCGTAGCAGGGGGTTCCCGAGCGGGTTCTGGGTTCGACCGCGTCCGCCGTCAGGCGGACCTTTCCTAGCGCGGTCGAAGCCTGCCTCGGAGGCGCCCAATCTCCTATGGGCGCCGAGAATGAGCGAAGGTATACTCCGCTACGGCACCGGCATCGTATGTTCCGTACGATAGCCGAGCTTCACCTGAAGCACACGGCGGTTGTGGCTGTCCACGACGGCGGCGTGCCCGTCCAGCACGGCGACGCTCTGCGGAAACCACATCGGGATTTCCGGCTTCGGGACCTCGCTCTTGGGGCCCTGGGCGTCGTAGTTCCCGTACTCGCCGAAGCGGGTGAGGAAGTTTCCGTTCCCATCGAGCACACGGATCGAATACGTCGGCACGTCGGGAACGAATATCCGGCTCCAGCCGTCCACGTCCATACGCGCCATCACGCACTCGCAGGCCGCGCCCTGGGTCATCGGGCCGACGCCGAAGTACTGCCACTCGGCACCCTCGATGGTAACGGACATATTGTGATACCCCAGGTGGGTTTCTTTGTCCTGCTCGTCCTTCGAGAGGTGACGAAAGGCTCCCCCCTTCTCGCCGAAGCGGCACAGCGTTCCGTACCACAGCTTGTAGTGAAGCCGCGGGTCGCTGCCCAGAAACGACGGGAACTCACGGCTTCGGACCGCCTTCGGGTCGCGCGGCTTCACCGCATCCGCGACGTACACTCGGCCGCGCGAGTCCACGATGATATCCCCGCCGGTTTTCGTCATGTCCGAGATGTACCCGCGCTTCTCCAGCTTTCCGTCCGCGCCGTAGATGTTGACGATGCACCGGGTGCCCTTGGCGCCCTCCTTCAGCTCGGACCATTCGGTGGTGTACACCCGTCCGTCCGGAGCGACGGCAAACGGGCTGCTCTTCGTGCCGCTGTGGCGTCCTATGCAGGCGATGCCGCCGCCCTCGGTGAAGGGGACCGGCTTCCCGTCCCGGCCGTACCGCTTGATGACGAAGCGCTTGTCCGGGTTCTTCGCCAGGATATTTTCAACGTTGGGGAACTTGAGATAAATCATGCCGTCCGGCCCCACCTCGGCGTCGCCGATCTGCATCTTATCCATCCCCCCGATGGGAATCACCTCTTCCCCGCCCGTCGAGGCGTTCACGCGCACCGGCTTGGGCATACCCCCGCCAATGAGATAAAACTCGTTGTGAGCCCGATCCGCCGCGACGTGCGGCGAGAGCGTCCTTCCCGAGAGCCGCTTCACCTTGTGCTCGATACGCTCCAGCTTCTCTCCCCTGTCGACGACTCTCCAGAGGTAATCCGTCGGGCCCTGATGGGCGACACTCGCAATCCATATCACCGGCTCCTTTCCGGAGGGATCCAGGCACAGTATCGGCGGACAGTCGTGAAAGTAGCGGCGCTTCGCAGGGAGATCTATCCGCGCGACCTCCGTGAAGTCATCGGGCGACTTGTACTTAATGACCGACTTGTCGATGTAGACCTCCCAGACAACCTCGGCGTACCGGTTCGTCGCCCCCCGGTCGCGCACGCTCAGGACGTACAGCGCCCGGCTCCCGGGATCCACCAGCACCTGCTCCGGCCCCTTCACATCGAGCGTCCTGACGAATTTCCCGGCGGCGGTGTAGACCTGGATCCGGTCGTTCATGTAGTCGCACACGTAGAGCCGCCCGTCCGGGTCAACGGCGACGCCTCTCGGCTGGTCGAAATGAAGATTGTCCTTGCCCGACTCGCTCTCGGACCCCAGGAACGGCGCGGCGGGCTCGCGGTCCTTCCATGTGACCCGGTAGACCGCGTGGCTTCGCCCCTTCCCTTTCATCTGATGTATGCCGCTTACGTATATGTGCCTCTCGTCGGGCGAGAGCGCGAGAAACGTGTCGCCCGCCGCCGCCGGGAGGGGCGGGCCGTTGAACAGCTCTTTCGGAGCGCTGCCGTCCGTCTTCACGCAGATCAGCCTCCTCCCCTTCCTCCCCTCCGCGTCAGTGAACCCCCTTCCGCAGGCGACTATGAGCCGCCCGTCTTTCGTGATCTGCGCCGTGCTCCGGGTCATCCCGGGAATGCCGCGCAGGAAACCGGAGTACGAACGATGACTGTGCGCGCCGGTGAGGGGAACCCGCCTGCCGTCGGGCAGGGAATGGAAGTCCACCGCGGAGATCTTCTCCTCCGGCCAGTCGGCGCGGAACGGTATGACCGTTCGAAGATAATTACCTTCGCGATCGAACGCCCTGAGACTTATCGCGGTGGTGACGCGCGACACCCAGAGCGATCCTTCTATTATGTATACGTTCCCGTCCCCGTCGCAGGCGACGGCAAGCGGGCCCCGGCTCCCGACGCCCGGGTCCGACATCGCGAGGAATCGGTCGAATCCGGCCGTCAGCCCCAGGCCAACATGCACAGAACATCCGTCCGGCATCGGCTTTCCAACATCGTCCTTACCGTCCCAGTTCAGTGACTGGGAAAGCGAGTTCGCGAGCGGCGTCGGCGCGTTCTTCCCGAGAAGCCCGGCGGCGAGGTGCCTGACGACTTTGCCGTCCTTATCCAGAACCGACACGGTCACGTCCGTCGGCTTGTCTACCTCGAACTGAATGACGTACTTGCCGCCTTCCTTCCTGACAGAAGATTTTCGAACGAACTTCGCGTCGGCCGCGAAGCCGGAGGTCACGAGCACGGCGCAGAACAGGACAGCGGACCGGAAAAATATGTTTCGTTTCATCAGAACCCTCCTCCGATTACTCTTTCCCGGTCTTCCATTCCCAGGACCAGTTCCTGAACAGCGCCTTGTGCAGGGCGCCCCTCCCCTTCTCGCCCGGTTCAAGAGTGAAGGGCGCCGAGAGAAGAATTGTCGTTAACCGTGTGCCCATCGAGGGGAAGATATCATATCACCCCTGCGGAAACCAGACGCGCCGCAGGCCGGCTTGACCTCGTTCCGCGGCGGGATTACGATAGACCTTCACGTCATCACATATTCAAGGAGGTACCAATGGAGCGTCGAAAGCTCGGAACATCGGACCTGGAGGTCACGCCCATCGGCCTGGGCTGCTGGGCCATAGGCGGCTGGCTGTGGGGAGGAGCGGACGACGACGAGTCCGTCCGCGCGATACGCAGGGCCGTCGAACGGGGCGTCAATTTCATAGACACCGCGCCCGTCTACGGCCAGGGATACTCCGAGGAGATCGTCGGGAAGGCGCTCGAGGGGATCCGCGACGACGTTCTCATCGCCACGAAGTGCGGGCTGGTGTGGGATCCTCGGAAGGGACGCCGGTACTTCGCGGACCATACCGGACTGCAGTTCTACTACAATCTGGAGCCGGAGAGCGTCCGGAAGGAATGCGAGGACAGCCTCCGACGCCTGAGAACCGAGGTCATCGACCTGTACCAGTGTCACTGGCCGGACCCCGGCGTGCCGCCGGAGGACACGATGGAAGGCCTGCTGAAACTCAAGGAGCAGGGAAAGATCCGCGCGATCGGGGTGAGTAACTTCAACACGGAACAGATGGGAAGATGCCTTTCCGCCGGACAGCTCGACTCCGACCAGCCGCAATACAATATGCTCGATCGCTCCGTAGAGAACGAGATACTCCCCTTCTGCCGCGAGAATGATGTCGGCATCATCGCGTACAGCCCGCTCGCTCGCGGCATCCTCACCGGCAAGGTGACGATGGACAGAACGTTCGCCGAGACCGACCACCGCGCCCGACAGAAGTGGTTCCAGCCGGCGAACCGGAAGAGGGTCCTCGACTTCCTGGAGAAAATCAGACCGATTGCAGAGGGACACGGCGCCACGCTGGCACAGCTCGCAGCGAACTGGGTTATCTGCCAGGAAGGGATCACCGTCGCGATCACCGGGGCCCGCAATCCGGCGCAGGTGGACGAAAACGTGAAGGCCGGTGAGTTCCGCCTCAGCGCCTCCGAGCTTACCGAAATACGGGTCCTTCTGGACGAACTGGGCGGACCGGAGTGACCTTCTCCGTTTCCGAACCTTGCGATTTCACGTTTCGGCGGTATACTATATACATACATTCCGCAGGGAGTTACGTAACGCACTGAAACATTTCGCCGCGGAAAGCGCTTATACCGGTGCGAAAACACGCAGACCGATGATGCAGACCGGAAGGGAGGATACGATGCGAAGACTCTGGATAACATTGTGTGTGCTGTGTGCGATGTTGTGCCTTATCGCCGCCGCAGTGCCGGCGGGCGAGGAAGAGATCAAGATCAAGGGCAAGACGCTGGACCAGCTGCTCAAACAGCTCGACTCGCCGAACCGGGGGCTGCAGGTGCGGGCGTCACGCGCGATATCCGAGGCCCCGGAGAAACTCTGGCCCAAGCTCGTCCCGAAGCTGATCCCCCTTCTGGAAGCCGACAGAGAGAACCTCCGGTTCGTCGCCGCTCAGACGCTGGGCAAGTACGGACCGCTCGCGAGAGCGGCGGCTCCCAAGCTGGTACCCCTCTTGAAAGGCACCCAGTTCGAACGCAACCGGGCCGCGGCCGCGAAGGCGTTGGGACTGATACTGGTTGACGCCAAGGAAAGCCCCGAGGTCACCGAGGTCGCCAAGGCACTTGTCGCCAAGTTCAACGAGGACTACGATCAGTATTCCGACGTCAGACGGGAGGCCGCCCGCGCCATCGGGATGATAGGCCCGGCCGCGAAGGTCGCGATCCCGAAGATGACCAAGGGGCTGATCGACTACAAGAAGCACTCCCAGGAACACACGATGGTCCGCGAAGAGTCTGCCTGGACGTGCGGGCGTATGGGGCCGCTGGCCAAGGAGCACATGGACCGGCTCATCTCAATGCTGCACCAGGAGGGGCATGACCTCCCGCGTATCGTGTGGGCTATCGGAGAGATCGGCCCGGTGCACGACAACGTGGTACCCAACATCGTCGACAAGCTGGAGAAGAGCCTCAACCTGGGCCGCTATGAGCCGCATATATTCAATTCCATCGAGGCCCTCACCAAGTTCGGGCCCAAGGCGGCGCCGGCCGTCGATTTCCTGATCTACTTCCTCGGTAAGGGTCAGTTCACACCCAGAATCCTCGAGCAGACGATGAAGTGCCTTGCGGCGATAGGCCCCAAGGCCAAGAAGGCGCTCCCCCACATCAAGAAGTGGCAGGAGATAAACGCCATCAACGCCATACGCGAGCTCCGGGGGGCACCCCAGGAGCAGAAGGACGCCATCGTCAAGGCGGCCAAGGAAGCCGACAAAGCAGTTTCGAAGTAGCTATATTCTCCTGAACGGTCGCGCCAGGCTCCTGAGGAGCCACACCGTAGGGCGCACCGCGGGCAGTTCGTAGAAGAGCTGCAGCGCCCCCGGCTCGGGTTTCTTCGAGAGCTGTCGAATGCCAAAGGCCAGCAGGAGCGCCGGCGGAATTCTCAGCGCCGCCGATATCAGAAACAGGGTCTGCAGGCGATACTGGATGACCACCGGAAGCCGGACGGCGATCTCGCCTCCCGCGATCGCGGCGGCCGCCGCCAGCATGCCCACCGTGACATTCATATAAGCGAAACAGCGCACTCTTCTCTTCGGCGTGGTGGCCTCCATCACGTAGTTGAAGCCGGAGAGCCCGAAACCGGACCAGATCGCCCCTCCGATCGCGTGCGCCGCGGCCAGCGCGGCCACCGATGTGGAGGTGGCGTAGATGAGCGGAATGGGCACGATGCTCAGCGCGCAGACGCGAAGCACTAACCGGTTACCGTACCGGTCGGAAACCCTTCCCCAGAACCTGACGAAGAACAGGCTGGACACGAGAGACACCGTCGAGAAGAACGCGAGCGTCCCGTAGCCGTAGCGCAGATCTCTCAGCACGTACACCGCGGAGAAGGCTCCCGCGAAAAACGCGGCCGCGTTCAGAGATGCGAATGCGACTGCGAACCGGGCGAAGTTGCTCTCGCGCACCTTTGTCAGGAACTGCCAGTACGTGAAGTCGCGCGCCGGGAACGGTTCGATCTGCTCCGGTTCGTACTGCCTGCGCAGAAAGAGAGCGGATATGACCCGGCAGACCGCCGCGATCAGAAACACCGTCGCGAACGCCCGCCAGGGCGCCGATTCTCCTCCCCGCCTGATAGTGTGCAGGATGTATCCCGTTGCCAGAACGATCGAGCCGTGGACCAAGCCGAGCCAGAGCCCGCGCTGGGCGAAGTAGCGGCCGCGTATGCTTTCCGGGATGAGGTCGCTCATCCAACTCGCCCATGGGCCGTTGGCGATGCTTCCGCTCATCCCGTAGAACGCGTAGGCGAAGACGGCCGCCGGGATCGCTAAGTGCGCCGGGAGGAAACCGATCCCCGCGAACAGAACACAGGCACCCGCCTGAATCAGAACGCACCATACGACAAGCGCGCGTCGGGAGGGGACCAGCGCGGCGAGCCGCGGCGCGCCCAGCTGGATCAGGCCCGCGGTGAGGGCCGCCATGCCGGTGAGATTGGCCACTCCTATCTCCGCCGCCCCGAGCGCCATCAGCGCCGGCACCGCGAACGTCTGGAGAAGCGCAAACATGATGACAGAGAAGGCGCCTTCCAGAAAGGAATAGCGGAGCGCCTGACGCAATAGAGAGCGCCTCTGTCCCGGCGCGTGCCCGGTTCTCATGACAATCCTGGGTTATGATGGCCGCGATATCTTCGGCTTCTCTATCGCACGGGCATCCTACCGCCGGCCCCGGACGAAGTCCATGCCCGGCGTCCCATGAGTTCTCTTCGCCGCCGCAGCCTTCCGGGAAGGGCTTTCGGCGCTCGTCGATAAGCGTAACTACATATTCAATAACATGATATCGTGAAACCGGGCCCCCGCGAGCTTCTTCCCGGACCGCGTGAGAACGTGACGTCACAAATTTTTTGTAGCCTTTCCGTGCGCGTGAGACAATATGTATGGGAGGAGTTGTCGAAATGGGCGTGTGCGGCAAGGAACTGCTTGAACGAGCCAAGAAGGGCGAGTACATCGCCTTTGAGCAGCTGGTGCTCATGTTTCAGGGCCGGGTCCGGGCGTTCTTCGCCGTGCGGCTGAGAGACTCCTCCCTGGTCGACGACCTCTCCCAGGACGTATTCCTGCGCGCGTTCGAACGGCTCCACGCCTTCGATACCTCCCGCCCGTTCTATCCCTGGCTCAAGGGAATCGCCCAGAACATACTCCGAAACGAGTTTCGAAAGAGCAGGCCCTTTCGTCTTCAGGACGTCATGGATGCGGACGAAGTACTCTCGGTTCTCGAGAAGGCGGCGCTGGAACAGGCGGACCTGCTTGACCAGGCCGCCCCCGAGGCGGACATCTTCCAGGCCCTGCGGGAATGCGTCGATCGCCTGAAAGGCTCCTCCGCACAGATGGTGAACGACCGCTACTACGGCAGGCTGTCCCTGGACGACGTATCCCGTCGTATCGGCAAGAGCGTGAAGGCGGTCTCGGTCTCTCTCGTCAGGATCCGCCGCAGTCTGCGCGAGTGTATCGAGCACAAGCTCACCGGCCGTGCCTCCTCCGGAGGGCGCACGGCATGAGCAGCGACGGCGGGTCCCCGATGAAGCGGTATTTCGAGCTGAAAGCGGCGCTGGACCGCGGAGATATCTCGCCCGACGAGAAGGCGGAACTGACGGCCCTCGTCGAGCATGACCCGGACATACGTGAACAAGCGGGGAAGGACGTACTGGTCGAGAGGCTGCTGCAGTACGCCCTGGCGGAGACCGAGACCAGCGCGGATTTCGCGAGAGGCGTCTCCGCCCGCATAGCCGCGGAGGCGACGGGAAGGGAATTCGCGCGCGGCCTGCTGCAGGCGGGCCCGGCCCCCCGTCCGATGAAATCCGGGAGCAGCCGCATATCGGATCTCTCACACCGTCCGCGGCGCAACGGGAGGGGAAGACGATCGTTCCGCCGCCGCCGCGGCGTCCGTCCCGGCCTGTGGTGGTCGCTGGTGGCATGCCTGATCGCACTCATCGGATCGTACATCTACAACGAGCACCAGGTCGTCACCTTCCGCGAAACGCTCGTCGCCTGCATAGAAAAAACCTCTCCCGGCGTCATCGTCCACCGCAGCGGCGACCGGATAGTCGCCGTCGTCGGCATGGGCCTGTTCGCACAGGACGTTCTGGAGACGAAGACGGGAGAGGAGATCACCTTCTCCTACACCGGAGAGAACACGAAGGTCGCACTCGGCGAAGAGTCGCGACTGCTGCTCGTCAGGTCCGGCTCCGGCAAGCGCCTGGACCTCGGCAAGGGCCTCCTCGAAGCGAAGGTCGCGCCCCAGCCTGCCGACATGCCGTTCATCCTGCGGACACCTCAGGCACGCATCCAGGTCAAAGGCACCGCGTTCGATACCCTCGTCAGCCAGAACGCCACTTCCCTCCGCGTCATCGAAGGGTCGGTTGCACTGACCAGCAGGGAAGATGGCTCTTCCCTGCTTCTGTCTGCAGGTGAGGTCGCGGCCGTTCAATCCGGCGTCGGCTTTATCAGGGGAGCGGCGGCCGTGGCCGCGGCCACCGCGCCGCGCGTGCGCGCCGTCGAGGGTGAGCTCGAGTCCTTCGGCGGGCCCGGCCAGGACATCAGCGTAGACCTCAAGTTCGAGCGTGACGGCGAAACCCTCCGTTTCCTGGGGAACGGCTGGAAGCGCATGAAGTTCCCCTACACGGTAACTCCCAATACCATCCTCGAATTCGATTTCAGGAGTCCCCGTCAGGGTGAGATCCATGCCATAGGATTCGACACCGGGGCGCCCCTCAAGCAGGGAAGGCTTCCCGAGAATCGCACATTCAAGGTCTACGGCACCCAGGTCTGGGGGATCCGGGATTACTGCAACTACGCCCCCTCCGCCCCCGGCTGGAAGCACTACGTAATACCGATGGGACGGCATTTCACGGGCGCCATGACGTACATGATCTTCGCCAACGACCACGACGACGTGCCGAAACCGAACGCGGAGAGCTTTTTCGCGAACATCAAGGTCTACGAGAAGGATGCCGGCTTCGGCGGCCGGGCGGGCGCCGGTGACGGGCAGAGAAGGGAATAGAGGGATCCCTATTTCGTAATGAGGAGTGGTGTTATATCGATTTCAATAGTTTGTGGTTACGGCAACGGGCGGAAGAAAGGAGACGGGTCTATGGGCAGCATGAAGAAGATAGTGTGGGGAGTGATGGTGTGTGCCGCGATGGCAGGAGTAATCCTCTGCGGCATGGCTGATGCGGCGCCCCTGAGCACGGACGCGAGGACCGACGCGCAGGTAAAGGACCTCCCTC
>CAYMFW010000018.1:0-37991 GCA_964389785.1 uncultured Planctomycetota bacterium
ATGCAAGCGCCGTGATCGGTAGCGCACCACGTCCGATAAGATCGACTCTTATCGCTGACGTGCCGAGCCGAGCGCCTTTGCCGGGAGCGGCGGCGCCACCACTTCGCTCTCGCCTGCAGGGCGGGTGGGCATTCATATGCTCCGCGTCCATACCGCTTTCCACAGCATCATTCCTCAACTCAAACGATGTGATCGCGTGTAGCCTTCGTAGCTAGTCGTCGACTCATACCTGCATCAATAGAAGCGACGAAATCCCCATGAGTCTCCAATTCCATTGCCCGAAGTGCCACCTTAGCAACTTGAATGGCATAGTCTAAGTCCTGGATAGCTTCCACGTAGAGAAAACGCTTCGTCTGTTCACCGTCAGCTGGCACTACGGAACACTTGATGTCTTCCCTGCGGAAGGCTTCTTGGACATCTTGAAAGATCTCGCGCGACCAAGGTGCGTCAGGAAACCCGAAGAGAAAAGTAGCCTCTTTCGGGTCCTCTCCACGCTTCGCAAACTGAACGAATCTTTTCGACGCCTTATCCGTAAGAATGATTACAGATCCATCAGTCGCCCTGTCTCGCACGGCCTGCAGTAATGGCTTTAGTTCGCCAATTCTGGCAATTCGATACTTGACGGGTCGGCTCATCTTCCATAGGAACAAGCCCACAAGACCGGCAATAACGAAAAGCGTAATTAGAATCTCACTCATAGGGCTCGTTGAATGATTGTGACCACAGTTCCGCCGATCTTTCCTGTGATCTGGCCAGCCTTATGCCAGTGATCTAGCACGGGTGGCGCAGTGGTACCGGTTACTGTGGTCTCCACATATCCCTCACCAACGCCAATTACGAAACGTTCGGCCGGACCAAGTTTATTACCCAATGTCTTGCTAGGTGATGTGAAGGTACCACCTGCTTCGAGGTAGGGCTGCGGGTGTCCGCCACCCCCCGGCTTCTGACGGTATAGTCCGATACGATTGGCTACTCTCCAAAACTTGTCGATACCCGCATTACCTGTGTTCAGAACCCATAGTTGCGCACGTAGGGATGCATCGCTAATCTGCTGGTAGTGTCGCGTCACGAGGGTGACGGTTGTGGCCGCCGCCGCTTTCGTCTTCACTCCTGCGTACGTGGTTGCGGCAACCGTCTCCGTGCCGACATACGCCAGAACCGGAGGGCCGGCGTACATCGCACCCGCAGCCAAGGCAGGACCGCCTATTGAGAGTCCGACCCCTCCGGCAAACTCCTGGTGCCAGCTCTTCACAAACGCATCGCCTTCACCCTTAGCCGCAGCGTACACTTGCGCAAACTGTCCCGGGTCATCGACTCCATTAGCAAACAGTTCACCTTCGGCTTTTCCTATCTGTTGCCGTTGCCAGCCAAGATATTGAATGAATGTTTCAGGATTCTGCTGGGCGAACGCTGCTTCTGCTTCGGTTGGCACCCAGACGTAGGTTGCCCCCCTAATCTTCTGGACGGCCAATCTCGGGATTCGCCGCGAACTGCCCCGCGAGGGACCATCCGGATTTCGTCCTCCATTGCGCAGCATTTTCTGCCGCTCCTGTCAGTTCAATTACGGCTCCAGCAGCTGTCTTGTTCTTGGAAGTCCCATCGAGCCTGACCCACGCGAGACCCAGCGGATCGACCCCGCCGGCCGAGACAAAATACGCCGCGTAGAGATTCTGCCCGTCCACATACCCCGCTGGGTCGGGTGTCAGCCACCGACCCATATTGGGGTTATATTCGCGGTAGTGCGTGTGGTAGAGACCGGTGTGACCGTCTCTCCACATGCCGGCGTAGCCGAACGGGTTGTCGAAGTCGCTTCGGATCTGGGGCACCGGCGGCGTGGCGAACGTGCCTTCGCCGGGCAGTCCCGGATCGATCAGGCCGTCCTCGTCGTAGTCGTCCCGGTCGTGGTCGTAGTACTTGGCCTCGCCCGTGGAGGGATCGATGATGCGCGTCTGACCGTACGCGGTGTACTCGTACCTCTCCACGACGGTACCGTTGGTGTCCATGAGAGCAATCACGCTGCTGAGATCGTCCCGCGCATAGAAGTACTGCTCACCGCTCTTCCTGTCCCAGTACGCCAGGGGCTCGTTTATCGCTTCGCCGTAGACGAACTGCTGTTCCAAGCGGTTGTCCCGGATGCGCCGGACCTCGATGAGCTGGTACCCGTCATACACGTAGCGGTACTTCTCGTTGTCCACTATCTTCGCCACGCGCCGGCCGTGTCCGTCGTACGTGTACGTCATCCGCTTCCACGGGAAGTGCGCCACAAATCCGGCGTATATCCCGGTGATGTCGTATTCGCCGACGGCGTTTTCGACTTCCATTATCCTCATCTTCGAGGCGGAGAGATTCAGGAATTCCCTGCGGATGCCGTCCTCGGCCGTCACGGGCGTCCGATACCATACCTCTTCCTGTTCGTCGGTGACGTGATGGAGGAACTCCACCCAGCACAGCGTCTGGTCCTTCACCCCGACGAGGTCGACAAAGTTCATCAAGGGCGTTTCGATGCCGTCCGCATCGAACACCAGCGTGGTCACCCGCGCGTTGCGCGATTCGCCGTCGACGTCGACCGTGATGTATTCCACGACCGTTTCTTCGGGGGTATGGTCCGTCTGCTGCATCCGGCTGGACTTGTTCCCCACCTCCGTCAGACGGTCGAACGCGTCCCACGCATATGTATGGAAGGCGTCTTCCGTGGTGTTCCCACGTCCGTCGTAGGACACCGGATAATCCACCCAGGAGGCGTCTTCCTGCTGTTCGCTCACGTGGGTGATTCTCGTGGCGTCGGCTATCGTGTAGTTCGTCGGCAGGCCGTTCACCATGTTGTTCCTTGCCTGGTACGAGTTGTCTCGACGGTTGTCCAGGTCGTCCAGGTTGAACACGTCGCTGCCGAAGTCCGCCGCGCCGGCGTACGTGCCGCTGACGAACCTGTTGTTCGCGTCGTAGCCGTACGTGTGCGTTGCTCCGCGATGGTTCACGGTCTGCTTCAGCCCGTTCGGAGTGCGGGTATAGGCCACCGCCCCGACGGCCGCTCCGGAGTCTATCCCCGTCAGCCAGCCGTTGCTGTTGTACGTCATAGCGGCCGTGATGTGATTCGGCACCGTCTTGAACACCTCGTACCTGCCTATCCTTCCGAACCCGTTGCGGGTGTAGTCGATTACGTTATCGCCTCCCGCCGCGGTTCCGACCTTGTCCAGCGCGTTCATCGTATTATACCCGAAGTGCTCGGTAAAGCCATCCGACGGGTAGTGCAGAACGGTGCGGTTGCCCACCTTGTTCATGTCGTTCACGGCGTACTTGCTGCGGACGTCGTTGTAGTACCCCAGGACGTCCTGGCGGTCGTGGATCACCTGGCCATAGGAGTTGAATATCCGGCCCACCGTCACGTCGTCTATCGAACCGGGGCCGTTCATTTCCACGATTACCCGGGCTCTGCCCTGGGCGTCGTATTGGTGATACTCACGCAGCACCCGGTCGTTCTCGTCGGTGATCGCTCCCAGCAGGTGCGTCATCGGGTCGTACACGTAGCGAAGCTCCGACAGGTCGCGGCGGATGACCTTTGTGATCTGATTGCGATCGTTATAGACGAACTGCTCCGTCTCTTCGACTATGCCGTTGGAGTCGAAGTCGTACTCTATGCGCGTCGTGTTGCCGCGGTTGTCGTAGTACCAGGTGGTCGTCTGCTTCCCGTCGTCGACGCTCTTGCCGCCCTGCGTGACGCTCTTCAGCCGGCTGTCGGCGCGGTAGGTCATCGTCTTCGTGATGGCCTTCGTCGCGTCCAAGGTCGCGTCCAAGCCGGTGGTGACGGAGACGAGCTCGCCGCGTGCGTTGTATTCGTTGTGCGTGATGTTGCCGGAGGCGTCTTCGACGAATATCGCCCGGCCCAGGCCGTCCCGGGTGTACTTCGTGGTCTGGCCGCCGGGGAGCGTCTGCTGAACGAGCATGCCGACGTCGTTATACACGAACGTCGTCGTCCGTACCTTGATCGGGTCGGTCGAGGTCACCACGCCGGTCTCGTCCTGGGTGACGCTCGCAACGGTGCCGTCCCTGTTATACGCCGTGGTCACCTTGCTGCCGTCGGGATAGCGCACCTCGGTCGTCCTGCCGAGATAGTCGGTGACCGACTCGGTCACGGCGCCGGTTTCCGGATCGAACGAGCGGGACACCCCGCTCTCGTGCAGGTAGTCGCCCCTGAATTCCGCGTCGGGAAGGTCATCCCCCTGCGCGTTCTTGCGGGCGCAGTCGGTGCGTACCTTCTGTGCGCCGATCTCGTTGTGGACGAAGGTGTCGTGCTGCTCTATATCTTCCGGCGCGATGCTGCCGGATGAATCTCCGAAGCCGACCTGGCTGACCGTTGGAGCGCCGAGATTGTTCATCTGGTGGGTCGCTGCCGCGCCTGTTCTGGGATCCCATCCGACGCGCACCCGGTCGTAGCCGTCCATGGTTATGCGACTCGTCTCGATTGTTTCTTCCACAGTATCCAGCGTCGAGACGGTCAGATTCCGGTTTTCGTCGTAGGCTGCGCCGTATCCGGTGGCGTTCGGCGGAACGGTTCCCGCCTCCGTATCATTATCCCCCACCACGCTCTCCACGCGGAGCCCACGGCTGTTGTACGCGTGGGACACGATCCTGCCTTCGGGATCGGTCACGGCCAGCAGGTTGCCGGCCTCGTCGTACTTGTAGAAAGTGGTGCGTCCCTGGTTCGTGACACTCTCGAGCCGCTCGATGCCGGGAGTGTACGTGCGGGACACATCCGTCGTCACGTACGCGTAGCTCCTCGCATCCGGATTCTTCGGCACCGGGTTCCAGTTCCTCGTCACGTGCGGCAGGCCGCTGACCGGGTAGTACCAGTACTCGGTGACGCTCCGGCAGCCGCCCGCGAGCGGCGGGGACCAGGTTGCGACCGTCTGATCAAGCTCGTTGTAGACGGTGACGGCGCTCCGGCCCATTGAATCGGTAACGGTGAGGAGATTGCCGCGGACGCTGTAGGCGAAGTCCGTCACCACGTACCGGTCGTCGCCGCGGGCGTCCGCCGGCGGATTCACCGGGTACGTGTAGCTCCTGTCGACGGTCGAGATGGTGCGCTTCAGCATACCCTCGGTGTCGGAGGGATCGTACATCACGTCGTTGGAGTCGTAGTACCGGTTCCACGTGATCGATCCGTCGGAACGTATCGTCTTCACGACCTGACCGGATTCGTTGTATTCGTACCTGGTCACGATCTCCTGCGTCGTCCCGTCGTTGAGCGTCACGGTCGGCGCCGCGACCTTCGCCAGATCCCCCTGGCTGTCGTAGAAGAAGATCGTGGATTTCCTCTGGCCCTCCTGGTTCTTCATCTGCTCCGGATCGGTCGTCGTCAGCATGAAGTTCCAGTATTTCGACACGTCGGGATCCGCGCCCGGGAAGTTGTCGGCGGTCGTATACGTCATCGACGTCACCAGCGTGCTGCTGCTTCCGCCGGTGCCCCTGCTATCGGGGATCTCGGTGGTCGTCAGCAGGTTGTATTTCTTTATATGACTTTCATTTGCGACGTCATAGCGGAACACGGTCGAGTTGCCCAGCGGGTAGGTGATCGTCTTCTGCATATCCAGGACGTCCTCGTAAGTGAAGACGGTTTCGAAATGCGCCGGATCGATCACCCGCTCCGCCAGGTACGATTTTTCGCTCGCCTCGGAGCGGAAGTCATACCTCGTCGTGTTCCCGTTGGGATCGGTGCAGCTTGTCGTCATCCCGTCCCGGAGGAAGATATCCGTGATGCATTCCTCGGAATCGCGCGCGTTACCGGCCCTCAGCTCCCGCACCTGCGGGCTCGTCACGTCGTCGTACACCGCCATCAGTCTCTCCTGGGTGTCGCCCCGGCGGAGGACGCCGGTGAGATACAGATCGTCTTCGTACACGTACTGGACCCCGGCGAGCACCTGGCCTTCCGAACCGATCACCTCCACGCGCTCGAGCGAACCGGTGGCCGGATCGTACCCGTAGCGATACTCCCTGCCGGAGAAGTCCTTTATCTTATCGAGCTTCATGCCGCCCGCCTGGTTCTCCTCGAAGAAGAACTCGTACCGGCGGTCCATGTCGTCGGTGACGTACTTCAGCACGTCCCGGTCGTCGTACGTGTAGACAAGGCTGTTGTAGTGCCGGTCCGTCACCTCCCTGATGCGCAGCGCGCTGCGTCCGGACGCGGCCGCAAACACTCTTGCGCTGCCGTCACCGGTCCGCACCTCCAGGCACCGCCCATCCTCCTTCACGGTCACGTCCCACGCGTAGCCCGCCGGGGGCACCAGCTTGTCGCCGCTTCTGGTGAAGGTATCCTCCCTGCCGTCCGGTCCGCGATAGATGTAGTCGTCCCCGTCGGTGAAGAAATGCGCGTCCCAGTTCGCGTACCAGCCCTCGCCCAGCGGCCCGCTCCCCCGCATGCCGGAACGGTACGTCTGGCCGACGCCGAACCCCAGGCTGCGGGCGCCGTAGCCGAACACGGAGTGCGCCACCACGAGCTGGCGGTTATGCAGAAGCACCTCCGCCGACACGCCCATCATCGGCATGGCCATTCCCCGTCCGACGCTCGGCGTCAGCCCGGTGACGGCCTCATATACGTTCATGGACGGCTTCGGCACGATGAGCGCCCTGGTCTCCAGCCCGATGCATGAAGCGACCAGAATCTCGTCCCTCTGCAGAACGATCTTCCGTTCCGCCGCGTCCCAGCGGAGCCCGCCGCCGAGGGACGGAACGATTGTGATCGGAAGCGTGAAGCACTTCCCTCCGTGTCCATCGAAAGCCTGTCCCGGCTGGGCGGTGATCAGAGGCAGGGATATCGTTTCGAGTCCGCCGCCCAGATTCACCGCGGCGCCTGACGGTGACAGTATGCTCAGCTTCGCGTTCTCCGGCCATGTCTGTTCGATACGATCCTCGCCAAAGAAACATTCCACCTTGAAGACGTTCGTGGTATCCGTCGCCTCGGACGGCTGCAGCCGGTGGAGCTTCCTGCCGTCCTGCACAAACGACAGGCCCTCCACGTACAGCTTCACGACCTGCGCGCCGTACGTGAGAGAAACGGTCCCTCCCGGATTCTGCACCAGCGCCGGGGCCCCCGAACCGTGCGCGCACGGCACGGAGATCGTACCGTTTACCGGATGGTCGTCGATGACGAATACCGGCCGCTCGAACCTGCCGAAGCGCCCGTCGCGCTCGAAGGTGAGCAGACTTTGCTGCGCTCCGGCGGCACCCACCCTGTCCTCCGATCCCTTGAACTCTCCGTAGATGTTCGCGGTGAAGAGCCGCTGAAGCTCGATGGTCTCCACCTCCGACTTCTCGCTGATCAGATAGAAGTCGTCCGGGGTGGCGGCGGACCCGTCCGCGTCGCCGATGTCCACGGTGTAAACCAGGCGGCTCTCCCGCCCCACCTTGTTGGTGACGAGGACATCTACCGTGTTGAGCCCGACGACGATGGGGTGGCCCGCGACCTTCACCTTCCATATCCGCGAGCCATCGGTCGTCTCCACCCCGTCGACCGCGTTCGGGTCGACGGGCATGCCGTCGACGGCTACCCGGGGCTTCCAGTCCGCCGGGTTCTCCGCGTAACGAGAGAGCGGATCGTCGACGTAGAAATCGAACTCCAGCGTCGACGCGGATCCGTCCCCGTCGTACCGGGGCACCACCTTTATCGTGCGTTCGTCGACGACGAGCTTCGCGTACGGCTCACTGACCGGTACGAAGGCGTATTCGGCGGAGGAAAGCCCGAGCGCGCCGCGATCCGGGCCGACGGCGATGCCGCTGACGAAGAACGGGAAGTCGTAGCAGAAGTTCATATGGTAGTACCAGCGGCCCTCGGCCGTGTTCGCCGGGTTGGTGTTCTTCAGGTACCCGCCCGCCGGTGAGCCCTCGATGGCCGGGAACCGGCCGGTGAGGACGGCGGTGCGCGTTTCGCTCCAGGGCGATGCCAGCCCGCCTTCGGGACTGATGCTTATCAAGTCACCCGCGCTTGGGTACCCGGTGCCCTTCCCGGTCGGTCCGTAGTCGCCCTCGTACACGGCCAGGGTGAACGCCTCCGACATCCCGACGCCGACGTCCGCCTTTGACGGGCTGAGCTCGGCCGCGCGCTCCACGAGGGGCCGGTCGGTCTCACCAGAACCGTCTCCGCTGCCGGGGGAGCCCCCTCCGCTCCCACCGCCTTCGTAGCCGCCGCTTCCCGAGCCGTCGCCGCCGCTTCCGCTTCCGGGGTCGTACCCGTCGTCCGTCACCGGCACCACGCGGGTATCGGATCGGGTTTCCTCCCCGGAGATCGAGATGTCGAAGCCGTTGTCGATAGAAAGGACCCGGTCCCGTGCGAAACGGTCCTCCGCCTCCTTCAGCTCGTCCACGAAGTCGATGAGGTCGCCGTTATTCGTCACGTTCACCGTGTAGTGCGCGCGGTGCGTCGTGGTGACGATCTGCACCGTCCCGTCGCCGAGGTCCGTCGTCGACACCTCCGAGACGGAATACGGCTCATCGAAGGAACCGGGCATGTTCACGGACGCGATCAACTCCGCGTCGTCGGCCAGATGCAGCTGCTCGATCGCGCCGGCCTCGGTAATCGTCCGCTCCGCGGTGAAGAGCCACGGACGCACCGGGCCCTCCGCCGTGAAGTCGGGCGAATCGCCGTTGATCATGTGATCGTACGCGTCCTGGAGCGGGTAGTCTTCCGATTTCACCGTGCCGCGGACGAAGCACGTTCCGTATCTGCCCTGGACGTGCGCAAGCTTGTTCAGCACCGCGGCACGGGCGGCTTCGCCCGCCTGGTTATTCTCGTCGCCGGTGAGTCGAGTCGGCTCGGGAACGGGCTCGTACGCGGCCACGTGGTTCTTTACCGTCACCTTGATCTTCTCGCCGGGATTGAAGTTGAATCCGGAGACGATGCGGCTCACCCGGCCGAACGCGTCGGCCGCCCGTACCTCGACGATGTGGGCCCCGTAGAGCAGCTCCTCTATCGGCAGGTACGTGTTGAGCTCGGTGCCGAGCCACCGGTCGCGTATGTTCACCCTGGTGTTCGGCCGCAGCATGTACGTTGCGCTGGTCCTGTCCGTCTCGCCGCCGGCCAGCGTCTGGTACTTCACGTCGAACAGCTCCCGCGGAAGCACTTCGTTGTCCAGGCGGAACTCGAAGGAGTCGAGGTCCACCTCGAAGGAGTCGCTCAGAACGCCTCCCACCGTGTGGTTCGTATGACGTCTCACCGTTCCTCTCACGATCAGCTCGTTGTAGAGACTGTGGTAGCCGTATACGGTCGCCGCTTCCTCCGGTTCGAATCCGAACCTGATTTCGGGGCCTTCCGTATCCACGCGGAGAGTGAAGATGAGCGAGACCATCGCCCCGCCTTCACGCCGGGCCTTCACGGTCACCGTGTTGTCGCCCAAACTGAGACGCACGTTCCGCGCCGACAGGACCAGCGGGTCCCTGTCCGACGTGTACAAACCGCAAGGATTCAGCCCCGCGATCTCGACCGCCTGCCCGGCGCTTGTGGAGATCTCGACCTTCACGGTATCGTAGGGAACGAGCCCGGTGAGATGAATCAGCGTGGTGCCCACGTATCCCCTGCCTGTATGGTCGCCCACCACCGGAGAAGAGATGGTGATGCCGGTATAGCCCGCCTCGCCCGGGTAGCCAAGCGTATGGGCGTTCACGTCCGGGTCGGCCGCGGGATCGTACGCCGTGTTCGCCGCGTCCGGATACTGATCGAGCGCGTCGGGAATGCCGTCCCTGTCCGCGTCGTCGGTCGGCTCGGGTATCGCGATCGAATCCGCGTCGGGCGTGCCGTCGCCGTCCGTGTCCAGGTCGTCGTCCGTAATCTGCCCGTCACCGTTGCCGTCGGCGATGTTGGCGATGGCGTCGTTCAGGTCCTCCTCGCTGTCCAGGTCCGCCACCAGGAACTCCACCGCGTCCTGCGGAACGCCGTTGAGATAGACGCGCCCGACGCCCTCCTCGGGCGGAGCGATCTGCACCGTTATCGTGTCCCTGCCGCCGAAGGCGGCGTCGTTGGTGACCTTCGACACAATCGGCAGGCTCATCGAGACCCCGTCCATCGTGAAGCGCACCGAGGTAACCGCGCCGAAGCTCGTCCCCTGAAGCACCACGGGACTGCTTATCCCTCTGGCCAGCAGGAAGGGCGCCGCCCGTTCCAGCAGGGGCTCTCCCTCCAGCGCCGCGTCCAGGATGCGGTACGCTATCGTTGCCACAGACACCGCGCCGCCTCCCGTTTCCGGAATCTCCAGCTGTATCCGCGGGTTCGCGGCGTACAGGGTGAGCGTCTGCTCCGCGGCGAGGGCCGCCGAAACGCCCGTGATATCGAACGAATCCGTCACCGCCGTCCACCCGCCGGTTTCGGTACCCGCCCGGATGACGACGGCCGCCGGGTCCACCCCCGGCGCGTGGTCGAAGTAGCGCACCACCAGCGGGTTGTCCGCGCCGAATGCCACCGTGCCGTCCTCGCTGTAGAACGTCGTGTAGGCCTGCGGCGTGACGGAGATGAGCTCCGGCGCGTGTTCGTCCTGCCGGCCGCTGTACGCAAGCGTACTGCCGGTCACCGTGTACTCGGCGCCGCCGATCGTCACCACCGCCTCGAGCTGCAGCAGGTTACTGCCGGGCCGTATCTCCACCGGCAGACCTCCGCCCGAAGCGGAAGACAGCGTGAGGGTCGCGGTGCGATCGTCCGCGTCGAACGTCAGCGCGCCGCCGGCCGCCAGACCCGCCATGTCGAGTGGGATGCTGTTGAGCGAGAGCGACACCAGGGATGACTCGTCGACCGAGCGGATCACCGCGCTGAAAACGATGTCGTCCCCGGACGCCGCCGCTGAGGCCTCTATCCGCAACGCCTGCGAGGTGTAGAGGAACTCCCTGACGACCGATGTGCTGTTGCCCAGCACGTCCTCCATGGTGAGCGTCAGCGTGTGAGACGCGTCGGCGAACCACCCCGGAAGCTGCAGCTCGAACCAGAACGCGCCGCCGATGACGGACGCGCGGTCCGGATCGATCGCGAGGGTCTCGCCGTCGATCGACACGGTCACACGGCGCACGCCGCTGGGGTCGTTCACCGCGCCCGATACCGCCAGCGCTCCGGAGGCGAGCGGACCGGGCGTCGTCACCAGAATCTCCGGGCCCTGCGTGTCGTACAGCACCGGACGGCCGGCGTCGGCCGAGACGTCCGCGCCGTCCGCGTCGGCAAGGCGGTACTCGAATCCGTTGACGCCCTGCTCCAGCACGCTCGACGGGACGAACGGGGCGGAGAGATCGAGCTCCACCGTCCTCTCCGCCGCGTTGTACGCGAACGGCGGCGCCAGGTCTCCCCTGTCCTCGTCGCCGTCGATGAAACCGTCGCGGCGATCGAATTCCTCCAGCACGCTCCACGTACCGCTCCCCACACGCCGCGCCACGGCGCCGTACACCAGCGTCCGGTCGCTCCCGCGGCCGCCGTCCAGGCGGAGCGTCGCGTCCGAAAGGTCCGGTCCGATCACCTGCAGGCCGGTCTCGATGTCGTTTATCACCCACGAGGGCACCGGCTCGGCCAGCGCGTCCGTCACCTCTCCCAGTGTCGGGATCGCCCGGCCCTCGCCGTCGCGTATCACCAGGTCCGTCGACTGGAACTCCGGACGGTCGTTGAAGGCCCGTCCGTAGACGGACACGGTGTTGACATGGTCCGCCGGTATCTCGCCGCCGCCGGGTTCGGTGGAGCCAAGGTTGGGCAGCGGCACCGTCAGAAAGAGATGCGGAAGCGCGTCGTCGTACGGATCCAGCGTGAACGTGTAGCTCTCGCCCAGAAGCTCCGAGTTCCGCACCGCGGACACCGGCACGGTGACGTCGGACAGCTCCCCATGATAGAAGAAGACGGGCGACGCGGACGGCAGCACGCCCAGCGTGTCCCCGCCGGGCAGGGACGCCAGTGCGCCCCGCTGAGCCTCCGTCACGTGCGTGTAGTTCGGAGCGTTGCCCGCGATGAGATCCATGCGCTTCACCGCGTGCCGGCCCAGCATCGAGACGAACTTCACCGGCACCGCGTCCGGCGCGTTCGGATGAGCCATGTCGTTCCGCCACAGGACGTAGCCGTGAAGATCGTCCGGGTGCGCCGACACCTCCAGATCGATCCGTCGGTCCGTTCCCACCGCCTTGAAGACCGGGCGGGAGCCGTCGGCGAGAAGCACCGAACGGACGTCGAACGCCGCCACCGTTCCCGCGAGAGGTCCGGACCGCGCGATCACCGTTCCGGCGCCGTCCACCTTCTGAGCATAGATCCTGATATCCAGGGTGCGGCCGGCGAACTCCTCGGGAATGACGACGTCGAAGGAGTACTCGACCTGCTCGGGCGTCACCACGTTATCCTCGTCGATCGTGATTACTCCCAGCTCCGGATCGCTCAGCAGTACCAGGTACTCGTCCGGGGCGTCCCCGGGACCTGCGGTCCAGAACAGGGACACCGCGTACCCGCCCTCCTCGTCGACGATAAGCCGCGGAATGACGCTGAGACTCTCCGGCACGCCGAGCGACGCGGGCGGCATCCACTGCACGCCCGGATCGACGCCGCTGAGACCCACGGTGAAGATATCCTCCGTCGCAGGCTCCACGTCGATGGCGGTTACCCCGTAGCTGCCGGGGTAATACGCGTAAAGCACCTGGTCGGACTGCCCGAACGGCACGCCCGACGAGGCGTCGTACGGCTTGGGATCGAGTCTGGCGTCGAACACCCAGCGAAGGTCGCCCGGCACCGACAGGTACGCGGAGGCGAACAGCACCCCGTTCTTCTCCGGATCCGGGTCCGCGACCGTCGTGTGACAGATGCCCCGGAGGGGCGTGAAGAGCACGTCCGTGGCGTCGATGGCGCGGGTGACCAGACGAAGGCCCTCGAAGACAAGGGCACTGTTTGCGTCGGCGGTGATCCTCAGCATGAAGTCCTTGCGTGCGTCCAGGGCCTCACGCTCGAACACGCCTTCCTTCGTAACACTGGTTCCGTTCTTGAATACCGTCGTCCCCTCCGGCGTGTGAACCACACGGTAGACCGCAGAGGTCTCGTCCGGACACACCGTTATGAGGAAGTCCGGATTCGCTATCTCGATGGTATTCACGGCATTCGCGGAGTCGGGAAACACGCTCCTGGCGGCGAACTCCATCGTCCACTCATCCGCGAGCACGGCCATCGTATCGTAGACGAGATCGACCGGTTCGGTCTCCCCCGCACGCAGATGGACGAAATCGCGGTCCTGCCGGCGCTGGGGAGCCGGCTCCGCGATATCGGCGGGGAGATACTCCCAGGCACCGGTCGAGGACAGAGGGGTGCTGTACACCGCCCCCACATACGACTGCCCGCCCGCCTCCAGGGCCACGCGGGACCACGTCGTCGGCGTCAGCTCGGCTTTCGCGCCATCCTCGTACGCCACGTTCCCGAAGCGCACGGTGGAATCCTGGCCGAACACCGCCGGTATGAACAGCGTGTACGGCGCGTCCGTATTGTCGCTGAGCGGAGCCGGATCCAGGTTCACGAACAGATTGACCATGGTCTCCGACGCCCCGATGACCCTGGTCATCACGAAGCGAAGGTGCTGAATCTTGCTGCCGACGAGGGGCACTTTCGCCTCGCCGATATGCAGCTCGTTCCCGTCATACGTAACGGAAAGCTCCTCACCACTGTTGGGGGTTATCTGAACAACGGTGCCTTTGAAACCGTCGAACGTGACAAACGCGCTGAAGCTCCAGCTCTCCGCCAGCGGCACGATCGTCTGGAAGTAATCCGCGCGGATGAAATCGTTCCCTTCCCCGGAATCTTCGATGAGACCGGGGGCTCCGCCCGTATCGACACCGTAGCCGGGCATGACGAACGACGGGAACGGGATGACCGTATGATCGATACCCTCCGTATCAGGGCAGTATTTCCAGGAGGTAAGCTGTTCCGACCAGATCGGCACGCTCGGGATGTCGGAGCCGCCCGAGCGGGCATACGCGAACATAAAGGGCCGAGCGGAACCCACTGCCGGTACGCAGCGCGAACTGACGGGTGTCGCCTTCAGTATCACCTGGAACGGATTGCCGTCCTTGGGCTGGAATACGGACGTGACCGGAACGAACAGGCCGCCCGCCAGGTACCGCGCCGGAAGGACCTGTTCCGAGACCTCCACCACGGCCGTGGTCCATTCAGAAATGCCGGGAGAATGGTACGCGGCTTCGATGACGGACACGTCCTCGGCCGGATCGGTCCACGCCAGCGTGATGCCCGACTCGTCCGAGACGCACGACGCCTCGTCGAGCGTGAGCTCGGCCGGCGGCGCCGGGTCGGCCGGGCGGACGAGCGCCGTCATGTCCGGCGCGCCGGTCGAATCGCAGGCGACCACCAGCAGGTTCACGTGCACCGGACTCTGCGATGCGTCGAGGCTTCCCACCGTGAGGCGCTCCAGACCCACCGCGAGCGTGGTGCCCACCAGAACGTTGTCGACGAAGACGTAGAGAAGGTCCTCTTCGTCACCGCCGGTGCTGATCAGCCGCAGACGGCGGCTCGAACAGCCGGAGACGAAGCTCCATGACTCGGTTTCGCTGCCGTCGCTCGAGCTCATCTCGATCGTGTCCCGGCAGACGGACAGGATCCTGGTAACGCCGTCCGGGGAGACGATGCGCAGTATGTCCGTCCGTTCGGGCACGGTGCGGACGACGCCGCTGTCCGTCGTCTCCTCGTCGGGAGCGACCGCGCAGGTGAGCTCCACGCTCCACTCCCCGCCCGTCACCTCCGGACTGGTGTACGCCGCGCCCCCGCTCAGGGTTATCCACCCATTCATCTCGGATATCTCGCCCTGACCCGACGCGGTGTAACCCGCGGCGTCGAACCCTGCCATGCTGCCGCAGACCGCCGACATACCGGACGGGGACGGGAGCACCGTGAACGCGGCGGCTATCAGATCGCTTATGTTGCCGTAGTGGTCCGCCATGCGCACCTGGAACGTGTACGGGACGGGAACGGGAATCGGGATCGAGATCGACGGGGTCACCTCCGTCCCCGAAACGAACGCCCGGAACCCCGGCATGCCGTCGATGGTGACGAGATAGCACGCGAGGTCATCTTCCCCGGACGCAATCCACGAAGCGTGCACCGTACCCGGCACGGTATCGTCGACTGCCAGTCCGCCGGGGTTTTCGGTCGGCCAGGTCCAATGCGGAACGGTGCTGTCGGCCCACGGTTCACCCGTGGGGAAGTGGTCGATGACGCCGTGAAGGAACGAGACCGATTTCCACGTGGTGACGATGTTACCGTTGGCGCTCTCGGCGCCGAAGCGGAGGAACGCGTTCCCCGACTCGGGCGCCGTGCCGGACGGAGCGGACGCCCCGGCTGGGGACAGCGCCACCTCGCGCCATCCCGAATTCTCGAAGTCCCGCACATATATGTATAGATGAAACTCGTCGAAGGCGCGGGTTATCACATAGTCGTGGAACCGCCCGCCGTGATAGAACCTGCCCTCGAGATCCCCGATCTGTACACGATCGTTGAAAAGCCGGACGAGACGGACCGGCTCCTTCGCTCCGGATTCGGTGCCGTCGTCGAGATTCTTGAACTTCAGGATCGTCACGCCCTGGTTGTACGGATCGAGCCCCATGACTCTTACCGTGAACATCAACGAACACACCGGGTTTTCCTGAAGGATCGTCTGGTAGAACTGGGACGGCGCGTTCCGAGACGGAACCCGCACGCACGCGAAGCCTTCCTCCTCCTCCACGCCGGCGTCCTCCGGCAGGACCGATTCCCCGGCCAGATCGAAGAACGCGCCGTTGGCGGACCCGGTCCATGTCCCTTCCCGATTCGTATAGCCGGGCGCCGGCTCGCCTGCAGTGAGCCCCGTCGCCACGAATGCCGGCGAATCCTCCACCGCCGCGGGGTCCACCGTGACGACCGGGATCATGGTTCCGGGTGACTGGATGTTGGCCTTGTTGATGACGGCGACCCGATACATACAGGTCGTTCCCGACTCTGCGGTGTCGTCAACGCAGGAATAGAAGGTCTCAGCCTCGTCCGCGCCGGCGTTCAGCCGCACCGGCAGGGCGGCGACGAGCTTATCGGTGCCGCCGCCGGAGCGGTGAACGAGAAATCCGATAGCGCCGTCTCCCGCGAGAGCGACGGACGCGGCGCCGTCGTAGCGCCAGCGCAGGTGGACCTGCGTAGCGCCGGGCCACGCGTTGAGGGACGACACGTCGAACATGCACGACCCGCCGGCCCGCGGCGTGACGGTCACCGAGTTGGACCCGCTCGTGTTGCCGGCCGCGTCGCGCGTGACGACGGAGAACGTGTAGGCACAGCCGTTCGTCAGCCCGGTCACCTGGTACCACCGGGTATCGCCGGCCTCCCGCGTCACCGGGAGCCCGTCGGACGTCTGGTAGCGAATGGTGCACGAGTCGACCTCCAGTTCGGCGCTGCTGCCGTCCGCCGGGTCCACGTACCGCCACGACAGTCTCACCGCGCCGTCGGCCGGATGGCCCCCCAGCATGGCGACGACGGGCGGGTTTTCGTCCAGATTCATGTCGCCCCCGAAGGCACTGCCGGAATCCAGCACCACCTCGTCGCCCGGGAGCACCGCGGTCGGCCACATGCCGGAGGGATCGGACAGCCGGGTGAACACCTTGTAGGTGTACAGCCCGTGCTGAGTAATGTTCGCGTCCGTCACGGAAGTCACGCTTCCGTCAAGCAGGCTGCCCACGAACAGCACGCGCGCGTTCTTCTCCGCGATGTCCGCCGGATGCCCGTTCCCCGTCATGATCGACCAGTCTTCTTCGGTTACGTTCAGCGGCTCGGCATCCGGGTCCAGCGTTCGCACGATCACGTGCTCGATGGATTGGTCCGGCTCCTCGTACGGCGCGGTCTCCACCTGGGTGGACCATCCGAGATCCACCACGCTGAAGTCGCGATCGGGAGTGCGCGCGACCGGATCCAGATCGTATACGTATCGCTTGCACGAGCTGAAGCCGCCGAGAGACACCACCGTCTCCCCGCTGTCGTCCAGCACGCAGTTGATGAATTCCGTGGTCGTACCGGCCTCGTCACCGACGTAGTGACGGCAGGGATCCGACTCCGCGGCGGAGTTCTTCACAATCACACAGTTCTCCACGCGGCCCGAGGCGGCATCGAGCGCCATCCCGCCGCCGCGAAGGGCCTTGTTGCCCTGCATCGAGCAGTTCAGTATCACCGGTCCGGAATGCTTCAGCAGAATCGCTCCGCCGACGCCCGTGCCGGCGTCGCCGCCGATGATGGTGAACCCGTCCAGGACCGCCTGTTCGTTCTCTCCGCTGTGGAAGCTGAACGCCCGGCCCGCGCCCGCGCAGTCTATGATGGTCGTGTCCCTGCCGTCGGACGACACGAGCGTCACACGCTTCCCCTTGAAATCGATATTGACGTTGCCGGTGCCGGTATACGTGCCCGGCGCGGCGATCACCGTTCCTCCGATGATACTCGCGTCCAGCGCCGCCTGCAGCGTCTTCTTCGGCCCGCTGCCGCCCCCATCGGCTTCAGTGAGGCCGGTGAACGAATCGGACCCTGTCGCCGGGTCAACATACAGCGTGCACGGGGTGACGTTCAGCTCGTACGCGCCCATGTCCACCGGCTCGGTCCGGGAAACGCCGTTCCTGTCCTGTGCCGGGGCCGCATCCGGATCTCCCGTGCCAACCGCGGGCGACACCGGACAGAGCGAGAGATTCCCGTTCGCCGCGTCCACAAACCGGGGATCGGCGCTGATGTTTCCGTCCGTCCCGGCGTACCCGTCCTGACCGACGTTCGAACAGCGCACGGCCGGGGAGGCACCGTCTGCCGCATGGATGTCCTTATCCGAGGGCGCCGCGTTGCCCCATATGATGGTGTTCACCACCACAGGGCTCACGCCCACTCCCACCGTCAGGCCGCCTCCCGCGTTCGTCGCCACGTTCCCCGAAATCGTGCAGTTCACGACTTCGACTGACCCGGTATCGAGATAGATGCCCGCCCCGTCGGGCGCGCGGTTCCCCGAGATGACGCAGTTCTGAAGCACCGTCGAGGTATCGTCCCCCGCCTGCGCCGCCGCCGCGATACCGCATGCGCATATCACGAAGACCGCGATCTTCCAGTTTATCGAGCTTCCGTTCCGCTGTCTGTTGAGTATCATGTCATCACCCCCTAGCGAAGCTCAAACTTCAGCTGCACGTTTTCGTCCGCCTGCGTCCGGTACGGTAACCCGTCCCAGTCGTACGCCGTCGCGCGTGAATCCCAGTAATACGTCACCCACCACGTGCTTCCCGGCGGAGGCTTGGGTCCCGACTTCGCGACACCTATTCTCCTCCAGTCGGTTTCCCCGGCTTTCTTCATATAGATGTCGGTGAACATGGTCCCGTCGAATTTTCTCGTTTCTATCGCGAACCGGACCTCGAACACGCCGTGAAACACGCCCACCGGATCGGGGTGTGTGTCGTATTCCACGCTCGCCTTGCCGCTCGAATCCCTGGGCATGGCGTCGATCTGCTTCATCGAGTTCTTCACCCGGCGCATCACCGTGGGGGGATGAACGAGTATCGCGCCCGAGGCGTTCTGTCCGATGGTGGTGAACACCTCGCCGCCGTAGAAATCATCCGTGCCGAAAGCGCCGGTGATGTTGGACGTGAGCTTCAGGAAATCGCACATGTACCCGATCCGCACGTCCCGCTTCATGAAGCCCGCCCCGGAACCGGAGAGCTCCAGCATTCCCTCGCCGGCCGCGAAATCCCCGGTGAACTCGCCGCCCGCTCCCTCCGTCGCGGGCAGGAGAGGGACCTGTTCGGCGTTTCGATAGACGAGAACGGCGTTGGTCAGCTCGGCCTGCGTCAGGTCCACGATCACGCGAAGGAACGTCCATTCATTCGAAGGCAGTATCGGGTCACCGGAGGAGGTGTTCGTCACCGCCAGCAGCGTGCCTCCCGTGCCGTCCCCGTCCCAGTCGTTCAGCCGCAGATAGAGCTTCTCTCCGCTGCCGTCGACGTACCAGTGCAGCACGTCTTCCTCCGCAGCGTTCCTGTCGCGGACGAGAGAGAGCGTCCCTTCCGCGGCGGAGGATCGGCGCAGATACGTTTCCAGCGCGAACTTCCTGCTCCAGCCCACCGCGGGCCCGGCGATGCTGAAATCCACCGTGCTTTCCGCGTCGTCAGAGAACGCCAGCGCCGTTCCTCCCCTGGTGTTGTACTCGAAGGTGGCGCCGGCACACGAACATCCCGTATCTGGCGCGTAACTTTCTTCATCCGCGGCAAGCGCGTTGTGGAACCTGGTATCCCCGCTGACGCGGGTATTCCACGATTGGTCGTTGAAATCAAGGAGCACGCCCCGATCCGTCTTCGCGAAATGGGCCGCGACCGAGATATTCTCCACCAGCGCGGGAGCAACGGGATTGGCGTCGGTCGAGATGTCACCCGACCAGTACAAAAAGGTGAAGCCGGGGTCCGGCTGTGCCTCGAGAGTGACGTCGGGAAGAAGTTTCGTGTACGTTCCCGCGCCCGTGACGGATCCATTCTCGCTGCCGGTCACGGAGATCGTGTTCCGATGGCTGAAGAGAAACGCAGCCCCTGCATCCATATCTGCGGCGAAGCTGCGAAACGCACCGACAAGAGCGAAGCCGCCGCTGGAATCCGAGACGCCCACATCCGACCCGAAGTAGTTGTAGGTAAGGTCCGGATCGTAAAACCGGTCGATCATGCCCCACTGTCCCGTGCTGAACCTGTAGACCCATACGCTCTGCTCCGCCATTTCGTCGGCGGCAACGATCATGAGATTTCCTGAAATGTCCACGCGGGAACCGAATTTCCTGCTCCCCGGAACCGGACAGGCAATCTTTTCGGCGTATTGTTCGTCGTCCGTGCGGAACAGATACAGCGCCCCCGCGTACGTCCCGAACTCGCCGTCTTTCGGGGCGCCGACGACTATAAGAGTGCCGTGGATGGCAACGGTGGTCCCGAAGGCTCCCCCGGGAACGTTTTCGGAACCGTCGCAGAAGGGCAGCAGCTTGCGCTTGTTCTCCGGATAGCCGTCAGGGTACACATAGACGGCACCCGCGTCAGCGCCCCTGTCATCATCACCGGGGGCTCCGACGACCACATATCCGGAGGTCAGGTCCACGCTCGCGCCGAACCTGTCGCCGGCAGCGGAAGATCCGTCGGGGAGAAGCCTGCTCTTCTGCTGGAATCTGCCGTTCAGCCAGTACGCGTAGGCGGCCCCCGCCCCAGTACCCTTTTCCGTATCTCCCGGCGCGCCGACAGCTGCCCCGTAACCGGAAGAGAACTTGACGATAGATACGCTGTACCCGAACTCATGACAGCTCTGTTCGGAAGGGGTGATGGAGTCAACTTCTATTGGCGCCTGATTCGCTCCATTGATGAAGTAGTACGCAGCCCCCGGACCGTAGTTCAGGCTTTCCGGCGCCCCTATCACTACGTGCTGCGAGACGATCGAAACGCTGTAGCCGAACATGTCACCGTATTCCCCGTCGCTCGGCACCGCCCGATGGCTGCTGAGGACGCCCTGCCCTCCTGGATTCAGGTATAGAAACGTTGCAGAGCCGGTTGGTCCCACGCTCTGAGTTTCATCATACTCTGCCCCTACCACTGCGTACTCTCCATCCGCCGAGACGCTGATTCCAAAATGATCATTATCATCATGATTGTCCGGCTGCAGGACGGTAATCTCCTCCGCGCCGGCAGGCTCGAAAGACATCACGAGGAAGCACAGAGCCGTCGCACAGGCAACACCCGCGACTTTGGAAAGCTTACTCCGCAGCATAGACACCTCCCCCCTCCGCCAGCGCCTGGTTTTCCTTGATGTCGCACCTCTCGATCTTCGGCTTCGAGGCGGCGTGGAAGTAGATGCCGCCGCCCTTCGTCTGAGCGACGTTCCCCCGGACGACGCAGTCCGATATGGACGGGGAAGACGTCGAGGAGAGGTATATGCCCGCGCCGTTGGCGGCGCTGTTTCGCAGGAACAGGCACCCCCGTATGGTGGGAGAGGCGCCGTCGATGTACATCCCGCCTCCCTCGAGACCGGAGTTGGCGTTCGTGATGGTGAATCCCTCCACGATCGCGTCGGCCGTCTCGCCCTTCCGGAACAGGAACCCGCGCGAGCCGGCGATCTTCTCGCAGTCGATCGTGGCGCGGTCCTTGCCGTTCTCGGACCGAAGCACCAGCGCCTTCCCGCCGAAGTCGAGGTTCCTGTTGTCGGCGCCGGCGTACGTGCCGTCCGCCACTACTATCGTGGTACCGGACGTAGCCGCGGTGATGGCGGCACGGATCGATTTCTTCGGTCCGTTTTCTCCCTCCGTGTAGCTGGGGTAGAGCCCGTTGTACGAATCGTCTCCGCCCGCGGCGCTTACATATATGGTAATGATGTACTCTTCCGTCTGCGGCTCCTCCACATTGCCCGCCGGGTCCATCGCGAAGAACTGCAGCGAACCCGTCTGCGAGATCTGGATATCCGTCACCGGCGACGCGCCGGACAGCGTGGTGACCCCGCCCGCCTCCGGCGTGCTTCCGTCGCTGGTGTAGTAGATGATCGCGTCCTCGTTCGCCGTGAGCGTCACCACCGGCGCCTGGGCGTACGTGCCGCCGGCGGGATAGACCGTGGTGGTCGGCACCCCGGAATCGACGCTGACGATCACCTGCGCCGTGTCCGACGAGCCGCGCCCGTCGATGATGGTGTACGCGAACACCTCGTCGCCGGAGTACCCGTCACCCGGCATGTAGGTAATGGTCGTCCCGCCGTTGATGACGGCCGTGCCGTGCGCCGGGTCCGTCACCTCGGTCACCACGAGCGTGTCGCCGTCCTCGTCGGTGTCGTTCGCCAGCACGTCGACCGTCACCGGAATACTCCGGTTCGTCTCGGCCCTGTCCTCCACGGCGACGGGATCGTGGTTCATCGAGAAGTCGAACTCGTACAGCTCCCAGTACAGGCCGCAGTTGGTGCTGTTCACGTGGAACCTCACCCGCGCCTCCGTCACGACCCCGGCCCTGAAGAAATGCGTCACCCACTGCCGGTCCGCGTAAGTCCCCTGGTACACGTCCGTCCAGGAGCCGTCCTTCAACACGTCGACGTCCACTTCGTCTATGTACCCCCCCTGGCGCGCGATGAACCGCACCCCGTTGCACGGTATCGCGGCCCGGGACAGGTGGATGAACGGCCCCCACTGCGGGGCCCAGATGTCGTGGTAGGACCGGGCGCACGTGTCCTCGTCGTCGTCCGCCGCGCTCGCCTCGTCCTCCCACGCCTCGTCCGGATCGCCCTGCTCCGTCCCCGGGAGCCATCCGATCTCGGGAGCGCCGGTGGTGAACGTCATGTCCGCGCCGCACGCGGTGCCGGCGCTGTTTCTCGCCTCCGCGCGGAAACGATACGTCGTTTCGCCGTCGAGACCGGTCACGATTCCGCTGAAATATCCTCCCGTCACCCGGCTCGCCTGCCAGTCCGTGGCGGTGCCGTATTCCTGTGTCGGCCCGTAGACGATGCGGCACTCGCAGGGCTCGCCCCCGTCGTCGGTCACCTCTCCGTGCAGAATCGCCGAGGTCTGTTCCACCGAAGACGACACCAAGGTCTCGCACGTCGGCGCGTTCACCTGCGCGGGCTCCTCGTACAGGTCGAGCTCGTACAGCCAGTAGATGTATCTGCTGTTCGTGTAGCGATAGCGGAAACGGACCTTCTCGACCATCCCGGAGGGGAACGTCTTCTCGTCCCACGCGCAGTTGAGGATTGACCCCTCGTGCACGTCGACCCACGCGCCGTCCTTGTACACGTCGATGTCCACGCAGTCCGCCGCGCCGAGCCACCAGTCCGCATTCACGCGCAGCCTGCTGCTGCGCACCGGCTGGTTCATCGTCAGCACTATGTACGCCGCCCAGCCGAGCCGGAGTGAATAATCGTCCGTGAACGTGCCGGTGTTCTCGTCGTAACCGCGAGACTCGTTCCTCCATTTCCCTTCGGGGTCCTCGAACCCCGTCGGGCTCACCCACCCGTCGGCGCTCGCCGCCGCGGCCCACGCCGCGCACAGCACCAGCACCGCCGTAAGTATCCTTCCCCGCGTCCGCCGGTTTCCCGCTCTCTGATCTTCTCTCATCTGTGGATTCCTCCTTCCTGTCAACTCCACTTCACGATCGATCTGGACTGTTCGTCGGCCCGATGACTTCACGGAAATGCGCGGCGTGGTCGCCTCGTACTCCGATCACGTGCGTGACGCAACGATTGTCAGCTCTCTCATCCCCAGCTGAAAAACTGTTCGGCTGAAGGAGACGAAAATACAGCCGTCGCCCGTACACGTCAATGAACCGCCTTGTAGGATTTTCTATATGGTTTTTGTAGGAATATCCCTACAAGATATTGGAGCCGAGTTCCGTCGATGCCGACCAGGGATCAAGCATGCGCCCTGCGGTACTCCCGCGGCGACATCCCCGTCGCCGACCTGAACTCCCGGCTGAAGTGATACTGGTTGGCAAAGCCGGTCTCCTCAGCGATGGCGTACATCGGCGCGTCGGACACCAGCAGGCGCCGGCCGGCCTCGGCGATCCGCACCGTCTTCACGTATTTAAGCGGCGTGGTCGCCAGATGCTGCCGGAAGAGGACGTGGAGGCGCGACCGTGACAGGTGCGCCGCTCGCGCGAGGCGCTCGATGGTAATCGGCCCGGCGAGATTCTCCCGGACGAACCGCATCACGGCCGCCAGCCGCTCCGCGCCGGCCAGCCGGGCCGCCGCCGAGTCGTCCGGGGGCGCCGCCTCGCAGAGAAGCGTCAGCGCGCGGAAGCCCAGCTCGTTCTTCCGGGCGGCGCTTCCAAGCGTCGGCTCCCGGTCCTTCATCTCCAGAAGCTCGTCTATCATCTCGCCGAACGGCGCCGCTCGCCGCGCGTCGAGCACCCGGGGCAGGCGAAGCAGCGACACGAAATCGATCGTTTCATATAGAAGGTACCGGGCGTGCAGCCAGTGCGACCGCATCAGGTTCCCCCGGCGAGGGTCGCCGTGATGAGTTATCGCCAGCGGCACGCCGGAGGAGGAGAGAAACGCCTCCCCCTTCCGGGCAACGCCCGTGCCGCCCATCGCCTCCACCTCGTAGCGTCCCTGGAGCACCCGCGCCACTATCGTGCACGGTTCCACCTTGCGATGGACCCACCCGTTCCTGAATTCGCCCCGTCCGGCGGCCACGAAATCGATCGTCAGTGCGCGTTCCGGTATTCTCTTCAGAAGGCTTTCACCCACAGCGACGGCCCCCTTTCCGCTTCCAGCAAGGATTCCTGGATATTATTTCAGCATTCCGGGATATTGTCAATATCGCCCCTCAGGGTAGTATATCAACGACCCGTACGATATTCGTTCATGATGACAGGATTCTCAGGCAAGCCGATATGAACGTGTCGACCGCCGCCCGCACCGTCCGGCGCCTGCCGAACGCCACCCGCCGCCTCGCCGCGCGCGCGCTGGCCGGCGAGCACGGCCGCTCCATGGAAAGGGCCGCGTTCTCGATGGACCCGGATTTCATGCTGTCGATGCCGACCCGGAACCGTATCTACGCGGAAGCGGTCCGCCTCATCGCCCAACACGCCCCGCTTCGCGTCCTTTCCGGGGAACGCATCGTCGGATCGGCGACGCTCGCCGAGGCCCGCGAGCACCGGGTGCCGCTCATCCCGTTCTCCTCGATAAGCCACACCACGCTCGGGTTCCAGAAGGCGCTGCGCGTCGGCTGGACCGGCATCCGCCGCGAGATACGCGCGCGCCTTGCCCGGCCGGTCGACGACGACGGCCGCGATCTGCTCGAGGCGATGCTCGTCTGCCTGGACGCGGCCGGGGAATGGCACCGCCGCCACCTCCGGCTCCTCGACGAGCGCATCGCGGGCTGCGCGGGCCCGGAGCGCGCAGGTTACGAGAAGGTGCGCGCCGCGCTCGCGAACGTGCCGGAAAACCCTCCCTCGAATTTCCGCGAGGCCCTCCAGTCCCTCTGGTTCACGTACGCGTTCCAGCGGCTGTGCGGCAACTGGAGCGGCATCGGACGCTTCGACAAGATGCTCGGGCCGTACCTCCGGCGCGACCTGCGCGATGGCCGTCTCACCCCGGACGATGCGCGCGACCTCGTCGCCCACTTCTGGATCAAGGGCTGCGAGTGGATACGCGGCGACGACCTGTACATGCAGGACCCACCGTCTCCCCTGCAGGTGTTCCCCCGGGGGTCCGGCGACGCCCAGTTCTACCAGAACATCGTCCTTGCAGGCGTCGACGAGCGCGGCGAGGACGTGACGAACGAGGTGACGTACCTGGTGCTCGACGTGGTGGAAGAATTGCACATAAGCGACTTCCCCATCGCGGTGCGCCTGAACCGCCGGACGCCGGAGAAGCTCCTGCGCCGGGTGGCCGAGGTCCAGCGGCTCGGCGGGGGAATCGTGGCAGTCTACAACGAGGAACGGGTCATCTCCAACCTGATCGCGTTCGGATACCCGCCGGAAGACGCGCGGAACTTCGCCAACGACGGCTGCTGGGAGATTCTTGTGCCGGGAAGAACCAAGTTCATCTACTCCCCCGTCGACATCCTGCAGGTGCTCCAGCAGACCCTGGGGCTCGGCCCGGACCCGTCCCGTCCCGACTTCCCCGAATTCGACGATCTCTACCGCGCGTTCGAGCGGCGGCTGGCCGGCGCCGTGAACGCCTGCATCAACGGCTACCGCTCCGGCGGCGACCCCGCACCGCTCGCCGCCCTGCTGGTGGACGGCTGTATCGAGAAGGCGCGCGGCTACCACCATCTCGGCCCGGTCTACACCGTGCACTCCCCCCACGCCTCCGGCCTGCAGGACGCGGCGAACAGCCTGCTGGTGATACGTCAGCTCGTCTACCGGGAGCGCCGCTTCGGCCCGGCCGAATTCGCGGACATACTCCGCGCCGACTGGCAGGGACACGAAACACTCCGCCGCCGCATCGCCTGCTCGTTCGAGTTCTTCGGCAACGACTCGCCCGAGGCGGACGCCATGGTAAGCCGGGTGTTCGATACCTTCACGGAACTCGTCGGCCGTGTCCGCATCCGCGACGGCGTGCTCCGGCCCGCCGGCATCAGCACGTTCGGCCGGGAGATGAGCCTGTTCCGCGACAAACGCGCCGCCGCCGCCTCCGGCCATCACAAGGGGGACGTGCTCGCCTGCAACTTCTCGCCGACGCCCGGGACGGATCGGTACGGCCCCACCGCCGTCATCCGGTCCCACTGCTCGGTGGACTTCGGCCGGCTCCCGGGCGGCACCGCGCTGGAGCTGAAGATACTGCCGTCCAGCGTGGCGGGCGAGGAGGGACTGAACGCGCTGGAGGGCCTGATGAGGGCGTTCGTCCAGCTCGGCGGCATCTTCATGCAGATCGACGTGGTGGACACCGCGCTGCTCCGCGACGCGCAGGAGCACCCCGAGAGATACCCCAATCTGTCCGTGCGGGTCTCCGGCTGGTCCGCCCGCTTCGCCACCCTCGACAGGGACTGGCAGGACCTGGTGATCCGCCGGACCCAGCAGGAGGCGCGGCGATGACCGGCCGGGTGTTCGACATACAGCGGTTCTGCGTCCACGACGGGCCCGGCATCCGCACCACCGTGTTCCTCAAGGGATGCCCGATGCGCTGCGTCTGGTGCCACAACCCGGAGGGTATCTCCTCCGCGCCGGCGCTGTCGTTCGTGGAAAGCGCCTGCATCGGCTGCGGCGAGTGCGCGCGCGCGTGCCCCCGCGGAGCGCACCGCGTCGAATCCGGCGGCCACGTCCTCGACCGCGCGGCCTGCGCCGCCTGCGGAACGTGCGCCGCCGCCTGTCCGGCCGGCGCGCTCGAGCTGGTCGGCCGCGACCGGTCCGTGGACGACGTGATGTCCGCGGTCCTCCGCGACAAAGCGTTCTACGAATCCTCCGGCGGCGGCCTCACCCTCTCGGGCGGGGAGCCCGCGTTCCAGCCGGAATTCTCCCTGGCGCTCTGCGCCGCCGCGCGGGAAAACGGCATCCACTGCGCGGTGGAGACCTGCGGGTTCGCCCCGGAGAAGGTGATGCGCCGCTTCGCCGCGGCCGCGGACCTCTTCCTCTTCGACGTCAAGGAGACCGACCCGGTCCTGCACCGGGAGTTCACCGGGGTGCCCCTCGAGCGGGTACTCGAGAACCTGCGCCTGCTCCACGACCTGGGCGCCGCGGTGCGCCTGCGCCTGCCCATCGTCCCCGGGCGGAACGACCGCCCCACCCATCACCGGAACGCCGCCCGGCTCGCGCGGTCCCTCCCCCGCCTGCGGGGGGTGGACACCATACCGTATCACCCCCTCGGCCTCGGCAAGCTCGCCCGCTTCGGCCTCAATTGGAGTGACGCAAATAGAGTGACAGGTTACTCTATTTGTCTCGATCGGCGCCGTTCCTGATAGAGGCAGACTCCCCCTACACGTCGTCGTTTCCATCCCGTATAATACCCGCATGAGATACACGCTCCTCACAGCAGCCGCCGCGCTCTCACTCGCCTCCTGCATGGGCGGCGCCGGCTACGTGCGCACCGAAACGACGCGGCTGAAAAGCGGCGACCCGACCGAACGGCAGGTCGCCGCGAGCCGGCTGGCGCTGTACGGACACGAATCGAAATCCGCGGTGCCCACGCTCATCGAACAGCTCGAGAAAGAGACGAACAAGTCAACGCGCGACGAGATCATCCGCGCGCTGGGGAAGACGGGCGACGCGCGAGCGGTGCCGGTACTCGAGGAATGGGGAGCGGCGTGGTCCCTGGCCGACATCGCCGACGACGGGGCGAACCGGGCCGCGGAACGGTCGGCGCTGGAGGCGCTGATCAAGCTGGCGGAGAAGCAGGACGAGGCGGTGCGGCAGCGGATCGCACGCGTGTTCGTGAAACAGATGTTCGCCCACAAGGATCCGGCGCGGGAGTACCTGCGCCGAGCGGTCACAGATCCATCATCGGATGTTCGAGCGCTCGTCGTCCGCGCGATACCCAGACTGATGAAGGAAGGCGGCAAGCCGCTTCTGCGCGACATGCTGAAGGACCCGGACCCCACCATCAGAGCCCAGGCCGCCTCCGAACTCAAGCAATTAGAGTAACCAATTAGAGTGACAGGTTACTTTATTTGCGCCGACACGATTCCTTCGCGTCCCGGTAGTTCGCGGGAAATGGTAGCTGTCCCTGTTTTCCTATGAACCGGCTGGAGATACGATTCTACGAGGAGCTGAACGACTTCCTTCCCGACGAGCGGAAGAAGCGGGCGTTCGCCCACGAGTTCCAGGGAAGCCCGTCGGTGAAGGACCTGATAGAATCGCTCGGGGTGCCGCACGCCGAGATAGACATCATTCTGATAAACGGCGAATCGGCGGACTTCCGCGCGCGGGTGAGAAACGGCGACCGCGTCAGCGTGTACCCGGTGTTCGAGTCGCTGGACGTCACGCCGCTGGTGCGGCTGCGCCCGGAGCCGCTTCGCGACACCCGCTTCGTGCTGGACGTGCACCTCGGAAAGCTCGCGCGCAACCTGCGCCTCCTCGGCTTCGACGCCCTCTACCGCAACGACTACACCGACCCCCGGCTCGCCGCCGTCTCGACGAAGGAGAAGCGCATCATCCTCACCCGGGACCGCAACCTGCTGAAGCGCTCCGGCGTCACCCACGCCCACTGGGTGCGGAGCGAGCACCCGGTGAAACAGGCCCGCGAGGTACTGGAGCGCTTCGACCTGCGCGGCGCCCTACGGCCCTTTACCCGGTGCCTGTCCTGCAACGCGCCGCTCGAGCCGGTCGCCAAGGATGAGATCCTCGACCGTCTGGAGCCGCTCACCCGCGCGCACTACGATACGTTCTTCAGATGCACCGGCTGCGACGGGGTATACTGGCGCGGCTCACACGCGGATTCGCTCGACGGGCGGATCGAAGAGATGCTTGGCGAAGATTAACGCCCTGCGCCGATCCGCCTGCAGCGGCCACCATCAGCGGCATCCATGCATGGCGGATGCCGCACGCTCTTTCAATCACTGATGGCTCGCCGGGGCGCCTATCAGCGGCCAGGCGGACTTCCCCAGCGCCAGCGACAGCACGTCGTTGCCGGTGTGCACCATGCGCGTGACCAGCAGGAGAATCGCCAGGACGACGCCCGCGAAGAACCCTCCGAGATGCGCCCAATGCGCGGTGCCGCTTTCCAGCTCGAGCACCGTATACAATACGTCGAAGGCGATGTAGAACATCACCACGTACACGCCGCGCGTGGCGAACATCTTCATCAGCATCCGGAAGCCGGCGATCAGGCCGAGGCGCAGCCAGATGACCATGAACACGTGCTGCAGAGGGAACAGCACCACGTACATCCCGGCCAGTCCCATGATGGCGCCCGATGCCCCGAGCATCGGCACGCCGGGGTCGCCTCCCAGCATCATGTGCGCCAGGCCCGCGGCCGCGGCGAGCAGCAGATACAGCACCGCGGTCGCCGCGTTGCCCACCGCCGAGTTCGTCCGCGACCCGAGCACCAGCAGGAACAGCATGTTGCCGATCAGGTGGAATATCCCGCCGTGCAGGAACGCGTGCGTGAACAGCTGATACCACTGAAACGTGCACGCCGTCATCCTCTCGACCGCCGCCAAGGCCATCTCCAGCAGGAGCGCCTTCTGGCCCGGCGTCGCCTCCGGGGGCACCTTCTCCTCGATCATCTTCATCAGCTCCGCGCGCATCTCTTCATCCGACAGCTCTTCCCCGCCGTCGCCCTCCGCCTCGCTGCCGCTCCACAGCATCAGATGGGCGGCGTCCGCGTCCGTCCCCGGCGGAAGGCCGGCGGCGATCCAGAAGGCGATGCTGGCGAGTATGGTCAGCGCCAGGATACCCCACGTGACGTACGGCTTGCACCAGCCCTTCGCCTCGGAATAGATGGGATACAGGCCGAACGGGACGGCGAAGCTGACCGCGCCGATGATCCGCTCCGCCTTGGCCTCGAAATCCGCGGGCACGGCGCGGCGGGTGAGGATCGGACGTCCGGTGTCCGGGTAGATGCCGCACCTCACGCACACCTTCGCGTCGTCGCCGAGCGGCAGCATGCAGCTCGGGCACAGCGCGCCGCCCGCGGCCAGGTGCGACGCGATCCGGCCGCCGGGCTGAGGCTGGAGCCGCGGCTGCCCGAAGGGCTGCGGGGCCGTCGGCGCGCGTGACGGATTCTGAGGATCGGGTATCACGAGAGGCGCCCGACAGCGCGGGCACTTCGCCTCCACGCCCGCCTTGTCGTCCGCGACGGTCAGATTGGTCCGGCACTTGGCGCACCTGAAACGAATCACTTCTCCTCCTTCGCTCGTTTGGCTGTTACTCACAGCCTACAGCATACCCCGCGACAAAGCCAGTGGCGCCGGAATCGGAAACGCGGAATGCGGCACCCAATCCCATTGTGCGACTTTGACTTACCGACTTCACCCCCGTCCCCGGTTCGAACGGGGTGAACCGATCGCGACAGGTATGGTACAATGGGAAAACTGACTCCGGGAGGGCTGACATGATATTCAACTGTCCGAAGTGCGATAAGCGCATCAAGGTAGACGACGGGAAAGCGGGCAAGAAAGGCAAGTGTCCGGGCTGCGGCGAGATACTCGCCATCCCCCTGGCAGTAATAGAGGAGCCGGTAGAAGAAATCGACGAGGTAGACGAGGTCGAGGAGAAAGAGGAGAAAGAGGAGAAGAAGGAGGAAGCCGAGAAACAGGCGAGACTGAACGCGGAGCTGATACGGAAGGAGATCGATCCCGTCATCGAGTCCGTGAAACGTCTTTCCGATCTGTCCGGCAAGGCCAGGACCATCTCCGAGAACCTTCAGACGATCGAGAGGGCCCTCGCCAAGATGAAAGAGGAAATGGAGACCCACCTCAACAGCATTCTCACCGTCCTGAGCCCGGCGGACGAGCGCGACGAGCCGGAAGCGGCGCCCGGACAGCCGAAATTCACGGAGCCCGCGAAGCCGACGGAGGGCCCCTTCACGGAAGAAGATCTGCAGAAGGTGGCGGTTCAGGTCGCGAACGAGAGGAGGGGCGAGTTCAGGTGCCTGTCGTGCAGAACGGTGTGGATCGGCGCCAATCGTCTCCTCGGAGCGAATCCGACCGAGCCGTGGAAGTGCCCCAACGGCTGCAACGCGAGGATCGTCCTGTAACGTAATTGGTTACGGGGACACGAAGGAATCATGTCCCCGCTGTTCCCCGCCAACTTCATTACTCAACTCCGTCCCTGGGCGGTATAATCCCTCATGCATATTGCGCTGCAGGCGGTCTATAAGAAATACGGCAGGGTCCGGGCGCTGGAGAACGTCACCCTCGACATCGAGCCGGGTCAGATCGTCGCGCTGCTCGGCCCGAACGGCGCGGGCAAGACCACGCTTCTGCGGTCGCTCGCCGGCATCATCGTCCCCGACTACGGCACCATCCAGTACGACGGCGAGAAATTCAACCGCGGCCGCATGGACATGAGGCGCCGGTTCATGTTCCTCCCCGACTATCCCGCCGCCTATCCCACCATGACGCCCCTCCAGCACATCGGCATGGCGCTGAAGATGCACGGCCGGGAACGGGAAGGCATCGAAGACCGCGTCACCGAGGTGCTGGCCGACCTCGAGATCCTCCAGTTCATAAGGGTCCCGATGGCCACCCTCTCCCGCGGCCAGCTCTACAAGACCATCCTCACCGCCCTCGTCGCGCTGAACCCGGACCTCTGGCTGGTGGACGAGCCCTTCGCCTCCGGCATGGACCCCAACGGCATCATGATGTTCAAGCGCTACGCCAGGGAAGCCGCCGGGACCGGTTCGACCGTAATCTACTCCACCCAGATACTCGACGCCGCCGAGAGTCTCTGCGACCGGGTGTGCATCATCCACAAGGGAAGGATCGAAGCGTTCTGCACCATCGAGGAGCTGAAGGACCGCGTGGGCGGCGGCGACGATCCGCTGGACCAGCTCTTCGCCGGTCTCAAGGAAATGCCGGAATGAGGCTGAGAGCCCGGGCACTCGAGCGGCGGATATGGAAGCGCGCCCGAAAGAGGCTCCGCACCTCGAAGACCCTCTGGCGCGAGTACCGCCGCGGCAAGAGGAAGCTGCAGAGCGCGGTGGCCGGCGCCCTGGTGGTGGTCGCGATAAGCTGCAGCATCCTCCTCGCCATCCTCGGGTCCGTCGGCTGGTCGGACGGCGTGCTGATCGCGCTGACGTTCCTGCTGACGTCGCTGGCCGTCGGCGGCGGCTCGGCGCTCGCCAACGGGCTGTACACCTCGTTCGACGTGTACGTGTGTTCCCACCTGCCGGTCCCCGACGAGCAGTTCTTCGACCTGCAGTTCCGCATCCTCATAAGATGGAGCGCGTTCGCCGTTCCGGTCGCCCTCACCGTCCTCGGCTTCGGCGCCGTCTCGAGCCAGGTCGGCCCGCAGCAGCTGATCTTCACCGCGTGCCTCGCCGTCGTCCACGGCATGGTCGCGATGGCGGTCGCCCTGGCCCTGGCGATGTGGACGGGTCCCGGCACGCGCAAGACGGTGATGCTTCTCACCTTCCTGCTCGCCGCGTGCATGACGGTTCTTGCCGCCGCCAGCAAGAAGCCCATCACCGGCGCGTGGGAGCTGTCGTTCGTCGTCCCCGCCGGCTGGGTGAACTTCGCGTTCCGGCAGGCGGTCATCCAGGGGCACACGCAGGACTTGCTGTGGGCGCTGCCCGCGCTGGCCGCCGTCCACTTCATCGTATGGGCGCGGCGGACGATGCGGAAATCGTTCACGCTGGGCGAGCTCGCATTCTCCATGGGCGTCACCGCGGAGCAGGCGCGCGACCAGCTCGCGCAGGTCTCCCCGGAGCTCGCGGACATACAGCGGGTGGAGCGGAACGATCTGCTCGGCCCCGCCCCGTGGCTCACCGGCCTCCCGGACAGGGCCGTGAGAGCACTGATGACGCCCCGGGAAAAGACGGTGCTCGACTTCATCTCCGCGCAGCAGCCCTTCTCCTGGGGGCGCTGGCGGACCGGCACCGTTCTCGTGCTGGTGATCACCGCCGTCATGCTCGCCGGCTCGCCCCCCGACTGGCTCGTCGTCGCCATGCTCGCGGCGGGCACGCTGTTCGGGATGCCGGTGCTCGGCGGCACCTGGGAAGGCCTGCAGCTCATCCAGTGGGGCACGGTGCAGGGACCGCTGTATATAATGTATCCCATCGGCTACTGGGAGCTGTCCCGGGTGATCATGAAGGAGAATATCGTGCGCATCCTGATGTGGGCGCCCGTTCTGACGCTCGGATGCGCCGCCGGGGCTCACGCGTTCGAGCTGGACACCGTCGCCGGGGTCCACATCGGACTGTCCCTCACCTTCTTCCTCCTCGTCACCCGCCCGTTCGTCGTCGGGATGAAACTGCGCTCTCAGCTGTTCGACTCCAACCGGATAACCTGCCGCGGTCTGTTCAACGCCGTCGCCATGCTGGGCTGGGTTTCCGTCATCGTCGGCGCCGGGGTGGCCGCGTTCGCCGCCGGACCCGCACTGGGCTGGACCGTGGGCACCGCCGCGGTGATGGCGCTGTCCGCCGGGTGCTGGGCGTCCTGCGGCGTCGTCTACAACCGCTGGCGCGTCGACATCCTCAACACCATCAGGCAGCAGGCGTAGCGTTCGGGAAAACCCTGCGGGATGTGAGTCACATTCCGGCGAACACGCCGGATAAATCGGCGCGGAATGACGGCGCGTTGCTTGACACCCCGACGTTCTTTCGGTAGAAATGGCGCAACTCGTTTGTGGGAGGGAATAGTCATGTCAACGGCTTCTAGAAATCGTCTCGTCGTCTTTGTGGTATTCGGATTCATTCCGTTCTTCGCGCTGCCCGCGCGCGCGATGGATGCGGAACTCGTCTTCAAGAAGGTCGCCCCGAGCGTGGTACTGATCCGCGACGCGGAAGGGTTCGGATCCGGCGTTGTGCTGGACGCCAGCGGACTGATCATCACCAACTTCCACGTGGTAAACACCCCCCTGCCCATGGAGGTGCTCGCCGAAGTCTCCAAGGGCGGAAAGAGGGTGAAGGAGAAGCTGAAGGTCGAAAAGATCGTGGGCATCCATCCGACGTACGACATGGCCCTCATCAAGGTGGATCCGAAGGTGGTCCGTCTCTTTCCGATTCAGAAATCTTCCCGCGCACTGAACACCGGCGAGAACTGTTTCGTCATCGGCAATCCCAGCGGCGCGGGCGGCAAGGCGCTGCAGAACTCCATCACCACCGGCATCATAAGCTCCGCGGAGAGAACGCTCGAGGACAAGACATACATACAGGTGTCTGCCCAGATCAATCCCGGCAACTCGGGCGGTGCACTCGTCGACAAGAACGGCATGCTCATCGGCGTCGTGACGTTCAAGATCGATCAGGCCGAGGGACTCGGCTTCGCGATTCCGATGAGCACGTACAACCAGACCGACTTCAAGACGGTCGCCGAACGAAAGGTAAACAAGGAACTGAGCCGTCAGTACGCCAAGGCGGGAGGAGAATACTACGATCTGTCCCGGCGGGCGACCGGAGAGGACAAGGAGCTGGCCATCTATCTCGCCTACCTCTGCTACCGGAAGCCCACCATCCCCAGAACAGGCATCCCCGCCGACGCGCCGGAGCGGGTGAAGGTCCTCGTCGAGGACCTGTATTCGTGGAAACCCCACCGGCGCGCGGAGGCGGCGAAGAAACTCGGGGACATGGGTGAGGCGGCCGGGCCGGCCGCGCCGTTCCTCCGGGCGATGATCGGGGATTCGGTCCATTTCGAGCGGTACGGGTTCCGGCTGAGCGTCGCCGGCTATCCCGGAAAGGACGCCGCGGTCGCCCTTCTGAAAATCGACCCCGCCGCTGCCGGAAAGCTGATAGAGCTCCTCGACGACAAGGCCCCCGACGGGAAAGACCGCCACGCGATGACCAACGCCGCCCTGGGGCTTGCCCTGGAGAGGAAAGCGGAGGCGATTCCCCGCCTGCTGGAATTCTTGAAGAAGGACGATCGGGACGTCCGCCTTCTCGGCGCCTACACGCTGGGCAGAATGGGACACTCTGCGTCGACCGACGCATTTGCGAAGCTCCTGGAGGAGAAGGACGGCGCGTTCCGCGCGCGGGTCGCGGCGGCGGCGGGCGACGCGGGGGTGAGGACGATGACGCCGGCGCTGGTGAAACTGCTCGGTGAGAAGGACGGCGCGGTGCGCTCCCAGGCGGCCTGGGGCCTGCGCATGATGAAGGACCCCGACGCGACAAAGCCGCTGATCGAAACACTGAAGGACGACGAGCCATGGATCCGGGCGCAGGCGGCCGACGGCCTGGGCCTCCTCGAGGCGGAAAGCGCCGTGGACGCGCTGTGCGAGGCGCTCGAGAAGGACCGGGACCCGTACGTGCGCGACCGGGCGGCCCGGGCGCTCTGGCGCATCGGCGACATCAAGACGATCCCGCTTCTCCGGGAAAAGCTCGAGGACCCGGACGAGGGAGTGCGCTGGTCGGCCCGGCTGGCGCTCGCCAGCATGACCTTCTCCCCCACCGGCGGCCTCCCGGGCGGCATCGGCGCGATGAACATCGACAAGGTGGTCAGGCGGGTCGCGGACACGGGACGGGAGGGAGTGGAGTGGATCGTATACGAGAGGAAGTTCGTGGCGAGAGCGGAAAAGGACGCCCTCCGGAATTTTCTCGGCTTCATGAGAGCCAGGGAGTATGACAGCATCAAGGTGAACGGCCTCCACTTCATGGAGGATTCCGTCTGGGCCGCGACGGACAAGGGGGCGTTCCGGTACGAGCGCAAGGCCGGCGCATGGGTGGAGTACGCGGTGAAGCGCGAGCACATCGGCGTGCCGGTGACGTCCATACGGCCCGATGATGACGGCAACCTGGTGTTCGCCGTCGTCGTGGACGGCAAGAACATCGAATGCACCTTCGACACGGAGACGGGGACATGGAAATGACGCGGAGAATCGCTCGGCCGCTACTCGTTCTGCTCGTTCTGACCGCTACTGCCGCGAACGCGGGCGGGGAAGAGCTGTACGACGTCCTCATGAAAGCCAGGACGCTTATCAGCGAGGAGAAGTTCGAGCAGGCGCTGGAGCTTATAGAGAAGACGTCCCTCGAGAACGCTCCCCGCCGCGTCGTAAAGGAGATCGGTCAACGGGGCCAGCTTGTCGCCGTTGCTGAAGGGCCGGCGGAATCGACGTGCTATCGGTATCCCCAGATGGCCAGGTTGCATCGCCGGAGCGATATTGCGAAGATGGATATGAGCACCGGCGAGATCCTGCGGAAAGTCGATTTGGCGGACCTGGCTATCGGAGACACCGCCGAGGGGGGATACGAGCTGCGCGTCCGCTGCCTGACGGCGTTGGAGGACTGTCTGGTGTTCCACTGCTCGAAGCGGCTCCGGGGCGCGGGCAGACAGCCGGAATTCGGGGTGCTGTTCATTCTGGATCGCGACTCCCTTCAGGTGCGACACATCATCGACTCCGGAGTATGGTTCTACCGGTACGCGGCCGGCAGGAACTCCGTGATGGTCGGGTCCGGGAAAGGTGCCCTCTGTTTCTCTCGGAAGGACGGCAGGAAGCTCTGGGAGAACAAGGATCCGGGCGAGCTTGCGGCGCATGTCGCCTACTGCGGCGGCGTTTTCGCCGCGGCGGGCGAGAAGTCTCTAGCCGCGTTCTCGGAGGAGACGGGAGCTCTTCTGTGGAAAAGAGAGGTCGCACCCGATTCCCTCATCGGCGCGGGCGGCAGGTTCTTCTGCGCAATCCCCGGAGGGGTGTCGGCGTACGACGCAGCGACCGGGGACCGGCTGTGGTTCCGCTCTCTGAAGAGCAAAGGGATCCTGCCGCCTATCGCCGTCAATGACGACGTAGTGACCATAGTCACCGCGACTGAATTTCTCAGGCTGGAGGCGCCTACCGGATACCCGCTTACCGAGAAGGCGCTCGACCTGGAGACGCCCGTGGGCATCGCGTGTGAGGGCGGGCGAATCTACCTGCACATGCTGTGGGGATACGTCTGCGTGGACGAGCAGGGCTCGATCCTCCACGACTTTGCCTTGCCCTATGAAAAGACCAGGAATTTCAGATCGTCATCCATGTACGCCTTCATGACGGCCGTGCGCGGCCGTGTATTCGCATCCTGGAATCAGGGATTGATTCTGGACGGCGCCGCGCGGGCGACCGCCGACGAGTTCCTCGAAATGAAGCTCCTCTGCCAGGCGCGGCTGAAGCTGGAGGACGGGGTGAAGAAGACGCTCGTCGAGCTGAAGGCGGCGGGAAGGGGGCCGGGGCGGGCGCTGCCGGCCCTTCTGCAGTTCCTGCTGCATGACGACACCGCGTCGGCTTCGGCGTTTATCGTGGAGTATCTCCCGCACCTGCCGTCCCCGGCCCAGACCGAAGGGAGGCGCTACCTGAAGGAACACGCCGGTCTCCTGTGGGAGTACGCCGTGCCCGAGTCGCCGTACAAGATACGCTTTCTCGACAGCAGCAGAGCGATCATAGCGCACAAAGACAAGAGCGTAACAATTGTCGACGCGAAAACGGGAAAACAGGTCATGAACATCGCCAATCCGGAACAGATGTGGGTGATGGACCCGTTGACCACTCCCAACGGGGAACGCCTCGTCCTCGCGGGCAACAAGACCGACTTCATCGAGTACATCGACCTGGAGACGGGCAAACGGCTGTGGCGGGTGAATCTCGGAAAGCTCAGGCCGCCCGACAAGAATCCGCCGGACCGCCAGGGCGGCGCCGTGCAGGAGGACGCGACGGTGCTGACGATGACCGGAGGAAGCCACGGGCTGATCGTCGGGCTTTCCCCGAAGGACGGAAGCGTACTCTGGCATCGCTCGTGCCTGCAGGAACGGCTCACCGAATGGTGGCCCCGGTTCTCGACCGGAATCGACGTGGAGGTGGCGTCGAACTCGTGGAAGGGCATGCTGCACCTGCGCGGGCTGGACGTGAGGGACGGCGCGATGATCTGGCAGAAGGATTTCAGCGGCTGGAGCCATCTTCGCTCGAAGGCCCGTACCGGCGACGCGAACCGCTTTGTCGCGGTGTCCGGTCTGGGCGGAACGTCGATCGACCCGGGC
>CAYMFW010000019.1:0-1081 GCA_964389785.1 uncultured Planctomycetota bacterium
CTTCGTCCCTATGGCGTCCGGCACCGTCCACGTGTAGGTACCCGTGGACGCGTCGGTGGATGCGATGATGGTGCCCGGGTACGTGGAGCCGCTGTTTGTCGAGTACTCCAGCTTCACCGTGGGGATGCTTCCGGTTCTGTTCCACAGGATGTTGTTGTTCGTCCCGACCACCCATGTCTCGCCGCCGTTGGGCTGGGTGAGTTCCAGCACGCCGCGGACGGTGAAGTCGCCATCCGAATCGTCGGTCACGATGGCGTTGGAGATGTCCGTCACCCTGACCCGCAGCTGGCTGCCGATGGCGTCGGGAACCGTCCACGCGTACGTCTCCGCCGCGGCGCCGACCGACGGGGCGATCACGTTCGGGTACGTCGTGCCGCCGTCCGTCGAGTATTCGAGCTTCACCGTCAGGATACTTCCGGTCCTGGTCCAGAGTATGTTCTGGGAGCTACCGACGGTCCATACCTCGCTGCCGTTCGGAGCGTCGAGATGGAGACGGCCCCTGATCGTGAATACCGCGTCCGACTCGTCGAACACGAGCGCGTTGCCCACGTCCGTCGCCTTCACGCGAAGCTGCGTGCCTATCGCGTCCGGTATCGCCCACGCGTACGTTCCCACCGGCGCGTCCGTCGCAGCCACGATGGTATTAGGATACGGGGCGCCGCCGGTCGTCGAGTACTCGAGCTTCACGCTCATAATCTGTCCGAATATGCTCCAGGTGATATTCTCCGAGGTTCCCACCTCCCACTGCTCGCCGCCGTTGGGGGTGAGAATCCGCACGGAGCCCTTGATCGTGAAGTCGTCGTCCGATTCGTCGAACACGGAAGCGTCGGACGTATCCGTCACCTTCACCCGGCCTTCCGTCGTCAGTTGGCTGGGAAGCGTCCATGCGTAGGTTTCCAGCGAGGCATCCGTCGAAGCGACTATCAGTATCGGGTATGTCAGGCCGCCGTCCTTGGAGAACTCCAGCTTCACCGTCGCGATGCTTCCGGTCCTGACCCACGTCACGTTCTCCACGTCCGCCGCGTTCCACGACTCGAACCCGTTGGGATCGGTCAGCGTCAGATCGCCGCGTATCTTGAAC
>CAYMFW010000019.1:1181-8340 GCA_964389785.1 uncultured Planctomycetota bacterium
ACTCCTCGCCGCCGTTGGGAGCGGTCAGCACGAACGAACCGACTATCTTGAAGTTCGAATTCGATACGTCGTACACGCTCGTATCCGAAAGCTGCGTCACCTTCACCCTGATCTGCACGCCCAGGTCATCCGGAATCGTCCATTGGTACGTACCCGTGTCCCCGGCCGTAGATGCGACTATCTCGTTGTCGTAGGTCGTCCCGCCGTTCTTGGAGTATTCGAGCTTCACATTCCCGATAGTCCCCGTCTTGTCCCACGTGATATTCTCGTTGGAACCGACCACCCACGCCTCTCCACCGTTCGGCGCGGTCAGCGTAATGGAGCCCTTCACCTCGAAGTTCGCGGCCGACACCGCCTTGACATCGCTGTCCGTCACGTCCGAGACCCGCACCTTCAGTGTCGTCCCGATCGCGTCAGCCACCGACCAGGAGTAGCTCTGTGTTGACGCATCCGTCGACGCAATAATAAGGTTGGGCGCCGGATACGTCGTGCCGCCGTCCGTCGAGTACTCCAACTTCACGTTCGCGATCGATCCCGTCCGCGACCAGGTGATGTTCCTGCTCTCCCCGACCTTCCAGGTCTCGCCTCCCACCGGCGACGTGAGACTCAGCTTGCCCTTGATGAAGAAGTCGGCGTCCGAAGCGTCCGTCACCTCGCCATTCGAGGTATCCGTCACCCGCACCCGCACCTGACTCCCTATCGAATCAGGAACCGCCCACTCGTACGTGCCCGCCGACGCGTCCTGCGTCGCCGTGATCACGTTCGGGTACGTCCCCCCGCCGTCCGTCGAGTACTCCAGCTTCACCAGCGCGACGCTTCCCACCGTCGTCCACGTGATGTTCTCGAGGTCATTCACAAACCAGATCTCGCTTCCGTTCGGCGCCGTGACAGTCACCCTGCCCTTGATCGTGAAGACGGCATCCGAATCGTCGTACACCAGCGTGTTGTCCACGTCGGTTATTCTCACCTTCGTCTGCGTGCCTATCGAGTCCGGTATCGCCCATGCGTAGCTTCCCGCTGCCGCGTCCGTCGCCGCAACGATCAGGTTCGCATAGGGAACGCCTCCCGTCGTCGAGTACTCCAGTTTCACGCTCATGATCGACCCGAACCGATTCCATTTGATGTCCTGGGACGACCCGACTTCCCAGCTCTCGGCGCCGTTCGGCTCGGTTATCGTCAACGCACCCTTGATCGTAAAGTTGTCGTCCGACTCGTCATAGACCGAACCATCCGACGTATCGGTGACCTTAACACGACCCTTGGTCGTTACCGCGTCTGGTATCGTCCACGCGTACGTCCCGGTCGAAGCGTCCGTCGACGCCACCATCAGCACCGGGTACGTCAGGCCTTCGTCCTTCGACAGCTCCAGCTTCACCGTGGCGATACTCCCCACCCGGCTCCACGTCACGTCTTCCGTGTCCGCCACGTCCCAAGACTCGAACCCGTTGGGAACGATCACGCTCAGCGATCCGCGAATCTTGAACAGCCCGTCTGTCGCATCCTGGGCGTTCGGGTTGTCGACATCCGTCACCCGCACCTTGCACGTCGCGGATATGTCGTCCGGTATCGACCAGCCGTACGTCTCCGTGTTCGGTGTCGTCGCTACTATCTGCGTATACGAGGACCCCGAATTCGTCGAGTACTCCAGCTTCACGTTGGAGCACGCACCGTCGGTCGTCCACGTGATATTCCCCAAGCCGTTCACCACCCACACCTCGCCGCCATCGGGAGCGGTTATCGTAAGTTTCGGCATGATTGTGAAGTCGGCATCCGACTCGTCGTTCACGCTCGGGTCAGTCGCGTCCGATATCCGCACCCGCACCGTCTTGCTCACGTCGGTCGGAATGGTCCACCCGTACGCCCCCGTTCCGCAAGCAGTCGACGCAACTATAAGCTTGGGAGCCGGATACGTCGCACCGCTGTCCGTCGAGTACTCCAGCTTCACGTTCGCTATCGAGCCGCTGTAGCTCCACGAGATGTTCTCGGACGTCGTAGCGGTCCATTCCTCGGCACCGTTCGGGGCGGTGATCGTCAGCGAACCGACGATCTTGAAGTTGGCGTCGGACACATCGTACACGTCGGTGTCCGCAACGTTGATCGCCTTCACCCGGATCTGCACGCCCAGGTCGTCCGGTATCGTCCATTCATACGTCCCGGCGACACAGTCGGTCGACGCTACAATCTGCGTGTCGAAGCTCGTTCCGCCGTCTTTGGAGTAGCGCAGCTCCACGTTGGCGATCGAGCCGGTCCTGGTCCACGTGATGTTCTCCGTCGTGCCGACCACCCACGCTTCGCTGCCGTTCGGCGCGGTCAGCGTCAGGGACCCCTTGATCTCGAACAGCGCGTCCGATATGTCCTTCACCGTGTCGTCCGACGCATCCGCCACCTGCACCTTCAGACTGGTCCCTATCGCGTCGGACACCGTCCAGGAATACGTACCCGTCGAGGCGTCCGTCGAGGCGACTATGACGTTCCCACCCGGGAAGGTCGTACCGCCGTCGGTCGAATACCGGAGCTCGACGTTGGCTATGGACCCGGTCCGGACCCACGTAACGTTCTTCGACTCTCCGACCACCCACTCCTCACTGCCGTTCGGCGCGGTGAGCTGCAGTTTGCCCTTGATCAGGAAGTTGGCGTCCGACGCGTCCGTTACCTCCGCGTTCGACGTATCCGTCACCCGCACCCGGAGCTGGTCCCCTATCGCGTCCGGAACCGCCCACTCGTACGTTCCGAACGACGCGTCCACCGTCGCGGTGATCACGTTCGGGAACGTCCCGCCGCCGTCCGTCGAGTACTCCAGCTTCACCAGCGCCACGCTTCCCACTCTCGTCCACGTGATGTTCTCGAGCTCGTTGACGTACCAGATCTCGGCTCCGTTCGGAGCGGTTACCGTCACCTTACCCTTGATAATGAAGTCCGCGTCCGACTCGTCGAACACCAGCGAGTTCCCCACGTCGGTCACCTTCACCCGCACCGTGGTCCCGATGGCGTCCGGTATCGCCCACGCGTACGTCCCGATGCCCGCGTCCGTCGCCGCGACTATCTCGTTCGGATACGGCGCGCCGCCGGTCACCGAGTACTCCAGCTTCACGCTGGCGATCGACCCGAACCGGTTCCACGTAATATCCTGCGACGAGCCGACTTCCCAGCTCTCCGTCCCATTGGGGGCCGTCAGGGTCAGCGAGCCCTTTATGGTGAAATTATCGTCGGACTCGTCGTAGACCGTGCCGTCCGACGTGTCCGTAACCTTGACGCGGCCCTGCGTCGTCAACGCATCCGGTATCGTCCACGCGTACGTCCCCAACGACGCGTCCACCGACGCCGCAATCAGCAGCGGCGCAGGATACGTCAGCCCGCCATCCTTGGAAAGCTCCAGTTTCACTGTGGCAACGCTTCCCGTCCGGGTCCACGTGATGTTCTCCTCGTCGGCCACGTCCCACGACTCGAATCCGTTGGGAGCGGTCAGCGTCAGATCGCCGCGGATCTTGAACAGCCCGTCCGTCGCGTCCCGCGCGTTCGGATTGTCCACATCCGTCACCCGCACCTTACACGTCGCGGAAATGTCATCCGGTATCGACCACGCGTAGGTCTCCGTGTTCGGGGTACTCGCGATGATCTGCGCGTAGTCGGTGCCCGAATTCACCGAGTACTCCAGCTTCACGTTCGAGCATGCGCCGTCCGTGGTCCACGTGATATTCTCGGAACCATTGACAATCCACGGCTCGCCTCCGTTCGGCGCCGTGATGGTGAGCCCGGGCATGATCGTGAAATCTGCGTTCGACTCGTCGTTCACCGTCGGGTCCGTCGCGTCCGATATCCTCACTCGTACCGTCTTGCTGACGTCGGCCGGTATCGTCCATCCGTACGACTGCGTGCCGCAGGCGGTCGACGCGATGATGAGCTTGGGCGCGGGATACGTTCCGCCGGAGTCCGTCGAGTACTCCAGCTTCACGTTCGCGACCGAGCCGACGTACGTCCATGTGATGTTTTCGGATTTCGTGACCGTCCATTCCTCGCCGCCGTTGGGCGCGGTCAGCGTGAACGAGCCGATAATCTTGAAGTTAGCGTTGGAAACGTCGTACACGTTCCCATCGGCAACGTTGATGACCTTCACCCGGATCTGGCTGCCCAGGTCGTCAGGGATGGTCCACTCGTACGTGCCGGCACTGCCGTCGGTCGATGCCACGATCTGCGTATCGTAGGTGGTGCCGCCGTCCTTGGAGTAGCGAAGTTCGACGTTGTCTATCGTTCCCTTCTTGGTCCACGTGACGTTCTCGATAGCGTTCACCACCCATGCCTCGGTCCCGTTCGGCGCGGTCAGCGTCAGGGAGCCCACGATCGAGAAGTTGGAGGCGGACACGTCTTTTACCGTCGCGTCGGTGGTATCGGATACCCGCACCTTGACGGTGGTGCTGATGGAGTCTGGCACCGTCCACGGATAGGTGCCCGTCGATCCGTCCGTCGAACCGACAATGACGTTGGGATAGGACGTGCCGCCGTCCGTCGAATACTCCAGTTTCACGTTCGCTATGGAGCCGGTCCGCTGCCAGGTTATGGCGTGCGCCGAATCAACAACCCACGTCAGTCCGCCATCGGGCGACAGCAGATCCAGGGCGCCCTTGATGATGAAATCGCCGGGCGATGCGTCCGTCACGTTCGCGTCGGCGTTGTTCGTGATCCTGACGCGGAGCTTGTCGCCGATCTCGTCCGGCACCGTCCACTCGTACGTCTCGAGCGCCGCGTTCAAGGAGGCAACAATCACATCGTTGTAGTTCTGCCCGCTGTCCGTCGAGTATTCCAGTTTCACCGTGGCGATGCTTCCGGTTCGGATCCACGTGATATTCTGCGAACCGCCCACGAGCCATTCCTCGCCGCCCAGGGGAGCCGTCAGCTCCAGGTTGCCCCGTATCTCGAAGTCGGCGGCCGACGCGTCGGTAACCGTGGCGTTGTCCACGTCCGTAATCCTCACGCGCACCGCGGCTCCTATGGCGTCGGGAATGTCCCACGGGTAGGTCTGTGCCGCCGCTCCGGTCGAAGCGATGATCACGTTCGGGTACGTCAGCCCGCTGTTGGTCGAGTACTCCAGCTTCACGTTGGCGATGCTTCCGCCCTTCGTCCATGTAATGTTCTGCACCGCTTCGACGATCCATGTCTCGCCGCCGTTCGGGACGCCGAGCACGAGAGAACCCTTGATGGTGAAATCGGCGTCGGACTCGTCTTCCACGTCGGAATCGGCACCGTTGATCACCTTCACCCGGCACTGAGTGGAGAGATCGTCCGGCACCGTCCAATCGTAGGGAGTTCCCGTCGTGGCGTTCACGCCGGACGCGATCGTGTTCGGATACGTCGAACCGCCGTCCGTCGAGTACTTCAGTATGACGGTTGCGATGGTTCCGGTCTTGGTCCAGGAGATATTCTGAGAGGCGTTGTACACCAGGTCCTGACCGCCGTTCGGCTCGACCAGCGTCAGGGATCCCTGGATCTCCATGTTGCCGTTAGAGAAATCGTTCGCGTCGACGTCAGCCACGTCGCTCACGCGCACCCGCACCGTGGTGCCGATCGAGTCCGGAATGGTCCAGGAGTACGCGTTGTTGTTGGGCGTGGTGGCGATGATCTCGTTGGGATACGTGCCGCCGCCGTCCGTCGAGTACTCCAGCTTGACGTTGGATACCGTACCGGTATTGGTCCACGTGATGTCGTGCGAGTCTCCAACCACCCAGACCTCGGAGCCGTTGGGCGCGGTCAGCACGAACGCGGACCGTATGGCGAAGACGGCGTCCGACAGGTCGAACACGTTCGCGTTCGCCGCGTCGGATATCCTGACCAAGACGCCCGTCGATATGGTATCCGGAATGGTCCAGTCGTAACTCAGGTTTGCCGCGGGCGTTGCCGAAACGATGAGATGCGGATAGGTCGACCCGCTGTCCGTGGAGTACTCCAGCTTGGCACTGGTGATCGAACCCACCTTGGTCCAGGTGACGGCGTGTTCGGAATCGACGAACCACGCCTCGCCGCCGTTCGGGTCGGTCAGCGTGAACGAACCGACGATGTCGAATACCGCGTCGGAGGTGTCAAACACGTTGCCGTCCTGCTCGCTGACGATCTTCACCTTGACCGCTCCGCTGATCGTGTCCGGGATGGTCCAGGGCCGCGTGCCCAGCGACGCCGTCACCGCCGACTCGATCACGTTGGGATACGTACCGCCGCCGTCCGTCGAGTACCGGATTTCCACGGTGGAGATCGTTCCGGTCTTCGTCCAGGTGATGTTCTCCGAGTTGTTCACCACCCACGCCTCGCTGCCGTTCGGCGCGGTGACGACCAGCGATCCCCTGATCTCGAACACGCCGTCCGACTCGTCATAGACGGTAGGATCGGTGGAATCCGATATCTTCACCATTATGTCGTCGTCTATCGCGTCAGGAACCGTCCACTCATACGTCTGCGCCGCCGCCGAGGTGGACCCGATGATCGTGAACGGATACGTGGCCCCGCCGTCCGTCGAGTACTCCAGCTTGGCGTTCGGAATGGAGCCGGTCAGCAGCCATGTGATATCCTCGGTCGCCCCCACCTTCCAGATCTCGCCGCCGTTCGGTGCGGTCAGCGTGAAATCCCCGCGGATCTTGAACGTGCCGGCCGAGACGTCTTTCGCGTCGGAGTTGGAGGCATCGCTCACCCGCACCCTACACGTGGTGGACAGGGTGTCCGGGATATCCCACGCGTACGTCTCGTTGTTGGACACCGAAGCGACGATCTCGTTCAGGAACGTGGTGCCGTCGGTCGAGTATTCGATCTTCACGTTCGCCACCGTACCGTACGTGGTCCACGTGATATTCTTGGAATCGCCGACCGTCCAGACCTCGCCGCCGTCCGGAGCGGTGATGTCGAAACCGGCCTTCACCTCGAAGACCGCGTCGGAAACGTTGTACACGTCCACGTCGGCCGCGTCGGAGATCTTCACCTTGAGCGTGCTGCCGATGGCGTCGGGAATCGTCCACGGGAAGGTCAGTCCGCCGGCCGGGGTGGAGGCGACGATGGCCGGGTACGGCCACGTAGACCCGCTGTCGGTCGAGTAGTCGAGCCGGACGTTGGCGATCGAGCCGGTCTTGGTCCACGTGATGTTTTCGGAATTGTTAACGGTCCACACCTCGCCGCCGTCGGG
>CAYMFW010000019.1:8350-37874 GCA_964389785.1 uncultured Planctomycetota bacterium
ACATAGACGGCCACACCGTCGGTGGCGAGGGCGCGTTCGCAGTCCACGCCGAGCAGCGCCTCGCCGAGCGCCGGATCGTAGCTTCCGAGGCAATCCTGCTGCTGGTCGGTGAGGGTCTCGCCGCCGTCGGGCGCCGTCACTTCCAGACCGCCGACGATCTTGAAGTTGGCGTTGGAGATATCGCTCACCGACGTATCCGCCAGGTTCGTTATCTTCACCTTTACCGTCGCGAATATGTCGTCCGGGATCGGGTTCCACGCGTACGACAGATCGCTGCCCGGAGTCGAAGCAACGATCTCATTGGGGAACGTCGAGCCGCCGTCCGTTGAGTACTCCAGCTTCACGTTGGCGATCGTTCCGGTCTTGACCCATGTGATATTCTCGGAGGCCCCGACCTTCCAGGATTCTCCCCCGTTCGGCGTAACGATGGTGAGCGATCCCTTGATCTCGAAATCGGCCACGGACGTATCCGCCACCGAGTCGTCGCTTGCGTCCGCCACCCTGACCCGGATGTCGATATCGATGGCGTCCGGTATCGTCCACGCGTAGCTTCCCGCTTCCGCGTCCGTCGAGGCGATGATCTCATTCGGATACGTATTGCCGCCGTTCGTTGAATACTGCAGCTTCACGTTGGCGATGGAACCGGTCCGGTTCCACGTGATGTTGCGGGATTCCTCGACCACCCACGTCTCGCCGCCGTCGGGCACGGTGAGGTTCAGCTTGCCCTTGACGATGAAGTTGCCGTCCGAAGCATCGTTGACCTCCGAATCGTTCAGCGCCGTGATCTTCACTCGCAGGTCCGTGTCGATGGCGTCCGGTATCGTCCACGCGTACGTCAGCGCGCCCGAGGCGATAGAGGCGATCACGCTGTTCGGATACGTGCTGCCGCCGTCGGTGGAGTAGTCGATCTTCACCAGGCCGATCGTTCCCTGCTTGGTCCAGGTGATATTGTTGCTCTCGCCGACGAACCATATCTCGTCGCCGTCCGGAGCGGTCACCAGGATAGAACCCTTGATCTCGAAGTCCGCGTTGGACTCGTCGTTCACCGTGGCGTCGCCCTCATCCGTAATCCTCACCCGCAGCTGATCGCCGATCGCGTCCGGAATGTCCCAGTTGTAGCTCAGCGCCGCCGTCGAAACGCCGGTCGCTATCGTGTTGGTGTAGTTGGAGCCGCTGTCCGTCGAGTATTCCAGCTTAATCGTGGGAATGCTGCCGAACTTGGTCCAGGTAATCTGTTCGGTCTCGCCGACCTTCCAGACCTCGGTGCCGTTGGGCGCCGTCAGCGTCAGAGAGCCCTTGATGCTGAAGTTGCCGTCCGACTCGTCGTAGACGGTGGAGTCGTCCTGACTCGTTATCTTCACCAGGCACTCGGCAGACGGGTTGTCCGGAATCGGATTCCAGGTGTAGGTGAGATCCGAAGACGCGACACCGGTGGCGATCGTGTTGCCGCCGGGATACGTCAGGCCGTCGTCGACCGAGTATTCCAGTTTCACGTTTCCGAATGTGCCGGTCCGGGTCCACGTAACCGCGTGGGAGCTGCCGATGTCCCATTCCTCCGTGCCGTTCGGGGAGGTAACGGTGAGAGAGCCCCTGATCTTGAAGTAGGAATTCGAGACGTCGCTCACGCCGGTGTACAGCGCGTCGGACACCCGCACCACGCACTGGGCCGATATCGAATCGGGAACCGTCCACTCGTAGCTCAGCGCGGCGGCCGGCGTGGAGGTGACGATTACCGGATGCGGCCAGGTGGACCCGCCGTCGGTAGAGTATTCCAGCTTGACGTTGTTGACGGTGCCGACGTAGCTCCACTCTATATTATAGGAAGAAGCGACCACCCAGACCTCGCCGCCGTTCGGGGTGACGGCCGTGACCGAGCCCATGATATTGAAGTCGCCGTCGGACGTGTCGGACACGTCGGCGTTGGACGTGTCGCGGATCCGCACCCGTATGTCGGTATCGATGTCGTTGGGAATGGTCCAGGTGTAGCTCAGCGCCTCGCCGGACGTGGTGGTGATCGACTTGGAGTACGTCGAGCCGCCGTCCACCGAGTACTCCAGCGCCACCTGGGCGATGGAACCGGTCTTGGTCCACGTGATGTTCTCGGTGGTGTTCACGACCCACGTCTCTCCCCCGTTCGGAGCGCTCAGCACGACGTTGGCCCTGATCTGGAAATTCGCGTTCGACGCGTCGTTCACCGTATCGTCCGCCAGAGAGGTGATCTTCACCCGGCACTCGGTCGACGGGGTATTTGCCACCGGCGTCCAGTCATAGCTGCCGGTCGAATAGTCGGTCGATCCGATGATGAGATGCGGATAGGTAACACCCTGGTCGGTCGAGTACTCGATCTTGACGTTGCCGATGGTTCCGTGGGAATCCCACGTGATGTTGCCCGTACCCTGGATCAGCCACGACTCGCTGCCGTTGGGCGCAGTGACGGTGACCGAGCCCTTGATCGTGAAATCGGCCCCGGACTCGCTGTTCACATTCGTCGGATCGCCCAGCGCGGTGATCTTCACCCTCAGGTTGGTGCCGATCGCGTCGGGGACCGTCCACGGATAGCTCAGGTCGTTGCAGTCGACCCCGGTAGCGATCAGGTTGGGGTACGTCGAACCGCTGTTGGTGGAGTACTCGAGCTTGACGTTCCCGATGTTTCCGTTCTTCGTCCACGTAATGTTGTGAGGATCGTCCACGACCCAGGTCTCGCCCCCGACCGGGCTGGTCAGAACCACACTGCCCCGGATGGTGAAATCACCATCGGAGGTATCGAATACCGTGTCGTCGTACCAGTTCTCGACCTTGACCCGGATGTCGGTGTCTATGGCGTCGGGAATGGTCCAGTTGTACGGCGTCTCCGTGGTGTTGGTAACGATGGTGGAAGCGTACGTCCCTCCACCGTCCGTGGAGTAATAGAGATTGAACTTGTCTATCGTACCGAACGTCGTCCAGGTGACCGCGTGCTGACTGCCGACCAGCCAGATCTCGCTGCCGTTGGGGGACGTCACGAGGAAGCGGCCCTTGATCGAAAAGTCCGCGTCCGAGGTATCGTTCGTCTGGGTGTCGAGCGCGTCGGATACCCGCACCCTCACCTGGCCGCCGATCGCGTCCGGGATGTTCCATGAAAAGCTGCCCGCCGCAGCGCCGGTCGAGGCGACGATGGTTCCGGGCCAGGTATTGCCGCTGTCGGTCGAATATTCCAGTTTGACGTTCGCGAACGAGCCGTTGGGCGTCCACGTAACGTTCTGGGACATCCCCACGTACCATGTCTCCGTCCCGTTCGGGATGTTCAGCGTCACCTTACCCTTGATCTCGAAGTTCTGCTGGGATTCGTCGTCCACGTTCGTCGGGTCGGCAACCAATTCGATTCTCACCCGCACCTGGGTTCCGATGTTGTCAGGTATCCCCCAGGAATACGACAGATCGGAGGCCGGAACGGTCGCGATGGCGTTGAACGCCGGGAACGTGCCCCCGCCATCGGTGGAATAGCGCAGCTCCACGTTGCCCAGCGTACCTTCCTTGGTCCACGTGATATTGGTGGACTCGCTCACCCGGTAGAACACGCCGACACCGCCGTCGGGCGCGGTGAGATCCAGCACGCCCTTGATGGAGAATACCGCGTCCGACTCGTCGGACACGTCACCGTACGTGAGGCTGGTGATTCTCACCTTGAGATCGTTGTCGATGGCGTTGGGAATATCCCAGGCGTACGTTTCGTCGGTCGCGGCGACGCTCGGCGTAACCGTGTAGTCGTAGGTCGATCCGCCGTTCGTAGAGTACTCGACCTTGACGTTGCCAATGCTTCCGCCCGCGGTCCACGTGATGTTCTCGGTGGCTCCCACGCGCCACACCTCGCCACCGTTGGGAGCGTTCACAACCACCCTGCCCTTGACGGTGAACAGGCCGCTCTCGCCGTACACGCTCGTATCCCCGGCGTTTTCCACCTTGATCCTGTTGTTGTTCGTGGTGATGGCGTCAACCACGCTCCACGCATTCAGGCCGTCCACGTTGGCGAGACCGCTGGCGATGGTGGTCGGGTACGTTCCGCCGCCGTCGGACGACAGCTTGATATTGACGGTATTCATCGTTCCAAACGAGGTCCACTGAATATCCTGCGGGGTGCCGACCTCCCAGGTAACGCCGGCCTGCGGCGCGTCCGTCGGCTCGCTGAAATTGATCCGGCCTTTAATGGTAAACACGGCGTCGGATTCGTCGTTCGTGCCGGCATCGCTCTCCAGAGTTATCTTCACCTTCAGGGTCTGGCCGATCGCATCCGGAATCGTCCACGGATGACCGGTTTGTTCGAGAGCGGAGTCGATACCGGTAGCGATACTGCCCGGGTAGCTGCCGCCGGAATTCGTGGAATACTCCAGCTTGATCGTGGTCATGCTGGATCCGAACCGGTTCCACTTGATGTTCTGCACGTCGCCCACGTACCAGGTCTCGGTGCCGTTCGGGTCGGTGAGGGTCAGCGTTCCCTTGATGGGGAAGTTGGAGTCCGACGCGTCGCTGACGGTCGAGTCGGTAGACTTGGATATCCTCACCCGGCACGTGTTGCTGATGTCGTCGGGAATCGTCCACGAATACGGCGTGGCATCCTCGGCGATACCGGATACGATAACGTTGCCGGGAGGATACGTGGAACCGCCGTCCGTCGAGTAGTACAGGTCGACCGTCCCGACCGTCCCCACGCGGGTCCACGTGATATCCGTGCTTCCCGCCACGTAGAACGGTGTCGGACCGCCGTTCGGAGCGGTCAGCGTCAGGGAACCCTTCATATAGAAAGCAGCGTCGGAGTTGTCGTTGACGCCCGACGTATCGGACTCCAGTTCTATGAGGATCTTCGCGGTACTGCTCGTCTTGTCCGGAATGGGGCTCCACGTCCACGTCTGGTCCGCCGCGGCCACACCGGTAGCCAGCGCGATCATCTCGGACTGGTTACCGTACCGGTCCAAAGTCAGCTTTATCGTGGTCATCGTGCCCTTGGCAACCCACGTGATGTTCTCGGACCCGCCCACGGTGAACGTCTCGCCTCCGTTCGGGTAGGTGATATCCAGATCGCCCTTGGTCTGGATCGTCACATCGCTGTAATCGAACACCGTTGTCGCGGCATTGTCCCGCACCCGAATCGTGACCGTATTGCCGATCTCGATGGCGGGAGCGGCATTGGGATCCAGGTACCACTGATACTCATCAGCGTTGGCGATACCGGTAACAACCGTGTGCCACGTGCTTCCTTCCGTCGGGCTCGCCTCGGTCGTGTAATGGATATCCACGTTGGCAACGCCGCCGAGAGTCGTCCAACGGATGAACTTGGTCTCACCGATCCGCCAGATCTCGTCCGCGATCGCCGGCTCGTCTACGTGCAACACTTCCTTGATCGTGAAGTTGGAACCCGATGTATCCATCACAAGCGGATAATCCACGGAGAACACCTTCACCCGTCCTTCTGTCGTGGCCGGCGCCGCTACCGTCCACGGCTCAGGGCTGGAATCCGCCGCAATGCCGGACGCGATCGGCGTGCCGTACGAACCGCCGGCGTTGCGCGACAGCTGTATGTTCACGCCGCTCGGCATGTACTCCTTGCCGTACGCCGTCCACGTAATGTTCTCCAACGCTCCTATCTCCCATGTCTCCCCTCCGAGAGGTCCGTCGAGAGTAATCTTGCCCTGGACGGTGAAGTTTTCGTCCGAGGTGTCCACCACGCGCGTGCTTTCGGTGGTCTGGTACACCTGGACCTTGAGCACGCTGCTCAGAGGGAACGGCTGGGGCTGGGGGGCACCCCAGGTAATGGTGTACGAATTGGCGCCTGCAACCAGCTCGCCCGCGAGAGTCGTGTAGATGGTGTGGGGGTAGCTGCTTCCGCCGTTCTCGGAATACTTGATCGTCGCCGTCCTGCCTGCCGGATCCCCGTAGAAGTCCCACGTGATATTGGTCGGATTCGTGCCGAATACGATCGGATCCCCGCCGCCGTTGGGGGCCGTCACCACAATCTTCCCGATGATCTCGAAATTGCCGTCGGACACATCACAGCTGTACATATCTTCCTGAGGATCGGGAGCAGCGGTATCGCGGCCGTAATCTCCCCACTGCGGGTCGCGGACCTTGACGCGCATCTGAGTCCCTATGATGTCGTCCCCGTTGTCCTCGATCCCGTCCGAGTTGGGAATGGTCCATTCGAACAGCCCGTCATTCGGCGTTCCCAGAACAACGTTGATGGTGTAGCTCGTTCCGCCGTCATTCGAAAGGAGAAGATCGACCGTCGAGTTGACATGGTAGTTCTCGTTCCCGTTGTCGAATATGTGCGCATCGAGGGTCAGCTGGGTGTCGCTGTCGACGCTCACCACGTAGGCTCCCGTACCGTCACTCAGGTTGTACACGTACGCGCCGACTGGCACATCCGGGCTGAAGTCGGCGGCCGAGTCAACCAGCTTGCCCAATGAAAGAGACGTCGCCTTGCCGTAAACGACCGACCCTATGTTCGACGGCGCGTACCACGTGATGTCTTCCTGCTCGCCGGCCCGCCACTCCTCGCCGCCGTTCGGCGTGAAGAGTATCATCGGATCCATCTCGACCACGAAATAGTCGCACACACCCTGTTGTCCCGCCTCGTCCCGCTGGAATCCGATCTCCGTCCGGGCCCCCGGGCTTCCGGTCTCGACCACCACCCGGTCGGTGCGGCGAACCCTTCGGTACATGGTTCCGGCGGCGGTACTGTCCTGCGAGCTCAGGATAAACGTCCGGTTCTCATCCACCGTGGCCCCCAGCGGCACCTTGGACTGGGCCGTGTCACCGTATTCCAGGAGCGTCTCTCCGGACTGCACGCGGCCCAGTGTCCCGAATTCGATCGTATACCAGTAGATATTCGACTGGCCGTATGCAAGCGGGGTGTTTGCCGAAGAGGACCGCCGGTTGAACATGAGCTGGGTGTCCGAACCGATCGCGGCACGTATCTCGGTACCCAGCGCGGACACGTTGTTCTGCGTTCCGTACATCAGCCACGACTTGGTCCGATCGACCGGTGAGGCGAGGTCTCCCACCGCCAGAAACGAGTCGTACGTCATGGTCGACGTGCCCTTCTGGACCAGGGAATCGTCTCGCATCTGTACCACGTACATCCACATGTCGCACGCCTGGGAGGTGGACGTGTCCTCCGCGTCTATGCGCGTCAGCTGCACCTGATCGACTCCGCCGGGTCCGGTATCGTACGAGAACACCTTGGTGAAATAGTAGCCGTTCATCGAGTTGGAATCCGTATCGCCGACATTGGTCACGCCGCTTCCGGTAGTGACACCGGAAACGATGAACGAATTGCCGTCGGTGAAATCAACGTTCCCCGAAAGATTGACCGTGGTCACCTGGGTCTGCCCGTTGGAGCACGCCCCGACGGTCGTCTTCACGAACTCCACCTCGAAGCAGTCCGATTCGACAACGTACCAGTGAAGGTGAAGCCCCGCGCCCGTGTTGGATGCCCGCCGCAGACGAATCTGATCGTACTTCCCGTCCCCGCCGTCCACCAGTTCGGACGCCCACAGGTGGTAAACAGTACTGTCCGAGGTCCCGAGTCGGAAGTTCACCAGCGTGAATGTCTTCGCCGGGTCGACCTCTTCGATATCGATAAGGATATCGTTCGCGGTAGTCGTCGAGCCGCCGGGCTGATAATCGCCGTACTGGACCTTGGTCCTGGCGAAGGCCGGCGTCGCCACAAGGCTCAGCAGGATGCCCACACATATGAGCACCACCAGCCACTTCATTATCGCTCTCTCTTCCATCTTACTTGCCTCCCCTCGATCCGGTATTTGTCTTCGCCAGCAATTCTTTGTACTCATTTTGTTCTCCTCTCCGTTCGTACTTCTGATTCAGAATCACACAACCGTCCTTGTCGTATACCTCTATGCTCGTCAGGACATTGTTTCTGTAGGTTTTCTCTGAGGCGACCTTCCCGGTGCGATAGAACGCTTTCATAACAATGATGCCGTCCGCTTCAGCCTTGCGGTAATCCCACTCTCGCATCATGGCTCCGTTCGGGAAGTATTCCCTGCCGATGTCGACCGGCTTCCCGTCTTTAAACTTCCATACACAGGCAACGCCGGGCCGTCCCTTGTCCTTCCCGGACTTCCCTCCGCCCCTCACGTCGTCCTTTGTATTGATGGGGTAGTATTTTGTGCACGTACCGTTCAGCACGCCGTTCCTGTAGCTGCGCTCCCACTTCAGCCCGGCCCCGTTCTTCTTGTCGTAGTATTCCCTGAATATGCCGCACTTCTTTCCATTCTTGTAGCTTCCCTCGGTCATCAGCGCGCCGCTCTTGTAGTACTCCCTGTGCACCCCGTCCTTCACCGTCTCCGCAGCGCACACAGGAACACAAGCCACCACGGCCATTACAGTCGTCAGAAGAACCATAACTTTCGTATTAGTGATCACTTACCTCGCCCTTTCCTTCTTTTCCTCGACCGACTTCAGCACCTTCGCGTCCTTCTTCGGCTTCTTCACCGCGCCCGCATTCTCGCCGGCCACCGTCTCGGCCTTCTTCACCTTCTTCTCCACGAACGGCGACACCCGGGCGTTGACGACCACGGACACGTCCTTGTAGGCTTCGATCGCCTTCGCCAGATCGACCACTCTCTCGATCCCCTTCTCGTCTTTGAATTTCTCGAACCGTATAATGAACGTGTTCTTTACCGGCACCATCTTCAGCTTGGCGGCCTTCCCTTTCGCTTTTGCCGCTTCCTGCACCCGCCTCATCATCCTGCGGATCTTCGTGACCGGCCCCATCTTCGCCTCCTCCTTCTCCTCCGAGCTGAGCATCCCCGACACGCCCGCCTCCGAGGAATCCTTCAGCATGTAGACCGGCTCTATAGAGACCGCGTTGCATTCCTTATTCACCTTGCGCAGCTTATCCGAGCGCACCCGCACCGCGGACATGGGCAGCCTGGAAACCGCTCCCGCCGGAAGGGTGATGATCTTCTCGTCCACCATCAGCAGCATCTCTTTGACGTCCTCAGCCTTCTTCGTATCCGCCCGCACGCTCTCTCCCCAGTTCAGCACCAGCGCCGCGGCTGCGGCGACCATCATTCCCAGTACGAGCATTCCGTTTCTCACCATTGTCCCACCAATCTCCTTGTTCTTTCCCTGCAAATCACGGTTCACAGCGGGTACTCCACTTTTCTGCTCACAAACGAAAATGTATCTGCATTCCCATCGCGGCGCTTCCGGATCATCACGCCCCGCATCTTTCCGTCACTGACCTCGCCCTTCCACAGCACCACCCCGCCGTTCTTGCCCGTCTGCATCGTCTCCCACACCACCCGCTCAGCGTCCCGCTTCGTCACCGAGTAGTTCGACGTCGGGTACTGCATCCCGCACAGCCTCGAGGAGGTCACCTTCCCGTCCCGGAACGTCAGCGTATCGACCTGCGCCGACCCGGAGCCCGACGACTTGGTCAGCCCGATCGTCCAGGTCGAACCGTCCAGAGTCTCCCTCATTCCGACGTTCACCACCCGGGTGCCGCCGTAGACGTTGCCGTTCTTCCGATGCTCGGCCAACTCCCCGTCCTTCCGTCTCAGTTCAAGCTCCTTCTCCAGGAGCAGGAGCTGGTACTTCCTTTCAATGCCTTCTTCCACATTCTTCTGAACCGTCGCGGTCCTCGTGAAGAGCAAGACGCCTCCGACTATCATGGCCGCCACGCCTGCCCCGGCCGCGCTCAGGAACGCCCAGCGTGCCCACCGGCTTCCCTTCTTCACTTCGGCCACGCTCACGCTCCCGTCGAGTGCCTTCGGCCGCTCCATCTGTTCGCCGGCCGTCTTCTTCCCCTCGATCCGCTCCTTCATCTCGGCCATGAACCCGTCGGATCCCACCATCCCTCCCCGGTGAAGCTGCCGGTGGAGCTGCCTCGCCAATTCGTCCTCCTCCTCGAGAACCCTTCCGTAGCCCTCGGCCGTCGGAGTGTCGAGACGTCCCAGGACCTCCTTCACTTCCTCGCGGAGGTCCGGGTTCTCCGCCGGCAACTCCGGGGCCACGTAGGCGCCGCAGCTGCTGTACCGGTATCCGTCCGCCGTCCGGGAGAGTCGGAGCGCCTTGCCGTTCAGATGAACGTGGCGGGTCAGCCGGACAAGGTAGGGCTCCTTCTCGACGTAGCTGATTTTGTACCTGCCGCGGAATACCCCGCCCTTCCGGTGGTACTTCCCGTTGAAGTACTTCGTATAGGCGTTGTTCACGGCCTGCATGATCTCGGAGATGCTCGAGCCGGGTCCAAGCTCGATTACCAGGTGGAGGTGCGTAGGGAGAAGGGTGTAGGCGAAAAGGCTGATAACGTGCGTCTGACGGGTCTCGGCCAGAAGCCGAATGTAGGTGCGGTAATCTTCGTCGTCCTTGAAGAGGTGCTTTCTCTCGCGAGCGTGGCAGGTGATATAATAGAGAATGCCCTGGATCGAAATTCTCGGCAGTCTAGGCATCCCTGAACCCCCTTCTTCAACCTACCTCGTGAACTTCCACCTGACCCTGTCTATGCATCACATGTGCCTGGCACTTCCACAATAGTGTACGCGAAAACGAGCTCCTGTCAAGGTCACATGTGATGTTACTATTATCCGCCTTGCAACTAATGGTAGTATAATAACTTACACGGTCCCCCATTCGTCGCTTGTATAAAGAAGTGCCTGGCACGCACGGGCAATTCTGTGCCTCACGTCATGGGCAACGTGATTCACGTTTCGTCGTCTTGCGCAAGGGAACGAGAAATGTTTACTCCTCGGTAACGGCGAGCACCCTTTCCGGACCCGCCATCCCCAGGCTGACGAAGTACAATTTCGCCGCCTGAGGGACCGTCGTCGTCTGCACGATGGTCATGCCCCGGGAGGTGTACTGCACGGCCCGGATCTCCTCCAGATCTCGTCGTATCTCGGGCCACTCCACCCCGGTACCTACCTCCGCCGCCCTCCTCACGAGTAGCGTGAGCACCCCTGCCGTTGCCCGGATTCCGGCCTTCTCCGGACTCGTGCCTGCAGCCATGCCCACCAGCCAGGATTCCGCCGCCCGGGCCGCCTGAGCGCTTTTCTGCCCCTTCGGGTCCAGGACTGCAGGCCTCGCCACGCCCCACCCCATCAGGTCCTTGCCTACCCTCGCCGCAACCGCAGGCCCGCTTCCCCCCTCAGGGAATACCCACGACCGCACCGGCAGTCCTTCGCCGGTAACCACCACCGCCGCAGTGCTGCTCCCAAGCGGCATCTGAGCAGCCGCCACGTACACACGATCCAGGTCGGGTTCGAACCGTTCGACCGTTCTCGAGAAGACCGCCCGCTCGAGATCCCCTCCATGCTCCTCCAGCATCGCCTCTGCATCCGTTATCTGTTCTTCAGACACCTCTGCCGCCTCCGGGAAATACGCGTCCTCCACCGTACCCGCCAGCCGCTCGGCCGCCATCAGGAACACCCCCACCTCCGCCTTCGGCTTCTGACTGCCGCAGACCTCTCCCACGATCTCCCCCAGCCCCAGGCGCCCCCACAGCTGTCGCAGAAAGTATATCCCTCCCAACGACTTGCTCCACTCGATCCCCACTCCCCCGGTACGGTCGCCCCGCCGTTCATCCAGCTCCTTCCGTCGCTTCTCGACCGCCTTCATGATCGATTCGGCCAGCGCCTCCAGCGCCTCGTCCTTGGCCGTGTCGGCACGGCCCAGGCTCCTGATCACCTTCACCTCCGGCCGCTTCTTCTTCGGGTTCCACACGGTCTCGGCCAGCTGGTAGTAGTGAACCGCCGTGCCGTCTTTCCGCTTACGAGTTGTCGTTCGTAAATACGTATCTATTCCTATTCTTCCCTGCGTCCCAATACTTTACCGAGCCACAGGATACCGCTATCACGACCGAGGACCGTGTATCTATCCCGATCCTGGCTCCCCCGTCTCGCAGACGCCTCAGCGCGCGACCGTCCACGCCCCCGAGAGGACGCTTGACATCCGTCACCACTCATGGCAATCATGATACTATGCTCGCGGGTCATAAATCCAGATGAACTTTCACCATTCCTACAGGGAACACGTCGCCCTGCTCCTGCTGCTTGCCGTCGTCTCCGTTGCCCTCTTCTCTAATACCTTCTCGAACGACTTCCTCTGGGACGACGAAGACCTGATCGTCAATAACACGCACCTTCGCACTCTGAGAAACATCCCCGCCTTCTTCACGCTCGACTACTGGAACCACCTTCACCCGGGCACCCCGGGCCTCTATCGCCCGGTGACAACCACCTCCTTCGCCGTAGACCGCCTCATCTGGGGTATGGACGTTCGGGGCTATCACGCCACGAACCTGCTCCTGCACTCCCTGAACGTCATCCTCGTCTACCTGGTAGCCGTCCAGCTTCTCAGGGCGAGCGCACCGCCTCGGGACCCGGTCCAGGATACGAAGACCGCCTCCCCGGCGTTTCTGGGCATCCCCTTCCTGACCGCTCTGTGGTTCGCCTCCCATCCCATCCATACGGAATCGGTCACCTGGATCAAGAACCGTTCCGACCTCCTGGCGCTCTTGTTCTTCCTGCCATCGGTCTCCTGCTTCCTCCTCTCCCTGACACATCCCGCCCGCCGGGCACGTGTCGCGTGGTATGCCGGGTCCCTCCTCTGCTTCGCGCTCGCCGCCTCTTCGAAGGAAACTGCGCTCTCACTGCCCTTCGTCCTCCTCCTCTGTACCTGGTGCTTCCTCCCCGAACACCGTAACAGGAGAACTGTCGCCAGTATGATCCCTTTCTTCGCCGTCACCGCCCTCTTGCTCCTGCGCAAGTTCACCGCGTCCACCGTCCCGGCGCTGCCGGGATTCTGTCCCGAAATGAGTATCTATGCGCATGCGCTCCTGGTCGTCAAGACGGTCGGCTACTATCTCCGGCTGCTCGTGCTGCCGTTCCCTCTCAACGCCGAGCGCCGGCTGAGCATCCCGCTCTCTCCTCTGGAGCCTGCCGTCCTCTGTTCCGTCGCGGCGCTGGTTTTGCTGGCATATGCGATCGTCAGGTGGCTCAGGTCAGGCAGGACGCTTCCGGCATGTTCCGTCCTCTGGATTCTCCTGACCATCCTTCCCGCGTCCAATATCGTCCTGCTGACGGGACGGCCCATCGCCGAACAGCGTCTCTATGTTCCGTCGCTCGGCTTCTGCCTGCTTCTCGCCATGGGCATCAATCGGATCCCCCGGCGGAAGCTGGCGCTCGCGGCATCCGCCCTTCTGCTTGCCGCGTATTCCGTCACCACCTTCACCCGTAACCGGGACTGGCGCGACTCCCTCACCTTCTGGTCGGTAACCCTCCGGAGCTCCCCGCACAGCGCCAGGGCGCACAACAACCTCGGCAAGGCATACAGCGATGCGCGGGACGCCGCCAGGGCCATCGAGCTCTACCGGGAGGCGGTGAGGCTTGACCCGAAGTTCGGGGAGGCGTACTACAATCTGGGCGTCGAGTACGGGAATGCCGGCCGGCTGCAGGAGGCCGCCGCCTCCTACGCGAGCGCCATAGCCGCCACCCCTCACTATCCGAACCCGTACTACAACCTGGCCAACCTCTATCTCGACGCAGGGAAGGCTGCCGATGCGGTGCCCCTGCTGGAAAAGGCGCTGGAGCTCGCCCCCCGCCAGGCGGATGCCTGCAGCAACCTGGGGGCCGCCTATCAGGCTCTCGGCAGGAACGACAGGGCTGAGGCGCTGTACCTGAGGGCGATCGACATGCAGCCCGGCAACGCCCGCGCCCTAGTCAATCTCGGGCTTCTGCGCCTCCGCCTCGGAGAGAAGGAGAAGGCGCTCACCCTTTTCATGAGGGCCACGGAGCTCGAGCCGGACTACCCGGAAGCCTGGAGCAATCTGGGGCTGGCGCACCAGGCGCTGGGGAGGACCGAGAAGGCCCTCTCCTCGTACGAACGGGCAGTCGAGGTAGATCCCGGGTACGCAGACGGGTACTACAACATCGGGGTCCTGCACGTTCAATCCGGGAAGTCTGAAGAGGGAATCGCCATGTTCCAGAAGGCGGTCGAGGCGAATCTGCGGCATGTGCACGCCTTATTCAACCTCGGCATCCTCTACCGGAAGATGAAGAAGACCGACGAGGCGATCGACATGTTCAGGAGGGTGATGGAGATCCGGCCCGCGGCGGACGCCTGCAACAACCTCGCGATGCTGTACTTCGGAAAGAAGCAGTACGACCTGGCCGCGAAGTACTGCGACAGGGCGGCGACCCTCGGCATCATCAATCGTCAGCTCCTCGACGCCCTTAAGCCTTACAGGAAAAAGAAGTAGGATAGACCGTCCGATATAACGAGTGGCGCGCACACGCAGAGAGGAGAAGGTCGAGAATTGGGTCCGGGAATCATTCGCTGGCTGGACAGGAATCTGGGGAGACTGCTCTGCTTCCTTCTCACGCTGCACAGAAGGCTCTTCGACCTGGTGCGCGCCGCGCCCCCCAAGACGCCCAGGAAGATCCTGTTCCTAAAACTCATAGAGCAGGGCTCGAGCGTGCTCGCCTGTCCGGCCCTCCAGCGGGCGATCGACCTGGTGGGAAGGGAGCACGTGTACTTCATGGTCTTCGCCAAGAACCGTCCGATCCTCGACATCCTGGACGTCGTTCCGCAGGCGAACATACTGGAGGTCGAATCCGTCGGTTTCGCGGCATTCATCCAGAGCGTCATCGCCGGCCTCCGCAGGGCGCGAAAAGAGGGAATAGACACCGTGGTGGACATGGAGTGCTTCTCCCGGGCGTCCGCCGTGCTCGCCTACCTGTCCGGCGCCGGGATGCGCGTCGGCCTGCACCGTTTCCTGGGCGACGGACCGTACCGGGGCGATCTCTTCACCCATCGGCTGACCTATAATCCCCACCTGCACGTGTCCGTGTTCTTCCTGTCGCTGGTGGAGGCCCTCCGGCACGTCCCCTCCGACGGGAAGACGCCTATGATCTTCGAGATCCCCGAGGTGAACACTACCCCTCCCGCGTTCTCGCCCAAGGATGATGAAATAGCCGCTCTGAAGAGGAAGATCGTCGACCTCACCGGAGCATCTCTCAAGGCGCCGATCTTCCTGCTCAATCCGAACGCGAGCGACCTGCTGCCCATACGTAAGTGGCCGGCGGAGAGTTTTATCGCGCTCGGAGGCATGCTCCGGGACGGATTCCCTGACTCATCTATCGTCGTCACCGGCTCCGCACCCGAGAAGGAAGGGGACGACCGAATCGCGGCCGGAATACCGGACGCGGTCTCCCTCGCGGGGCGTCTGAGCCTGAGGGAGCTTGTCACCCTCTTCTGGGTCGCTGACGTGCTCATCACGAATGACAGCGGGCCTCCGCAGTTCGCGGCACTCACGCCGATACAAACCATCGTCCTGTTCGGCCCGGAGACCCCCCTCCTCTACGGGCGCAGGGACGAACGCTGTGAGATCATCGCCCCGTCCCTGGTGTGCAGTCCGTGCGTCAACGTGTACAACCACCGGCACGCGTTCTGCAGGGATAAGACGTGCCTGACCGGGGTCGGTCCGCAGGACGTGTATCAACGTGTCAGGGACCTGGATCTCACATGAGGCTGGCCCTCGTATTCAACCCGTTCCGGTACAAGGTTCACGAGGAGAACCTGCGGGTGGTCCAGAAGTACTTCGGAATGTTCCCGCCGCTGAGCCTGGCGTGGGTCGCCGCAATAGCCCGGGAGGCCGGCCATCAGGTGACGATCATCGACGCGCGCACCCTGAACCTGACCAAGGAACAGGCCCTGGAGCGGGTAAAGGAATTCCGCCCCGACATGATGGGCTTCATGATGACCACCTACATGTTCCCCGACACGCTGGAGTGGATTCGATTCCTCAAGTCCAGGCTCAATGTCCCCGTCATGGTAGGCGGCTATAACCTCCGGGTCTACCCCGGGGAATCCGTGAGCCATCCGGAGATAGACTACGGGGTGGTCGAACAGGCGCTGGACACCGTCCCGCAGCTCCTGTCAGCCGTGGAAGAAGGACGTTCCGTCGAGGACGTGCCGGGGCTCGTGTACAAGAGAGACGGCGAGCCGGTGGTGAACCCGCCCCGGCCGGTAGACTTCGAGCGGTTCCCGTTCCCCGCCCGGGACCTCCTTCCCAACGAGCTGTACGCCGAGTTCCCCACGGAGAGGAAGAACTTCACGGTGATGGTGACCAGCCTGGGGTGCCCGTACGGCTGCAGCTTCTGCGAGGCCGGGCGCACCGAGTACAATCCCCGCAGCCCCAGGACGGTGGTGGACGAGATGCAGGAATGCTGCGAGAAGTACGACGTGCGGGAGATCGACATCTTCGACTACGACTTCACCGCCCAGAGGGAACGAACCCTCGAGATATGCCGGGAGATACGGCGAAGGAACCTCGACCTGCTTTGGGCCTGCCGGTCCCGCATCGACATCGACGGGGCGCTCCTCGAGGAAATGAGGGACGCCGGATGCGGACGGATATACTACGGCATCGAATCCGGCTCGCAGAAGATGCTCGACCGGGTGAACAAGGGTATCACCCTGGATCAGGTGCGGGAAACGGTGCGAACCACCAGGGGGCTCGGCATGATGGCGCTCGGGTTCTTCCTCATAGGCGCCCCCGGAGAGACCCGAAAGACGGTGAAGCAGACGGTGCGCTTCGCCAAGAAACTCGACCTGGACTACGTCCAGTTCTCCAAATGTCTCGCGAAGCCGCTGACGCCGCTGTGGAAACAGATGGTTGAGAAAACGGGCAGGGACTACTGGAGCGACTGGATACTCGGCAAGGAAACCGACCGGCCGCTTCCGCGCCCGTGGACGGAACTGACCAACGAGGAGATTGACCGGCTGACGAAACGGGCGTACGTGCAGTACCACTCGAGGCTATCGTTCCTCATTCGATCCACCCTCAGGGTCCGATCATTCGCCGAATTCAGACGGAAGTTCCTGGGATATCTCGAGATGCTCTTCTCGCAGGAGCAGACGTCCACCGAAGACAATGACTTTGTCGCCTACCACGAGAAGCCGTCGCGGCTCGACTTCTACAAGAAGATGGCCAAGTACAAATGAGCGGCTTCCGGACACTGGCACACGGGGCTCGAGCATTCCTCAAGGCGAAGCTGCTGCGAAGAGGGACCCCTCTTGTCGTCGGCTGGGCGATCACCGGACGGTGCAACAGCAGGTGCGTCTACTGCGGGCTGTGGGAAGGGGAATCCGGAGATCTCCCTACAGACCAGGTCCTCGGCGTGATCGACCAGATGGCCGCGGAAGGAACGATCATGCTCTCGCTGACCGGCGGCGCGCCGCTTCTCAGAGATGACATAGGAGAGATCATCGACCACGCGCACGACAGGAAATTGACGGTACGGCTCAATTCCAACGGCATCCTCGTCGGGGAGAAGATCGGGCAGCTCGGGAACCTGGACACGCTTACCCTCAGTCTGGAAGGTCCTAAGGAGATCCACGACGCGATCCGCGGGAACGGGTCGTACGATGCCGCGACGGGGGCCGCGGGCACCGCCGCGGGCAAGGGCATTGATGTCGCCTTCGCGACGGTCCTTACTGCGGATAACCTGGAATCGACAGATCATGTGCTCGAAAAGGCGTCCGAATTGAAGACGAAGGCGATCTTCCAGCCCCCGACCGAGCTGGTTCTCGGCGGCGACAGGGAGCACCCGCTGGTCCCCTCGCAGGAGGCGTACCGTGCCGCCATCGACCGGCTCATCAGACTGAAAAAGGGCGGGAGCCGCGTCGTGGGCAACTCCCTCGCGTGCCTGAGGCACCTGAGATCCTGGCCGACACCCACGCCGCTCGGCTGCGCCAGCGGCTGGCTGAGCTGCCGCATCCAGCCGAACGGGGACGTGGTACGCTGCAGCCGGGAGCCGTTCTCCTCCGCCCCGCTCAACTGCGTGAAGAATGGATTCCGAAAGGCATTCGACGGCCTCAGTCCGGTGTCCTGCGACCGCTGCTGGTGCGCCGCAAGGGTGGAGCTGAATCTCGCGTTCTCCTGGAATGTGTCCTCCCTGTGGAACAGGATACGGCCGTGAAGGTCGTCCTGGTAAATCCCCGCTCCATGAACCCGGAAGAGATTCAGCAGAAGTGCTTTGCCCCGCTCAGCCTGATGTACCTCGCCTCGTCCCTCCGCAAAGAAGGACACGAGCCGCACATTATCGACGCGAACGCATGGGGGCTGACCGACCAGGACGTGGCCCGTCGTGCGGCCGACGAGAAGCCGGCGCTGATCGGGGTTCCCCTTCTTTCCGATATCTTCATCCAGACGCATCACCTGATCGAACACATCAAGGCAGCCTGCCCCGAGGCGAGAATCGTCGCCGGAGGGCCCCATGCCACGGCGCTTCCCCGGAAGGTCCTCGACGAGTTCCGGGACGTGGACTTCGTACTCAGTGGAGAGAGCGAGAAAAGCCTGCCCGCACTCTGCGCGGCACTCGATGCACACCGCGATCCTTCCGGAGTACCGGGGCTCTCCCACAGGAAGGATGGCGAGGTCCGGGTAACCGAGCCGGCCCCGCCCGTCGAAGACGTGGACGCCCTCCCTGCCCCTGCACGGGACCTGCTGCGCCGTGAGTACGACCGAAAACGGTACTATATCGTCCTGGCCAGACAGCGGCCGGTCGAGACCATCGTGACCAGCCGCGGATGTCCGTTTCAGTGCCGCTTCTGCTGCAACGCACACAGACGGTACCGGGCACGCTCCCCGGAGAGCGTGCTGGAAGAGATAACAGAACGGTACTCATACGAAATCCGTCAGTTCGATTTTGCCGACGCCAACTTCACATTCGACCGGGACAGGGCGATGGCCGTGTTCCGCGGTATCAAAAAAGAGGGCCTGGGCATATCATTCCGACTGAAGAGCCGCACCGACCGGATCGACGAGGAACTGGTGCGCGAGGCTCGGGACGCCGGAGCGTACCTTATCTCGCTGGGCATGGAGTCCGGGAGTCAGGACATACTCGACCGCATGAACAAGAGAACTGATATCGGCATGAACGTGAAGGCGTGCGAAACGGTGATGAAGGCGGGCCTCAAGCTGAATACCGGATGGGTGATCGGCTTCCCCGGGGAGACCCCGGAGACCGTTGCGGAGACGGTTGACCTGATTGTCAACACGAGACCGACCACCGCGAACATCACGATTCTGGTGCCGTATCCAGGCACGAACGTGTACGAAGAGGCCAAAGCAGCAGGCACGCTGAGGGGCGACTGGTCTGTTGATCAGGAAGCGGTTCCCTGGGTCAAGCTCCCGTGGCTCAAGTCGTACGCCCATCTCGAGGAAACGCTCAAGAAAGCAAGGAACCGGGTGTACTACCGGCCCTACTATGTCTTCAGCTTCATGAAAGAGATACTGGGAAACGCAAATCTCATGCTTGCGCGATACGCCTTTCAGGAGCTGATGAAAAGCCTCTGACGAACCAGGGCACCCAGGGCAGACCCAACACGCTCGGCACAATATGAATGCAGAGCGTCATCAGCAGACTCACCGATAACAGCACCTCCGGTGAGGCAGCTCCCTGGAACAGCGCGACGAATACCGCGTCCTTGGGTCCCAGCTCCGCGAATGCGGGGAGATGTCCGGCGAACTGGGTGATCGTCACGAAACCGATGAACGTGGAAAGCGACGGCGCCCAGCCGAAGCCGAGAAAGAGCAGCCAGCACACCCAGAGGTTGCGCGTCTGGAACAGAAAGCCGTACGCGAGGAAGAAGAGCTTCTTCCCCGGGGACAGCTCCCGCAGAGGCATCAGCAGGCCGGATACGAACCGGCCGAGTCTGCCGTGAATCCGTTCCGCGATCCCGATGCACAGACCGTGCATCGGGGTGAGGAAGAAGAAGCATACGTACAGCAGTCCGGCCGTCAGGCACAGCACAGCCTGATACGGCACCCGGGCGCTCGTCATCAGAAGCGCGCCGATCAAGAGCCAGAACGTGGTCCCGGCGATATTCAGGCTGCGGTCGAACACCATCACACCGGTCGCGCGTCCCACCTCGATTCCCCTGAAACGGCTCAGGAACGCGATGGTCGCCAGCTCCCCGGCCTTGAACGGGATGACCAGCCTGAGCGGCCCGGACCCCAGCCGCATGCGCAGCACGTCGGCGAACCCGAGGTCGAGATCCATGGCCCGCAGAACGCGCCGCAGCTTGTCGGCGCCCGCAAAGATGTGGAATGCCGCGGAGAGCACGATGACGAGAAACAGCATCGGCACACTGATATCGCCCAGTCCCCCACCGAGTTTCTCTAACGTAATCCCCTGGACCACGCACAGTGTCACCAGGATCCCGGCGGAACCGAGAAGCAGGATGATCGCGCTCAGCGCGTGACGGCGTATCCCGGATGCCGGGGGGTCGGTTGTCGAGTCGTCCATGCCCGATACGATACCACGAAGCGCGGCAGGGTGTCACGCTCCCGGCATGGAGGGTATAATCTCTCAGTGTTATGAAGGTTGCCATTGTATACAAGGGACGTTACCAGGTGCGGCAGGCGCTGGACCTGGAGGTGCTCGCCGCCGTGCTGCGCGAGGGCGGTCACCCTGTCTCCCTGGTGTACGACCCGGACGTCTTCGGCGTTACGGACAACGTGCTCCAGGTACCGTGGCTCTCGCGGCATCTGGCCGACCCCAGCGGCACCGCCCGCAGGATCGCGGGGAGCACCCCGGACGTCGTCTTCTTCAGCGTATTGCCCGCCACGTATCGCTGGTGCCGTGACGCGGCGGAACGGCTGAAAACGAAGGTGAATACGCCGGTCGTCTTCACCGGCCTGCATTCCTCCATGGTCCCGGAGCGGGTCATGCGTGATCCGTTCGTGGACTTCGTCATACGAGGCGAGCTCGAAGGGGCCGTGAACCCCTTTCTGGAGGCGCTGTCGACGGCGAATGATCCCGCCCGGCTGGAGAAACTCTGGAACCCGACCGGCCCCGTGGACCTCGACGCCCTTCCGCTTCCCGACAAGGACCTGTTCCTCCCATATGTCAGGCATTCGTACAGCTACGTCGCGATGGTCAGCAGGGGCTGTCCGAACCGTTGTTCGTTCTGCGAAGAGTCCTGCGCGGGAAGCCTGTACGAATCAGGCTATTTCCGAAGGAAGAAGGTCGAAACGGTGATGGCTGAGCTACGGGAGGGAAAGCGTCGCTACGGTTTCCGCGAGGTCGTCTTCAAGGATTCGTACCTCTCCGGGGACACCGAATGGCTGTCGGCGCTCATGCATAGATTCCGTGAGGAGATCGGGGTGCCGTTCAAGTGCTTCTGCACCGTGTCCGGATTCGACTCGGAAACCGCCCGCCTCCTCAAGGAGGGCGGGTGCTACTGCGTCGAGTTCGGCCTGCAGACCTGGGACGACGAGGTGCGCCACGCGGTCCAGCGCCGCGAGGAGACCGTCCAGGACGCGCACCGCGCCTTCGACATCTGCGCAGAGCATGAGCTTCGCTACGACGTGGACCACATACTCGGCCTGCCCGGGGAAACGATGGAGCACCACCGGGGGGGAGCGCTCGCCTACCGCGATCTTCGATACCTCAATCGGGTCAAGGTCCATAATCTCGTGTATCTGCCCGGGGCCGACATCGTGAATCACGCGCAGGAACAGGGCGTGCTCCCCGCCGACATGGAGGAACGGCTGGCTGACGGATTGCCGGCGGACTTCTACGGCGCCCAGGACGCCGGAGTCCCGCGCACCCTCTCGTGCTTCACGAAGCTCTACAAGATCCTGCCGCTGATGCCGCGATGGGTCATGAGGTGGCTGCTCCGGGGAAACAGGATACGAGTCCTGCGGCTCCTGCCTCCGCCGGTCGTATTCGTACTGCAAACGCTCATCGCACTGAAGAACCGGGACCTCCGGTTTGTGGCCTACCTGCGGTCCTATCCGAGGAAGGTGTTCACCGCGCTCTTTCGAAGCCGCGGGAGGACGCTGTTGCCGCTTCTGGGGCTCGCCCTGTCGGGCGCTCTCGCCGGGCTGCTCGTGGCGGAAGGAGTGCTGAGGATCTGGGGGCCCGAGTATTACAGATTCAGCAACCGCAGCAACCGGTACTACAGCAATCCCCGCGGTTACTATGATGCCATCGGCCGCAACGGCCAGAACACGGTGTACGGGCTCAACTACCGCACATCGGCCCGGGGCCTCCGGCTGCCGGGCCGCCCGGACGATGAGTTCGCCGCCGAGTGGTTTGAACCCTGTGACATCGTCGTGCTCGGCGACTCGTTCACGTTCGGACAGGGCGTACGGTATCAGGACACATACGTGAGCCGGCTGGCATCGCTGCTTTCCGATGACGGAGAACCGATCCGCATCCGGAATTACGGCATGCCCGCGGCCGATATCGAAGAAATCCGCGGCCTGTACCTGATGGCCTCAGAACGCGACCGCTGCGGGCTCGTGATCTACGGGTTCGTCCTCAACGACTTCGGCCTGCCCGACGCCTACGAGATCGTGGGATTGGACTTCATCGATCAGAACAACGGCGGATACGCCTTCAGCACGCTGCGAGCCGCGTCGGCCACGGCAAACTTCGTGGGCCACTCGATTGACACGATCCGCCTGCACCGCACCACGGAACGTGCCTATCTCGACGCGTTCGATGACGATCATGCAACCGACAAGTGGGAGCTCCTTCGCAAGCTGCACGAGGATATCCGAACCGACGGGGCACAGCTGATGATCGTCTTGTTTCCTCTCCTGTATGACTTCGACGACTATCCCTTCGACGAACCTCACCGAAAGATCGCAACGTTCTGCGAGCAGGAAGGGATTCCCTTCCTGGACCTGCTGGAGGCCTTTTCGAGCCAAGCCGCGGAAGATCTGTGGTGTCATCCCACCGACCATCATCCGAACGAGATCGCCCATGAAATCGCCGCCGAGGAGATCCACCGGTTTCTCCACAAGCGTCTCGAAGACGGGGCCCTCGACGATTGGGAGGACGCCGAAGAGAGCCTGACACGAAGTGTACACTAGTGTTCCTCTCTGGCGGTACTCCGTCCGCTCTCAAAAGCTGCGTCGAAGCCCCAAATGGACGTTCGAGTTCTTTTCGAACTGGCCGAAGAAAGTATGGTCGTCGGAGCCCAGAAAGACGTCCGCGCCGCCGAATACCGACCACGAGTCGCTCGCGGTGAAATGCACCCGCGGCCTGAGGTACGCGTCCCCATCGGAAGGCGAGTAGAACGCGAAAACCGACAGCCGAAGCGCCTGCCGGAGCGCGAGCTTCGTCAGCCGCACGGTGAGCACGTGCCGGTCCTCGTCCTTCTCCCTCATCCCGGCGGGAAGGATTTCCTCGTAGTCCAGGTGCTCCATCATGAATTCCAGGTAGTACCGGACACCCAGCGTCAGCTCCCGCCCCACCTCCCTCTTGTAGCCCAGGAGCAGACGAAACTCCCCGTTTCTGACGAATGGATCATCCCCGCTCCGGTCGTCCAGGGAGTCGTAGTACCCCACCTCCGCCTTCGCTATCCCGCCCGCCAGCGGACCCATAACGCTCGCTCCGTACACCGTCAGCTTCGGGAACGTCGCCTTCCCGGTGGCCGCGTCCATGCCCGCCGGACTCTTCCAGAAGCCACCGTTGAGCTCCCCGTATACCCGGTAGCTCATATCTTTGAATGTCAGCGACAGGTACATGCAAAGCACCGCCCGTTCTCGGAAAGCACCGTTCCCTTCAGGAACGGTATCCGCTCCGCCTTCCGCCTCACCTCGAGCGCCTCCTCCCGGGTCGCAGGAGGGGCCGCCATCAGCCACTCGAAATCCACCACCCCGGGCCCGCCCGACTCGATGACCCCTTACTCATTCCCCGAGGATTTCTTCCTAGCCCGAAGTTGCCAGGGCACCTATGACGGCCCAGAAGAACACACTCATCCACGGGTTGGCGGTGATAGGACACGCGCCGCTCGCGCAGCCCACGAACCGGTAGATCGCGTAGCCGACGGCGCCTCCCACTGCCATCCCGATGAGCGGCTTCAGCTGTAACAATGTTCCACTCATAGCTCCGAGAGGATCCCTCCCAGTACGATCAGGTGACTCCTCTCCTCCTTGATAATGTGGTCGATCTTGTCCTTCCCCATCTTCTGGGAGACCATGTCCTTAATCCCCAGATACAATACTATCGCGTCCTTTTCCGCCCCCATAGCGGTCACAAGAACCTCCTCGGGCGACTCATCGCCGGTGAGCTTCTCCGAGGGATCCTCGTTGATGTCGAACACCTTCCCGTCCGCGAACGCCTGCAGATACAGCGCGGCCTCTCCCTGCGGATCGAACGCGGTCTCCTCCTTCTGCCGTCCGGACAGCTCTCCTCTCATCGCCGAGAAGATCTTCTCGTGCCCGTCTTCCATGTCGGCCAGCTCGAGCATCGTTTTCCTTGCGTTCTCCTCGCCGGTGCCTTCCGCGGCCTTCCGGTAGAATTTTGCCCCGTTCCGCTCGATCTGCTCGGCTATCCGCAGCACCTCATCGGCATTGAAAACCGTACCCATCACGTATTGCCCTCCTTGTTTGAAACCTGCAGCATTTTCTGCTTGGCGAACCGAACCGTATTCTTTCCTGCTCGCTTTGCCTGATAGAGAACGTCGTCTGCCTCCCGTATCATCGAGTACGCATCACAAACTGACCCATCGTCATCGCACGCTGCGATCCCCACGCTGACGGTCACCGGCTCACCGTCCGGCGCTTCCAAGGCCGTGCTCTCCCGTATCCTTTCGACCATCCTTTCAGCGACCGCCCTTGCCCTGTCTGGACCGCTCTCGGCCAGAACGGAAACGAACTCCTCCCCCCCGTATCGCGCGACCGTGTCCTCCTGCCTTGCTTCTTCACGCAGGATCCTGCCGACCGTCCGCAGCACTTCGTCGCCGGCCTGGTGCCCGAACCGGTCATTGTATCTCTTGAAGTCGTCTATATCTATCATGAGTACGGAGAATGGGTTGCCGTGACGGCTGTTCCTCGCCGCCTCCTTCTCGAGAGCCCTGAAGAGAACGTGCCGGCGGCTGAGGCCCGTCAGCTCATCGTTGTCCGCCAGCTGCTTGAGATCCTTGTTCGCCGTCTCCAGAAGGGATACATCCCGCAGGACCTCCATGCCCCCGATGATCTTCCCTTCTCCGTCGCGAACGGGCGCGGCAGTGACGACCATCCTCGCGGCCTTCCCGCAGCCTCCCACGATCCTGGCGTCCTCCTCCTCGATGGCGTCCTGTTCCTTCAGTATCCTGCGCACGAAGCAGTGCTGTTCCCCCCTGCCGCAGACGCAGCTCTCGGTACACGGCTTGCCCTCGACGTCTTCGGGTTTCACCTCGAGGAGTTCGCAGGCCTTCCGGTTGATCGCCCTCACCACGCATTCCATATCGAGAACCATGGCCGCATCCGGCAGCTGGTCGAACGCATCGCTTTTCCATCTGTCCCGCGTCTTCAATGCGCCTCCCCCGCAATGTGGCTCATCGCGTATATCAGCGCCCCTCCGCCCAGCAGGCAGAGCGCGTTCTGAAGCCCCTGCTTCCCATGGGTCTCCGGCACCAGGTCGGACGCGGCGATGTACAGGAAGCTCCCCGCCGCCAGGGCCAGAAGCTTTCCGGTCGCCGCCTCGGTCAGCTCCGGCACCGCAACCAGCGAGATAATCGCGCCCACCGGAGTCGCGAGAGCGACCGCCACGGACATCCAGAGCGCCGCCTTCCGGCTCACAGAGCCCATCAGAAGAGAGAAGGTGGTCGTGCCCTCGGGCACCTCGTGGAGTATCACACTCACCGCCATCAGGACGCCGAGCCGCTTGTCGACGCCGAACCCGACGCCTATGATCAGCCCGTCCAGCAGCGAGTGAAAGGACAGCCCGGCGAACGCCACCAGCGCCTTCGACCGGTGCCCGCCCCCGTCCCCCTCCCCGTGATAATGGACCTCCACCCCGGAGTGGAACACCAGTATGCTCTCGAGGATGTACAGGAGCGCGAACCCGAAGGCAACAAACAGGAATGCACTCTTCGCGCCGGCCAGCTCCGTCGCCTCCGGCATCTGATGGAAGAACGCAACGGCCAGCAGCACCCCGCCCGCAAACGAGTTGAGATAGTGGGAATAGCGAAGAGCCGGCTTCTCATTCAGGCTGAGCAGCCCGATGCCCAGAAGCGTCGCCAGCCCCGCGAGGAGACTGTAGATGAGTACGCTCAGAATCATTCGTTCCGCCTCCTTGCCCACGCCTCAGACGACCGTCGCATCAACGTTCCGGCCTAGTAGTTCTCCGCGAGAATCTCGTAGTAGGCCCGGGGATGCGCGCAGGCAGGGCATATCTCAGGGGCTTCCTTTCCCTCGTGGACGTACCCGCAGTTTCTGCATCTCCATTTCACCTCGGTGTCGCGCTTGAACACGGTGCCGTTTCGAACGTTCTCGAGCAGCTTGCGGTACCGCTTCTCGTGTTCTTCCTCCACCTCACCGATCTCGGTGAAAACGTATGCCGCCTCGTCGAACCCCTCGTTCTTCGCTACCTCGGCGAATTCCGGATAGAGCGTGCCCCACTCCATCTTCTCGCCGTCCGCGGCCGCCTCCAGGTTCTCGGCGGTGCTCCCTATCACGCCCGCCGGATAGGCCGCGGAGATCTGTACCTCTCCGCCCTCCAGCAGCTTGAAGAACCTCTTCGCGTGTTCCTTTTCGTTCTCCGCCGTGTCCAGGAAGATACCCATTATCTGCTGATACCCTTCCTTGCGCGCGGCGCCCGCGAAATACGTGTAGCGATTGCGTGCCTGTGACTCACCCGCAAACGCGGCGAGCAGGTTCTTCTCCGTCTGGCTCCCCTTCAAGTTACCCATGCCTTCCCTCCTCCTTCCTGCCACTCATCCCTCTTTCTTCCCTGAATCCACGTCAGCTCCCTCCCTCGCATTCTACGCGCCGCTCTTCCCTACCACAACGTTCCCTCAACTCACCCAACGTTCCCCCCTCCGCACCTCTCCCTGACGCAAGCCTTCAGCAGGATCGTCTCCGCCAGGCACCGGTTGGTGAAGACGGACTGGATCAGGTTCAGCCCTGCGAACGCGGTGAAGATGTGCCAGTGCGCGTGGTGCAGGTAGCCGAGAGACGGGCTCGCCAGCACAAAGGTGCCCGCTATCAATCGTATCCATTTCTCAACATGCATATCTCTTTCCCCTTCCGCTATGTGATCCGCGAATAGTGTGCCAGACGACGGGTACACAGAAAGCAAGCGTAATGCTAATGAGAATAAGGATTTGCAGTTATTCCGGAGAATCCGCTCCGGTCACACGTCAGGCGTGGCAGTCGCAATGTGAGACTCGACTACTCCTCTTCCTCGACCAGATCCATCGGCTGGCCGCAGCACACCAGCTCGCCGCCGCCGGCCTCCTTCACCTCCACCACATTGCCGCAGACGGCACACCGGTACACCTCGCCCGCCTTCTGAACGTTCGCCATGTTCTCCCCGCCTCCTTTCCATGAAATCGTCCGCCGGTAGAATAACGAATGCCGCCCGGTCCATCAAGCCCGGAGTATCACCATGCGGTAGAGACCTTGAATCGCGTCCCGCCGTCGGGCAGAATAGGGGACCTGTTACCTGTCAGGAGGACATCATGGACATTTTCGACGCGATCGCCAGGAGACACAGCTATCGAGGACCGTTCCTCGAGACCCCTGTTCCACGAGAGGATCTCGAACGAATCGTGCGGGCGGGACTCCAGGCTCCGTCGGGAAAGAACGCGCAGACCACTGCCTTCGTGATAGTCGACGACGCCGACGTGGTTAAGAAGATAACCGAATCCTTCCCCGCGAACCCCGCTATGGAGCACGCCAGGGCCGTCATCGCCTGCGTGATCGACCGCAACCCCGAGGCGATCTACGAGGGATTCGCGTTTCAGGTGGAAGACTGTTCCGCCGCCGTCGAGAACATGCTGCTGGCCGTTACCGCTCTCGGGTACGCCACCGTCTGGATCGACGGCTGGCTGAGGGTCGGGGACCGGGCCGATGCGATAGGCAAGATGATCGGCCTGCCCGGCGACAAGATCGTCCGGGTACTCCTGCCCGTCGGCATTCCCGCCGAGGAATGGCACCAAAAGGAGAAGAAGCCGTTCAGCCAGCGCGCCTGGTTTAACCGCTACGGTGAATAGGTGGAGCGCAGCGCCCAAATCAGGCAGGTCACCTGGGTAGGCCTGTTCGTCAATCTGGCGCTCTCGGCAATCAAGTTCGCGGCGGGCATCCTCGGCCACAGCCAGGCCGTCGTCGCCGACGCCGTCCACAGCCTGTCCGACATGACCACCGACATCGCGATACTGCTCGGAGTCCGCTACTGGGATCGGCCGGCTGACGAGACCCATCCGCACGGGCACCGGCGCCTCGAGATGATCGTGACGGCCTTTATCGGACTCGTGCTGGCCGTGGTCGCGACGGGGCTCCTCTGGAACGCGATCGTCACCCTGCGCGATCGCCACGAGAACACGCCGGAGTGGATCGCGCTGGCGGCAGCTCTCCTCTCCATCGTGGTGAAGGAGATCCTGTACCGCTGGACCGTCGCGCGCGGGAGGCAGGTGAGGTCAATGACGCTCGTCGCGAACGCATGGCATCATCGTTCGGACGCCCTCGGCTCGATCCCCGCGGCCATGGCGGTCGCCGGCGCCATGGCAGGACCCGCCTGGTCGTTCCTGGACCACGTCGGCGCGGCGGCGGTATCGCTCTTCATCTACCAGGCGGCGTTCAGGATCGTCCAGCCGGCGTTCGACAAGCTGATGGATCACGGCGCGCCGCAACAGGACCTGCAGAAGATCAAGGCGATAGCGCAGGGGACGGACGGCGCAAAGCACGTTCATCAGATCCGCACCCGTTACGTCAGCAGTGCCGCCCTCGCCGTGGATCTCCACGTGATCGTCGACGGGAACATGACGGTCCGGGAGGGTCATGATATATCGGAAGCGGTAAAGATGCGACTGATCGAGGAAGGACCGGACGTGATAGACGTGGTGGTTCACCTGGAACCGGATGAACGCCATGGAGGATAACGGTTCAGCGCGACGGCGCCCGATTCAATTTCTCGTGGGACTCCTCCCGTGGCTGATCGGGAAATACGAGGACCTGCTCGCCCGGGTCGCCCCGGACGGGTACCACAAGGGCGGATTCTACGCCTCCACGCTCTTCACCGCACCGCTGGGACTCCACCTGTGGCGCAGGCCGATAGAGCGATGGTGGAAGCGGATTCCCGCGAGATTTCTCGCATACGCATTCCTCGCACTCTCCGTATGGATACTCGTTCACGGCTTCTGGACATTCTCGCTCTTCGCCCTCCTCGGACGCCCGGCCAGATACCTTGCCGGAAAACTGGGCCTGGACCGGAGCCGCCGGCCCCCGTACGTGCCGAGCCGGCTGCTGTTTACGATGACCCGGGCGGACATGGCGGCCGTGCTCTTCATCGGCTTCATCGTCATCGTGTTCTTCCTGAACCGGGAACAGCTCACCCCGAAGGACGACTCGGACCACAACTACCACATGGCGGTGGCCCGTCAGATACTGGAGAAGAAAGCGACGAGTCCTTAGAGAAGATATACTTCTTGAAACGCGGAATGATGTATTGGCTGCATCGAACGATGCGGGTGAACAGATCATGGTCCTGATTCCGTCCAGCGAATGTTTTTCTCACCCGAACGC
>CAYMFW010000020.1:0-37130 GCA_964389785.1 uncultured Planctomycetota bacterium
CAGCACCTCGATGACGCCTTCCCCCCCGAGATCCAGTATGGAGATATCGAAGGTGCCGCCGCCGAAGTCGAACACCGCGATCTTCTCGTCCTTTTCCCGGTCGAATCCGTACGCCATGGACGCGGCGGTCGGCTCGTTGATGATGCGCGCCACCTCGAGCCCGGCGATCTGTCCGGCGTCCTTGGTGGCCTGGCGCTGGCTGTCGTTGAAATACGCGGGAACGGTTATCACCGCTTTCTCCACCTTATCGCCCAGGTAGTCCTCCGCGGCGCGCTTGAGGCTCTGAAGGATCATCGCGGAGACCTCGGGCGGCGTCCAGTCCTTGTCGCCGGCATTGACCTTCACCAGCTCGTCCGGTCCGCCCACGATGTTGTACGGGACCATCTTCTCCTCCGACTCCACCTCATTGTGCCGCCTTCCCATGAAACGCTTTATCGAGAAGACGGTGTTGCGCGGGTTGGTCACCGCCTGCCGCTTGGCCATCTGCCCGACGAGGCGATCGCCCTTGGAGGTGAAGGCGACCACCGAGGGAGTCACCCTGTTGCCCTCCGCGTTCTGTATCACCACCGGCTTGCCGCCTTCCACGACGGCCACTACTGAGTTCGTTGTGCCAAGGTCGATGCCGACCATCTTTCCCATGATCTACCTCCTGGTCAAAAGACACGAGTTCTCACGTGATGATAAGTCGCAAATACTATGCCAGGGCGTGGATTGCAGCAGAAGGGTCGAATGAGCCGCAATGCCTGCCACAATGGCACCCATCGAGCGTTACTCCGGGTGCCGTACGGGCGGTTCGACGGCTTCCTCGAAGGCCCTGCGGCGTATCACACAGCTGTCGCACCTGCCGCACGCTTCGCCTTCCGGTCCGGGGTCGTAGCAGCTGTGCGTCAGGGAGTAGTCCATCCCGAGCTCTCTGCCCCGGCTGACGACGTCCGCCTTCGACCTCTCGAGAAACGGGGCGTGCACGGTGATCCCTTCCCCTTCGACCCCGACCCTGGTGGCCTCGTTCACGGTGCGCCGGAAGGATTCGATGAACCCCGGCCGGCAGTCCGGATAGCCGCTGTAGTCCACGCTCGAGACGCCGATGAAGATATCCCCGGCGCCGAGCGACTCGGCCCACGCCGCGGCGCATGAGAGGAAGATCAGGTTGCGTGCCGGCACGTACGTGACCGGGATGTCGTCACCGACGGATGATCGGTCCTTCGGCACCTCCCCGCTGCCGGTAAGCGCGGAGGCCGCGAACGGAGCGAGATCCATTCGGAGCACCCGATGCTCCGCGACGCCGACGAATCCGGCGACCTTCTTCGCGCACTCGATCTCGAACGCGTGCCTCTGCCCGTAGTCTATCGTGAGAGCGTAGACCTCGAAGCCCTCCGACTTCGCGTGCGCGAGCGTCGTCGCGGAGTCGACTCCGCCGCTGAGTAAGACCACGGCCTTCTTCATCTGGGCTCCCCCTCGGGCCATATCGTCCGGTGCAGCTGCAGGTTGAGGCGGGCGTTGAGTCCGTCCTCGAGTATCCACCCCGCCAGCCGGTGCGGCTCCAGCGTGTCCCAGACGGGAGACAGCAGCACCTCGAACCGGTCCAGCCGGTGTTCGGAGATAATATCTCTCGCCCAGTCGTAATCGGCCCGGTCGCACAGCACGAACTTCACCTGATCGCCCCCGGAAAGCAGGGCGAGATTCTCCCACCTGTTTCCATCCGTCTCTCCGCTTCCCGGGCACTTGATGTCGAGAATCCTCACCACGCCGTCCGGGACCGCGTCGAGGGGCAGCGAGCCGTTCGTTTCGAGAAGCACCCGGGCGCCCGTCGAGAGCAGTCCACCGAGAAGTGCGGGTACCTCCTCCTGCATGAGCGGCTCTCCTCCGGTCACCTCGACGAGCGGCGTGTTGAGTCCGGCAACCTTCTTCAGGACGTCCTCGACGCTCATCGGGGTGCCGCCCGCCCTGGCGTAGGGAGTGTCGCAGTAGCGGCAGTGCAGGTTGCATCCGGCGAGCCGGACGATGACGCACGGGAGGCCGGCGAAGGAGGATTCCCCCTGGATCGTCCCGTATATCTCGCTGACGGAAAGCATGAATCTAGATCAGCCGGCCCAGAAGGGACCTGCTCTTCGGATCGAGCGCGCTCACGTCCTTCACCTCGTACCGGTTGGCATCCACGTCGGTGAGCATGATCCTTCCGTCGTCGCGTTCGGTCACGCTGTCCTGCCCGCGACGGCGCACCTTGATGGTGCAGCCGCCCCGGTCGGTTTCGACCTCCCAGACCGAGACGCCGAACTCCTCCTTGACCGACAGGACCTTCGTGATGACCGGGACGAAATAGGTCCTTCTCATCTCTTCGAGGACGATCTCCTGCTGCGCGGCAGACAGCTCCTTCATGTCCTCTATGATGCCCAGCTCTTCCTTCTCGGGGGCCTTGAGAACGATGTACCGGCCCGGGTGGCTCATCGGGAAGGCGCACTTCAGCTCCACGTCCCGGTGCGTCTCGTCTCCGATCGTGCAGAGGAGGGAATCCCCTTCCTTGCTCAGGACGAGCTCTTCCGGGGAAAGATATTTCGTGGCGTATTCCACGCTAGCCCCCTACCACTTTCGCCTTGGACATATCGGACTGCATCTTCACCAGCCGGTGATACTCGCCCTCCTTCTTCATCAGCTCGGCGTGGCTGCCGGACTCCTCGATCTTCCCGTCCTTGATGACGACCAGGCGGTCCGACATCCGCAGCGTCGAGAGCCGGTGCGCGATCGCGAACGTGGTCCTTCCCTTCACCAGGCGGCTCAGCGCCTCCTGGATCTGCTTCTCGGTGTCCGTATCCACCGAGGCGGTCGCCTCGTCGAGTATCAGTATCCTCGGATCGTGCAGTATCGCGCGCGCGATCGATATCCTCTGCTTCTCACCCACGGACAGCAGCGTCCCTCCCTCGCCGACCGGAGAGTCGTACCCGTCCGGCTTGTCCACGATGAACCCGTGCGCGTTGGCGACCCGGGCGGCGCGCATGATCTCTTCCGGCGTCGCTCCCGGCTTACCGTACGCGATGTTCTCCAGAATGGTCCCTTTTAAGAGACACGACTCCTGGAGGACCACTCCCAGGCTCCTGCCGTAGTCCGCCCTCCGGACGTTCCGGAGGTCGACCGCGTCCACCGTGACGCTGCCCTCGTTGGGATCGTAGAAGCGGCAGATCAGGTTCGCGGTCGTCGTCTTTCCCGCGCCGCTGTGGCCGACGAACCCTATCATCTCGCCGGCCTTCACGTGGAGATCGAAGTCCTTCAGCACCGGCTTGTACTTGTCGTAGCCGAACGTCACATGGTTGAACGAGACCTCGCCCCGCATGTCCGGGATCTCTTCCGGATGCGCCGGGTCCTTCACGTCGGGCGCGGCATCTATGATCTCGAACACCCGCTCCGCCCCGGCGAGCGAATGGGAAATCCAATGGTTGATCCGACTCAGTCCCTCGAGCGGCCCCTGAAGCATCCCCAGGAGGTACACGAACATGAAAAAGGTTCCTATGGTGATCTCGTGCGCGATCACGGAGTAGCCCCCCACCAGCCAGACGAGCACGGTGCCGATCGTGGAGAGGAAGTGGAGCGACGGAAAGATGGTGGAGAACGCCTTCTCCAAGGAGACTCCCGCGTCCCGGAACGATTCGTTGCGGACCTGGTATCGGTCGACCTCCCAGCCCTCCCTGGAGAACGCCTTCACGACACGGATTCCGGAAAGCACGTCGTTCACCAGCGCGTGGAAACGGGACCGGTAGTCGAAGAAACGATGGAAGAGAACGAGCAGTCGCTTGATCAACACCCGGGTGCAGTACATCACCGCGGGGGCGGTCACGAGCGCGAGCAGGGCGAGCTTGGGACTGAACCAGAACATGATTCCCGCTACCAGCACCAGTTTCAGCATGTTGATGAAGATGTACTGGATCCCATCCACGACGAAATGCTGCACGTGATCGGTGTCGTGGGTGATTCTCGACATCAGCGCGCCCACCTGCCGCTTGTCGTAGAAGCCCAGGGACAGCTGCTGGAGATTCGTATAGGCGTCCGAACGGAGGTCGAACACCATCCCCGCGCCGACGGTCGCGGCGAGCCGGCCGTGCATGATGCGAAGCAGCGCCCCCACGGCATGAGTCGCCAGAAGCAGCGCGACAAGCAGGAAAAGCCGGTCGGTCGGATTCGTGACCGCTCGTCCCGCGCCGCTGACGAGCACTCGGTCGATGATTTCTCTCACGATAACCGGCGGAGCAAAGGCGAGCGCGGTGCCGGATACCATGAGCAATACGATGAGCAGGGCGGTCGTCCGGTGCCTGCGGGCGTACCCGATTATCCTCATGAACGCCTTCAGCTTGCTCATGCACTTCGGGCAGACCGTCGACCCTTCCATGAACGCGGTGCCGCATTCCGGGCACACGTTGCCTTCCTCTTCCGATTCCTTCGGCTCGGTGCCCTCCTTGATGAAATCGGCCAGAGACTTGGCGACCTGCGCGAACCTCTTGTTTCTGGCGTTGGAGTATCTGAGGACACTGCGCTTCACGCCGTCCGTCTTGACGTCGAGGAAGCCGCTTCCGATGCGCGTCGAGGCGGTGACCTCCTCGATATCGGACAGGTCGCCTTCCCAGCGGACGTCGGCCCGTTCACCGTCCTGCGCGACCACCCACATCTTCTCCTTCGACGCGAGAAGCCACTGTTCGGCGAAGGTCCCGTCCTGGCCGAGGTCGGTCGGCGTGGCGACGAGCAGGTCGTTCCGCCTTGTGCCCAGCTTGGGCAGCCGGACGGTCAGCCAGTCGGGCATCTCCTCCACGAGGGGCATCTATCGTCTCTCCTTCAGAAGCAGGCGCACCGGGACCTCGTCCAGCTCGAACGCGTCGCGCATGGAGCGGGTGACGAACCGCCGGTACGTCGGTGTTGCCAGCTCGGGATCGTTGACGAAGAGCATGAACGTCGGGGGCTGGACCGCCGTCTGCGTGGCGTAGAAGATCTTGAATCTCTTTCCTCCGTGCGCGGGCGGCGGTTTCTTTTCGGTTATCTTCCTGATGGCCCGATTGACCACGCCGGTCGCGATCTGTGTTCTTGACTTTGCGTACAGCTCGGGGATGACGCGAAGCGTCTTCCGCACGTTGAAACCGGTCTCGGCGCTCGCGAACGACACCGGGCAGTGCGAGAGCGCGGGCAGCTCGCGGTCCACGTACTTCTCGAAGGCCTTGGGGCCCGCCCCTTCGGACAGGTCCCACTTGTTGAGCACCAGCACGCAGGGCTTGCCGCACCGGGATACGTACGCGCCCAGCTGTTTCTCCACCTTGCCTATCCTGACGGTGCAGTCGACGAGGAAGAGGATGACGTCACATTTCCGTATCGCCTCCCGGCTCCTCACCAGGCTGTAGAATTCCACCGCGCCCTTCACCTTCGTCCGCCTCAGCATGCCGGCCGTGTCTACGAACGTGTACGTCCCGTCCTTCATCTCCACCGTGACGTCCACCGAATCACGGGTGGTTCCCGGCTCGCTGCTCACCACCACCCGCTCCTCCCCCGCGATGCGATTGAGGAGCGTCGATTTCCCGGCGTTCCGCCTGCCGACGATCGCGACCCTGATCTCGTGCCGCGGCACGAAGGACGCCTTCGGCACCCGGTCCGCGATCGAGGTGACCAGGTCGCTTATGCCGAAGCCGTTCTTCGCGGAGCACGGAATCACCGGATCGATGCCCAGCTTGTGGAACTCGGACGCGTGACTCTCCAGCCCCGGGTGGTCGGTCTTGTTGGCTACCACCACCGTCTTCTTCCCGCTGCCGGCGAGGCGCCGCGCGATGGATTCGTCACCCGGCAGCAGTCCCGCCCGGACGTCCACCACCAGAAGCACCAGGTCGGCCGACTCGAGCGCCTTGGCGGTCTGGGCGTCCGTCTCTTCCGACAGCCGGGCGCCCGCGGTATCCGTGATCTCGAAGTGCGTTCCTCCCGCCTCGATCACGGTCGAGACGCGATCCCGGGTGACCCCCTCCTCGGGCGCGACGATGGATATGCGGCGTCTGGCCATTCTATTGAGAAGGGTGGACTTGCCGACGTTCGGTCGGCCGACTATGGCTACCCGGGGAAGAGTCAATCAGATCCCTCGCTGCGGGGCACGGGGGCCTGCTCGTCCTCCCAGCCCTCCTTCTCTTCGAATACCTCGGTCATCTCGGTGCCGTCCTCCGCCCTGCGGAGGATCATGTAGATAATCGTGTGGGATGTGAGCGCGTAGGAGATCGCGTAGCCGACCACGCAGACGATGAACAGATACACCCAGGTTGCGTACACGATGACCGCCACGACGCCGAAGAAAGAGCCGGGAAGGGACCCGGAGAGCTGCCAGAAACCGTTCAGCTCGGAAAACGCCAGGGCACCCATTCCCAGACGGAGCACCCCGATTCCGAGATAGGCCATCAGGCCGGCGAACGCGGAGACGAAAGCAATACACACGATGCCGTACACGATGGATACGAACTTGCACCACGCGAACCGCCAGGGCCTGGCGTAGACATAGCTCATGGAGCGGCTTATCGCGTCGAACCCATCCGTTCCTTCGACGGCTATCGTCGGCACCATCAGCAGGCAGGAACACGCCAATCCCACCGCGAGAAAGGCCATCAGGAAACCGAAGAACAGCACCAGGGGAAGCGCTCCCCCGGCCAGGAGCTGTCCTAGCCCCCACGGCAGAACGCGCGCCACCAGGCCGATCAGCAGCGGGATCGATGCGAAGAAAGCGATCACGAGGACCACCGCGATCGGTGAGTAGAACACCGACCGAAACTTCTCCCGGGCGAAGGCGAGCGCTTCGTTCAATGTGATGCGTTCGTCCCGGGCGATCTCCACGGCGGCAATCCGGCATATCCCGCCCGCGAAGTAGGCCCAGACGTACCAGGCCGCGAGCCCGGCGATTCCCGCGACGAGGGCGAATATGCCGCAGTCCGTGGCGGCGAACCCGAGCAGATACCGGATCGCGTCCGCCAGCCCGACAATGTCCCTTCCGGTCACGATGTCCCAGACGACCGTGTCCGGCTCCTTGGACAGCGCGATGCGGCCGAGGTCGATGGCGAACAGGACCCCGAAGGGAATGAGAAACAGCAGCGCGAGGCTCAGAGAGACTCCTCCCACCGCGAGCGTGATCTTCCTGGGATCGAGCGCGGTGCGGAACCCCTTGAAGATATCCCTCCAGTCACCGTAGAGAATTCTCATTCGCTTACTCCTTCGTTTTCTCGGAATCTTTCTTTCCGGAATCCTTCGCGTTGCTGTCTTTGGAAGAGCTCTTCCCGGCACCCCCGGACGGCTTGTCCGCCTCGGCCTTCTTCCTGTAATCGTCGCTCCGATAGTCGGTCTCGTAGAAACCGCTGCCCCGGAATATGATACCGGCGCCCGCTCCAATCAGCCGCTTGACACCCTTTCCGCACTCGGGGCACTTTCTGAGCGGCCTGTCCTTGATGGACTGGAAGGCCTCGAACCGGTGCCCGCATGAGCGGCATTCGTACTCGTAGGTAGGCAATTTTCCTCCTCACAACGGGGGTTCCAGAGTGTTAAAGTTATAGATTTGACAAGCTGTTATGTCAAGGCCGCTTGAAAAAAGCCCCGGTCGGGCCTATGATACCCCGCTATCTCGAGGAGGTTCCGTGAGTAAGAACGCTGCACTGCCGGATGCCAGAGGCCATTTCGGCGATTTCGGCGGGAAGTACGTGCCGGAGACGCTGATGAGCGCCCTGGACGAGCTTGAGCGGGAGTATCAGAAGGCGTGTGTGGATGAGTCCTTCCTGCGCGACCTCCGGTACTACCTCGAAAGCTACGTCGGCAGGCCGTCCCCGCTGTACTACGCGGAGCGGCTCTCCAGGGCGCTGGGCGGCGGGAAGATATACCTCAAGCGGGAGGACCTCAACCACACCGGAGCGCACAAGATAAACAACGTTCTCGGCCACGCGCTGCTGACCCAGCGCATGGGGAAGAAGCGGATCATCGCGGAAACCGGCGCCGGCCAGCACGGCGTGGCCACCGCGACGGCGGCCGCGCTCTTCGGGCTGGAATGCGAGGTCTTCATGGGCGACGAAGACGTGGCGCGGCAGAGCCTGAACGTGTACCGGATGAAGCTGCTCGGGACCACGGTCACACCGGTATCCTCGGGCAGCAGGACCCTCAAGGACGCGGTCAATGAAACGATCCGCAACTGGGTCACCACCGTCGAATACACCCACTACGTGATCGGTTCCGTCGTCGGCCCGCACCCGTACCCGATGATCTGTCGGGACTTCCAGTCCGTTATCGGAAAGGAAGCGAGGGCGCAGATTCTCGAGCTGGAGGGACGGCTTCCCGACGCGCTGGTGGCGTGCGTGGGCGGGGGCAGCAACAGCATGGGGCTCTTCTACCCGTTCTACGAGGACAGCGAGGTGAGGTTCGTCGGCGTGGAGGCGGCCGGTCTCGGCCTCGATTCGGGCAAGCACGCCGCTTCTCTTGAGGAGGGCAGCCCGGGAATACTGCACGGCGGCCGTCAATACGTCCTGCAGGACGACGACGGACAGATACTGAACGCGCACTCCGCGGCGGCGGGGCTCGACTACCCGGGCGTGGGGCCGGAACACAGCTTCTACAAGGAATCCGGCAGGGCCGAATACGTGTCGGTCGACGACGAGGAAGCGATCGCGGCGTTCAAGCTGCTCTCCCGCACCGAGGGCATCATCCCGGCGCTCGAATCATCACACGCCATCGCGTATCTGGACCGGGTGATGGCGGATCTGGGGCCGGACGGACTGGTGGTGGTCTGCCTGTCCGGGCGCGGAGACAAAGACGCCGACATAGTAAAGGACGTATAGTGGACCGGCTGAGTTCCATCTTCGAGGCGCGGAAGGCGGCGGGAAGGCTCGCCTTCATGCCGTACATCACCGCGGGCTATCCGACCCTGGCGGCCACCGGGGAGCTGATCCGCGCCCTCGCGGGCGTCGGCTGCGACGTCATAGAGGTCGGCATACCGTTCTCCGACCCGCTTGCCGACGGTCCAACGATACAGATGTCGTCCCAGCGCGCGCTGGATCAGGGAACATCGTCCAGGGAGGCCCTCTCGCAGGTCGCGGCAATACGGGATTCGGTCGATTGCGGCCTGGTCGCGATGACGTACGTGAATCCGGTCCACCGGATGGGCTACGGGAAATACGCGCAGGCGCTCACGGACGCCGGATTCGACGGGGTGATCGTGCCCGACCTTCCTCCGGAGGAGGGCGAGGACATGTACCACGCCTGCTCCGAGAAGGGCGTGGACAGCGTTCTTCTGGTGGCGCCCACCAGTCCGGATGAGAGGATTACGCTCGCCGCCGGGCTGTCTTCCGGGTTCCTGTACTGCGTCTCGCTCACCGGCGTCACCGGCGCGCGCCAGGCGCTGAGCGATCGGGTGCGTCCCTTCCTCGAGCGGGTCCGCTCTCTGACCGCGCTGCCGCTCGCGCTCGGGTTCGGGATATCCACCCCGGAACATGTCAGAGAGGTTGCTGGCCTGGTTGACGGGGTGATCGTCGGCAGCGCGATCGTGGACGTCATCCACCGCTGCGATCCGAACGACACGAGGGAGCTCGTCGGCGCGGTGAAGGACTTCGTCTCGCCGCTGATCGAGGCCGCGGAGAAGCCGCGCTAGGCCTCTGGCGCAATGCATGTCGCCATCGACGCCATGCTCCTCCGCCCCCCGTACACCGGGGTGCAGAGATATATTTCCGGACTCATCGGAGCGATCGCCGCGCACGTGCCGGACACGAAGCTTACCGTCTACGTCGGCCGCGGCCACGACTGGAATGCCCGGATGGAAGGCGCCGTCGATTCCCGGCGCGCCTGCGTTCCCAGCTCGGTGCGGCCGCTGAGAATATGCTGGGAGCAGATCGTTCTCCCGTTCAGGCTGCGCCGCAGCGGGGCCGCGCTTCTCCACGCGCCCGGATACGTGATGCCGGTCCTGGGCCCGGTGATCTCCCGGAAGCCGATTGTACTCACCGTGCACGACGTAACCGCGCTGGACAGACCGGAGCTGGCGAGCTCTCTGAACGCGTTCCATTACGGACTGGTGATGCCGGTCTCCGTCAGGCTCGCGAGCGCGGTCATCGTACCCACGCGGGCGGTAGCGGACCGTCTCTCCGCCCTTCCGACGAAGCCGCGCCGCATCGAGGTGGTGCCCTGGGGGGTGGACGAGCGGTTCTTCCGGAACGAGCAGGCTGCAGACGACGGAGATGTCCTGGAGAAGCTGGGCGTCGGTGTGCCCTTCGTCCTTCACGTGGGCAGAACCGACCCGAAAAAGAATCTGGAGCAGATCGTCAAAGCGTTCTTTGCGATGAAGATGGACACGTCATGTCCCCACCGGCTGGTGCTGGCCGGTGCACCCGGGCGTTCCCACAAGTCGATCCGCCGGCTGGTCGGCAACCTGCGAATGGATAACTGCGTCGTCTTCACCGGCCACGTCGATGACGGGGATCTGGAGGCGCTCTACCGGCAGGCGGAGCTCGCGGTGTGCGCATCCACGGACGAAGGCTTCGCGTTCCCCGCGCTCGAGGCCCTGGCCTCAGGGACTCCTGTCATCGTGTCCGATATTCCTGCCTTCTCCGAAATCCTGGGAGGAGACGTTCCGATGTTCGACCCGTCCGACCTCCCGGGACTGCGGGCGACGATGACCGAAGTGCTCCGGGACGGCTCGGCGCGCAGGGAAATCGCGGAAAAGGGACGTAAGCGGGCGGAGCAGTACACGTGGGAACGATGCGCACGCAGGACCTGCGGGATCTATCATCGGAGTTTGACGCGGTGACGTTCCGGTGGTAGCATCTACCCCCGGGATCGGGAGAGGAGTCGATGAAGCAGAGATACACGGTTGTTATTCCCTACCAGGAGCCGACCTACAGGACGAAGACCTACGTCGCCCGGATAGAGGTCTCGGCGGTCTCCGAAGCGCAGGCGAAGGCGCGGGCGCTGGAGGAATTCCAGAAGCTGGCGCGGCTGAGCGGCGTCCACTGGATCAGGGAGGTCGAGGACCGCGGTATCTCGATAGAGTCCGTCGCTCCCGCCGCGAGGCCGTCCCTGCATCTCTACACGGAGATTCGCGGGGAGGTCGCCGTGCTCCAGGCCGACGGCATCGTGGATGAAAGTTCGTTTGTGCATCTGGAGGAGAAGCTGAAGGCGCTTGAGGACGACGGGTTTCCAAAGATCGTCGTGGACTGCAGCGGGCTGAAGTACATCAACAGCTCCGGCATCGGCTCGCTCCTCGGCGCGTCGTCGCGCGGCGCGGTGAGGCTGTGCTGCGTGCCGGACGCGGTGCGGCGGGTGCTGGATATGGTGGGGCTGGATCAGGTCCTCGAGATGTTCAACTCCGTCGACGCCGCCATCGAATCCTTCGTCTGAAAGCGGCGCCGATACTACGTTTCGATGAGGTGCTCGAGAAACGATGTGTCGGCCCTTCCGGACACGAAGGTGCGGTGACCGAGGACGCGGCGGTGGAGCGGTATCGTGGTCGCGATGCCGCCGATCTCGTACTCCTGAAGCGCCCGCGAAAGGGTGGTGATCGCCTCCTGCCGGTTCTCCGCGTGGACGATCAGCTTTGCAATGAGCGAATCGTAAAAGCAGGCCACCTCCATGCCGGCGCACGCGTGCGAATCCACCCGCACGCCCGGTCCTCCGGGAGCGTAGTAGGAGGTGATCTTGCCCGGCGACGGCCGGAAGTTGTTGTCGGGATCCTCCGCGTTTATCCGGCACTCGATAGCGGCTCCGGAGAGCTTGACGTCCTTCTGTGTGACGGAAAGAGGCTCTCCGGAAGCGATGCGAATCTGTTCCTTGACCAGGTCGATACCCGTCACCATCTCGGTAACGGGATGCTCCACCTGTATGCGCGCGTTGACCTCCAGGAAGTAGAATTTTTTGTCCTCGTCGAGCAGGAACTCGACCGTTCCCGCGTTGGTATAGCCTACCCCCTTCAGCAGGGACACGGCGGCCCTTCCCATTTCCCTGCGAAGCTTGTCGTTGAGGGCCGGGGAAGGTGATTCCTCGATGAGCTTCTGGAACCTCCTCTGGACGCTGCAGTCGCGCTCCCCGAGGTACACCAGGTCCCCGTGCTTGTCGGCGAGCACCTGTATCTCCACGTGGCGGGCGTGCTCCACGTACTTCTCCAGATAGACGCTCGAATCCTTGAACGCGGCCTCGGCCTCAGTGCGGGCGGCTATCAGGCAGTTGACCAGGCTCATGTCGTTGTGGGAGATTCTCATCCCACGCCCGCCGCCTCCCCCCGCGGCCTTGATCATTACCGGGAATCCGATGGAATGCGCCAGCTCGAGCGCCTCGTCATCCGACTCCAGGCCCTTCGCGCTTCCGGGGGGAAGCGGAAGACCCATCTTGATCGCGAGCCGGCGCGCCTCGGTCTTGTTGCCGAGGCTCTTCATGACCTCGGCCGTCGGTCCGATAAAACCGATGCGGCACGATTCGCATATCTCCGCGAAGTGGGAGTTCTCGGCCAGGAACCCGTAACCGGGGTGTATCGCCTCGACGTCGGTGACCTCGGCCGCGCTGACGATGGCGGGGATGTTCAAGTAGCTCTCGGACGGATTCGGCGGCCCGATGCAGACCGCCTCGTCCGCGAGCTTCAGGTAAGGCTGGTGTCTGTCCGCCTCGGAGAATACCGCGACCGTCTCTATGCCCAGTTCCCTGCAGGCGCGAATGACCCGAAGCGCTATCTCGCCTCTGTTGGCCACCAGGATTCGGGAGAACATATCCGGCCTAGGGTGTGGCTATTCTGAAAAGAAGCTGTCCGAATTCGATCGGCGACCCGTTCTCGACCAGGATCTCGGCGACGACCCCTTCGGTGCCCGCCTTGATCTCGTTCATCACTTTCATCGCCTCGATGATACAGACCACGGAGTCGGCGGTCACCTTGTCGCCCACTTCCACGAAAGCCGGCTCGTCGGGCCCCGGAGCCCGGTAGAAGGTCCCGACCATCGGCGCCTTGATCGCGTCCGTTCCGGGGTCCGCCTCCTCGGCCGTCTCGGGGGCGGCCGGTTCTTGGGCCGGCGTGGCCGGCACGGTCGCCGTCGTGACCACGACGCCGTTTGCCTTGGGCTGGCCCTTCTGGAGCCGGACGCGCACGCCGTCCTCGTCGATCTCGAGCTCGGTGAGATTGTTCGCGTTCATGAGATCGATAAGCTTCTTGATCTTGTCGACGTTCATCGGATCAGGCTCTCTTGAGATACTTCCCGGTCTTGATGTTGACGATGATCGCTTCGCCCTCGTTGAGGAAAAGGGGGACCTGGACGACCAGGCCGGTGGACGTAGTGGCGGGCTTGCTTCCGCCCTGGGCGGTATCACCCTTGACTCCGGGATCGGTCCTTGCGACGGTGACCTGTACCGTGTCAGGCAGCTCCACATCCACGATAGTGTCGCCGTGCATGATGAAGCTGACCGCGCAGTTCTCCGGAAGGTACTCCGCTCCCTCGCCGGCAACATCGATCGCCACCGGCACCTGCTCGTAGGTGTCCTTGTCCATGAAATAGAGGGAGTCACCGTCACGGTAGATGTATTCCATGGGCTTGGATGTAACAATCGCCTGGTCAACCTTTTCTGACGATCGAAACGTCCGGTCGATTACCGCGCCCGAATCCATTCTCTTCAGCTTGGTCCGAACGAACGCCGGTCCCTTGCCGGGCTTCACATGCTGGTGCTCTATGACCCGGTGCAGGATATCGTCCAGAACGATAGTCATGCCCTTCTTGAGGCTGTTTACGGGTATCATGGCGGGGACATCATAGCGGGAAGCGGCGTCGGCGTCAACCTCGGCTAGTCCAGAATGCCGCTGGCGAGGGCATACCTCGCGAGCTCCGCGTCGTTCTTCATGTTCATCTTCTGAAATATCCTGGTCCGGTACGTGCTGACCGTCTTCGGGCTCAGATGAAGCTCCTTGCCGATCTCGTTGCCAGAGGACCCGTTCGCGATCATGCGGAAGATCTGGTACTCCCGGTCGGACAGGCGCTCGTGCGGAGGGCGCGGGTCCTTGTCGACCAGCTCGTTCGCCAGCCGCTGTGCAAGTGTGTGGCTTACGTATCGCTCCCCCTTCGCCACCATGCGTATCGCCTGCACCAGCTTTCCCGGCACCGCGTCCTTGGTCAGGTAACCGGATGCCCCGGCCTTCAGAGACCGCACCGCGTACTGCTCTTCCGGGTGTATGCTGAGCATGAGGACCGGAAGATCCGGCTTCTCCTCCCGTATCTGTTTCAGGAGCTCCAGGCCGCTCTTCCCCGGCAGGGAGATGTCGAGCACCACGACGTCGAACGGGACCTTCCTCTCCCGGATCTTTTCGAGCAGGTCCCGTCCGTCGGGAGCCTCGTCGACGATCATGATGCCGCGTGCACCCGATACGATCTGCTTCACACCTTCCCGCACGATAGGATGGTCGTCCACTATGCATACTCTAATCATCGTTTTTCGTCCTCCTTCGAATCGGAATCGTCATGGAGACCGTGGTGCCCTCGTCCGGCACCCCGCTGATGTCCAGCTCGCCGCCCCACTCGAGCGCCCGTTCACGCATGCCGGCGATGCCCAGGGACTTCGGATCGGTAAGCTGATCCTCGGTAATGCCCTTCCCGTCGTCGGATACGACCAGTTCGATCTGCCGGTCCTTCTTCCCGCAATTTATCCAGACCTCGTCCGCTTCCGAATGGCGCGCCACGTTTGTCAGCGACTCCTGAAGTATGCGAAAGACGGCCGTCGCGAGATTCTGATCGAGCGTAACGTTCTCGAGGTCCGCCTTGAGATGGCAACGGACCCTGGTCCGCGCCTCGAATTCCTCTGCCTGCCATTCAACCGCCGGTCCGAGCCCCAGGTGATCCAGCACGCCGGGCTTCAGCGCGGTGCAGATCTTCCGCATCTCCGAAACGCTTCTCTCCACCAGGTCGGCCATCGACGCGAGCTTCCGGGACACCTCCTCGGGACGCTTCGGCGGCTTTGCGCGTAGCAGCTCGAGCTGCATCGAGAGCACCGCCAGACTCTGCCCGAGCCCGTCGTGGATCTCGCGGGCCATCATCGTCCGCTCCTCCTCCCTCACGTCGCTGAGACGGGCGTAGAGATGGCGCAGCTCCTCCCGGGAATGCTTCAGCTCGTCCTGTATCCGCCTGCGATCGGTCACGTCGCGAAATATGCCCATCAGACATGTCCGGCCGCCGAGCGTGATAACGGCGGAATTGACATCGGCGTAGAAGACGGAACCGTCCATGCACAGCACCGGGATATCGCAGGCCATCGGTTCCGCTCCCGACACCTGCCTTTCGAACGCGTCGGCGACCCGGGGCAGGTCCTCCTCCGGATGGATATCGGAGAGCTCCAGCTCCAGCAGCTCCTCCTCGGTGTAACCGAGCATCTCACAGATGGTTGCGTTCGCCAGGGCGAAGCGCTTGCATTCCGCGTCCGCCACCAGTATCCCGTCGGTCGCGTTGTTGACGATCGACCTGAACGTCGCCTCCGATTGCTGAAGCGCGGCCCCCGCCTCCTTGCGGGCGGTGATGTCCGTCGATATCTGGGCCGCCGCGACGACGTCGTTCCCGCGAAGGATCGGCCCGACGCAGGTCTCGTACCACGCCTTGCCGCCGTCCGGACCAGTCCCCTGAAGCTGATAGGACGCCGGCTCTCCGGTTTCGAAGACCCGCTCGAGCACTTCACGTATGGTCCGGCGATACTCCGGATTGATATAGTCGAACATGCTCCGCCCGACCACATCTTCCGGCGTGAGTCCGGCAACGGTACGGTTGATGTACTGCAGGACACCGTCACGATCCACAATCATGACGATATTGGGCATGTTCTCCGCGAGGGACCGCCACTTCTCCTCCGATTCGTGGAGTGCCTCTTCCATCTCCTTGCGCGCAGTGATGTCCGCGGAGATCAGTATCGCGGCGACCACTCTTCCCCGGCGGTGGATGGATCCGACAAAGGTCTCGTACCACGACGTCGTACCGTCCGGGCCGGTTCCCCGAAGCTGGTAGCTCTCCTGCTCGCCCGTCTTGAACGCCTTGTCGATAACGCCGCGCACCATCGGGTGGTATTCCGGGTCGATGTGGTTGTAGAGGCAGGAGCCGACGATACGTTCCCGGCTGATGCCGGTGACGGTGCGGTTTATGTACTGCAGAACGCCGTCGCGGTCCACGATCATCACGATATTGGGCATGTTCTCCGCGAGGGACCGCCATCGCGCCTCGGATTCCTTCAGCGCCGCCAGGGTCTCGCGGGGGATGGAATCGGGATGCCCGCCGTCGATTGGCACGTCTCTTTCGTGTTTGCTCACGCTTTCAGATACCTCTGGCCCTCAATATCGCGGGTGGGATACTACCGCATCGGTCGTCCGGAGGCAAGATTCCGGCCCTACCTCAGGACCCGATGGTCGCCCTCCCGTACCGTCAGCCCTTCCCGGTCAAAACGTTCCAGCAGAGGGATTATGTACTTGCGTGACGCGCCCAGAAGCTTCCGGCACTCGCTGACGGTGATCCGTCCGTTCTTCGCGATGAAATTCCTCACCGCCTTTCGGCAATCCTCCAGTGTATCCGGCGGGGTATAAACGGCATTCGAGACGGCCACGAGCTCCCCCGCATCGGAGATGGCGCCGAGTATCCGGCGGCATGCCGCCTCGTCGAGCCCGACGAGCGCGGCGAGCTCCTGCGGGTTCGGTACCGACAGGCCGCTCTTTGCACACGCCTGCAGGATCTTCTCCCGCGCCTCGGCCGGCTTTCCGGTCCACTGCGGCCGGTATGAGGCCAGGTGCACCCTCTCGTCCGACAGCACCACCGTTCCCTTTACGGTGAGCTGTTTCAGCGCGAACCGGAAGCACTCCCGCAGGTCTTCAGACGCGGCGGCGCCGGACGAGACGTCATTCAGGGAAACGAAGGTATACAGCGGATCCTTTGAGTGCAGCTCGGCCAGACGGGCGGAGATCTCCGTCTGCATCTCCTCGATGACGCCGGCGCCGAACCACCGGCTGCCCCGGCCGGCGTACGCGCGGCCCTGTGCCTCCGCCTCCTTCAGGGCGGAACGTACCGCCTGTTCGGGAAGCCCGGATGCCGTTCGTATCCGTTCGAACGGCATGCCGCGCGCGCCTTCTCCGTCCAGCGCGTCCAGGATCGCTTCTTCCGGAGAGAGGGCCTCTTTCTTCGCGACGTCCGCCGTTCCGCCCGCCCGGGTCCGCTTCGGGGGATGCGCGTCGAGGACGCGTCCCCCCCCCATCACCCGCATAGGCGAGTACGTCCTCATCACGAACAGATCGCCCGCGACGGGAACGAGAGGGGACTCGAGTCTCATCTGAACGAACGCGGACGCACCGGGCTTCACCTGATCGGACTCCAGCGGCACCGCGCGGGCCAACACCTCCCTGGTCCCGTGATGGATGCGGACCCGGGTGCGGTGCGCCAGCGGACGCGACGCGGCCGGCAACAGGCGCACCCTGACGTCCATCATCAGCGTCGGCTCGAGGGAGCCGGGCGTGCAGAGCACGTCGCCCCGGCGGATGTCGTCCCTGTTTGCGTCGGCCAGATTCACCGCGGCGCGCTGGCTGGCGACGATGCGGGAAACCGATTCGTGGTGAACGTGCAAGTTCCGTGCCCGGAATTCCTCTCCGCCGGGAAGACACCGCACCACGGCTCCCACCTCCAGAGAGCCCGATATCACCGTTCCGGTGATGACGGTCCCCACCCCCTTCAGGGTGAACACCCGGTCGATCGGCTGGCGGTAGATGCCGTTCTCGGGCCTCGGCTTTACGCCGCCGGCGATGCGGGACAGCTCATCCTTCAGGAGCGGTATTCCTTCTCCCGTCACCGACGACACGGGAACGACCGGCGCCGCCTCCAGGAACGTGCCGGCCACGAGGTCCCGGACCTGCGCGCCGGTTTGCTCTATCCGTTCCGGGCCGCAGAGATCCGTCTTGGTGAGCGCGATGACCCCGGCCGGCACCTCAAGGAGATTCAGCACGTCCAGATGTTCCCGCGTCTGCGGCTTCACCCCTTCGTCGGTCGCGACCACGAAGATTACCGCGTCTATACCCGTCGCGCCGGCCACCATGTTTCTCTCGAACATTTCGTGTCCGGGCACGTCCACGATCGCCACCGTCTTCTGGATGTCGGGAAGGGGCAGGAACGCGAAGCCGAGGACTATCGTCATCTTCCTGACCTTCTCCTCGGCCAGCCGGTCCGGATCCATTCCGGTCAGCGCCCGTACCAGCGCGGACTTACCGTGGTCCACGTGCCCGGCGGTGCCGAATACTATGCGATGTTCGAACACAGTGGTCCCTAACGGGATTCCTCCGTCATGGTCCCAAGGCCTTTCCGACCGAGCCACTCGGACAGGCGTAACAGTTGAGCACGGGAACGCAGGTGCGTTTTCCGGGCGGGCTGAAGAAGTAGTTGTTGAACGCCAGCACGGAAAACATCTGGACGTAAAACCGGCTTCCCCATGGGCCGAGCGCGGCGTTCAGTCTCATGCGCTCTCCTTCACACGGTTTCGGTGCGGGCGGATTCGATGTCGCGCGGAAGCCCGGTGAGCAGGTCGCACCCGCTGTCCGTGATCACTCCCATGTCTTCGATTCGAATGCCTCCCCAGCCGCGTCGGTACACGCCGGGCTCGAACGTGACGACCATTCCCGTCTCCAGCGTATCCCTGCTTCTGGGTGCGAGCACCGGGGATTCGTGGACGTCCAGCCCGACGCCGTGACCCAGACCGTGTCCGAACAGGCCGCCGTACCCGGCGTCCTTCAGGAAGTCCCTCGCCGCGGCATCCACCTTCACGCCCGTCCTGCCGGCGGCGGCCGACTCGATGCCGAGGGACTGGGCGCGGAGCACCGCTCCATAGATCTTTCTCTGTTCCTCGTCCGGCTCGCCGAAGAATACCATCCGGGTCAGGTCGCTCGCGTATCCGGAGAGCACCGCCCCCATGTCTATCAGTACCGCGTCCCCCTCCTCGATCACCCTGTCGGAAACGGTGTGATGGGGAAGGGACGCGTTTTCCGCGGAACCGATGATCGCCGGGAACGCTCCCCGGGACGCGCCGTTCCTGCGAAGCAAATGCTCGACTTCATCCGCGACATCCTTTTCCGTCATGCCGGATCGAAGGGTCTTCTTCAGCTGCAGGAATGACTCCTCCGCCACCTTTACGCTTCTTTGTATGAGCGCGAGCTCTCCGTCGTCCTTCACCGCGCGCAGGGCGGATACCGGGTTCTTCAGCGGCGACAGCTTCGCGCCCAGCTTCTCAGACAGCAGGCCGAACACGCCATGCGTCAGGTGGGACGAATCGAAGCCTACCCGGCCGGCGTCTCCGGCGAGACCGGAGAGCGTATCCGTCATCTTTCCCCTGATCTCCGTGACGGTGACCCCGGACGATTCCCGTTCCGCCCGTTCGGTGTAGCGGAAATCGACCAGCAAAAACGCCTCCTCTTCGAGGACGAGAAGGGAGGCGTCCTCCCCGGTGAATCCGGACAGGTACGTCACGTCGGTGGGACGCGACACCAGCAGGCCCTCCACGCCGTGTCCGGCGAACGTACCAACGAGCTTCCGCAGCCTGCGGTTCATTCCGTCCCCCGGAGCGTCTCTCTGTTCCGTTGATAGAGCACGAGCAGGCCTTCGAGGGACAGGCCGGGCCGCACCTCGGAGATCGCCGGACAGGCCGGTGCCACCATTTCCGCATCGCCGCCGGTGGCGATGACCGGGACCTCGCTTCCCATATCCCGGAAGAGCCCCTGCAGGATTCCGTTCGTAGTCTCGACCAGGCAGTGGTATACCCCGCAGATCATGGCCTCTTCCGTGCTCCGGCCGAGGAAATGCTCCCTGGGCGCGATGTCGACCGCGGGCAGAAAGGCGGTGTCGCGCTCGAGCGCCGAGGTGATCATACCCACCCCCGGGCAGATCGCCCCTCCGAGGAATGCGCCGTCCCCGTCCACGCAGTCGAACGTGATCGCGGTGCCGAAATCGACCACTATCAGAGCGCTCTTGTGGATCCGGTACGCGGCAATCGCGGTGGTGGTCCTGTCCGCGCCCACCCGATCCGGCTCCTCCGTCTTCACCGGCATTCCCCGCGGCAGGTCCTTTCCGACTTCGTACACGGAGCCGTCCGGGGCACCGAGGCTTTCGACGAGCTCGTCCGACGCTGGAGGATTCACCGACATGAAGACGAGGATGTCGAACGGTGGAGACGACAGGATCTCGTCCGATGCCTGCCGGACGCCCGCGGACGCGGCGATGCTCCAGCGCTTTGTGTCGAGCAGGGAGTCACCGTCGGACCACGCCGCCTTTATCGCCGAGTTTCCTACGTCGAGGAGCAGGACGTGGGACATGAGCGCGGCGGCTCAGCGGCCGGAACCGGCGATGCTGTAGGCGTGGGTGAACACCTGACCCTTTCTCTCGATCTCGACCGACACATTCTGAACGTTCTGTTTCGTCAGGTCCTCGTAGAGCGAGACCGCCTGCTGGATGCTGTTCACCGGGTTCCCGTTGACCTTTCTTATGATGTCGCCGCTTCGGAAGCGGCCTATTCTGGACAGCACCGAGCCGGACTTCACGTATCCCACCTTGACGCCGCTCATGGAGCCGTCCTCCTCCAGCTCGGTCTGGAGCTTCACCTCGTGGAGAATCTTCGGAAAGTTCTCGACGATGTAGTCCTTCTCCTTGGCCGGAACAATCAGGCGTCTCTCCGTACCGGTCTCCCCGGGTGCATCCTCCGGCATCAGCTCCGAGGTGTCGTCTCCCGGCGCGCGGCGGCCCCTGCCCGGCGTGGCCCCGCCCTCGTTGATCACCTTCGGCTGCCTGCCGTCCGAGCTTCGCGGCGGTGAGGACCGTCCCCGGGAGGGCGTCCCGCGGGATCTCGACGAGGCCGGTGTCCTGAGAGCAGAGGGCCTGTTCACGACCGGGCTGGCGACGCGATCAAGAGTGAAGGTCTGTCCCCCCTTCTCGAGAATGACCTTCTCCGGAAATATCTGGGCGAGCCGGTACTCTCCCACCATCTCCTTCTCGGTGTAGAGCCGCTCCTCGCTGCCGTCGCTTATCTCCGCCCAGCTCTCGGTGCCGGCGGAGGACTTCATGATGATCGCGCTGTAGAACTTGTAGCGCCCGATGGCGGTCGTGGGACCTTCCGCCGTCGCCACCGTGCCCTTGGGCGTCTCGGGCTGGGGGATGCCGCTGATCCAGCATGCGCGGTATTCCGTGGCGCTCCTGCGCTTCACGATCGATTTCTGCGTGGTCACCACCGAACCGGGCTGTATCTTACGGTGCACCTGCGGGAACGCGGATGACTGGCGCACCACGTAGAGAAGAAAGACCAGCACGGCTATGCCGCAGAACACGTTCGCGGTGCCCAGCAGCTTCTTCAGCGCGCCGACGGTCATGTTACGGCCTCTTGAAGGTCTCGAACTCGAAGTCTCCCGATCGGGAGCCCTTGCGGAGACCTCTGAACTCCAGCTTGAGCTCGTCCGGGTTGTCGGCTGCCGCCAGAGCCTGGTCGATGGACACCACGTCTCTCTCGACCAGCGTCTTGAGGGACTGGTTGAAGGTGCATGTTCCGAAGTAGTCCTGCCCGTCCTTCAGGGCGGTGTACAGCTCCTGCGTCTTTCCCTCGGCCAGGAGCTGCTTGATCGTGGGTGTTGCCAGCATGATCTCGACCGCGGGCACCCGGCCGCCGTCATTGAGCTCCAGCAGCCGCATCGACACGACGCCCTCCATCACCATCGCGAGCTGGAGCCGTATCAGATTGTGCTGGTGAGGCGGAAAAAAGTTCATGATTCGCTCGATGGTCTGCATCGCGTTGATCGTGTGCAGTGTGCTGAGCACCAGGTGTCCGGTTTCGGCCGCGGAAATGGCGGCCTCCATCGTCTCCTTGTCGCGCATCTCGCCGATGAGGATCACGTCCGGGCTCTGCCGCAGGCTGTGACGCAGGGCGATGGCGAAGCTTCTGGTATCCACGCCCACCTCGCGCTGCTCCACCACGCTTATGTTGTCGTGATGGAGGTACTCGATGGGATCCTCGATCGTGATGATGTGGCGGCAGAAGTTGTCGTTCATATACTTGATCATCGACGCGAGCGCGGTCGATTTCCCGCTGCCCGCGGTGCCGGTCAGGAGCACCAGACCGCGCTTGAGCCCGCTGAGCTTGGTGAGCTGTTCGGACGGAAGGTTGAGCTCCTCGAACGTGTATATCGCGCTCGGGACGTGTCTGAACACCACGCCGATCGTCCCGCGCTGCCGGAAGAAGTTGGTCCGGAACCGATGCTCGCCGCACTGGTATGACACGTCCAGCTCGCCTTCCGCCATGAAGTGCTTCTGCTCGCGATCGTTGGCGATCTGCCTGACGACCTGTTCGGCGAACTCCGGCGTCACCGGCTCGCTCTCGATCATCCGGACGCTGCCGTCGATTCTCATCGAGGGAGCGGTACCGACCTTGATGAAGAGGTCGGACGCGCGCTTCTCGACCATCATGTCGAGCAGGTGATTCAGGTCCATACATATCTCCTTGTGCGGATAGATTCTACCGGCTAGAATCCTTCCCCGTCAAGAATAAACGGTGTGGCACGCGTATCGTTACGCGGGAAGGGGAGACCGAATATGGCTTCTGAGGTGTGTCTGGCGCGGATATCGGACGGCGGCGACGCCGCTCACGTCCGGGAAAGAATACGGGAGGCGTTCACGGCCGCCGGGCTCGGGGACTGTTTTCGTGAGAAGGACCTGGTTGCCGTCAAGGTCCACTTCGGCGAGCGCGGGCACAAGACGTTCGTCCCGGCGGAGCACGTCAGAGCGGTCGTCGATTGCGTGAAAGACGGTGGTGGCCTGCCGTTTCTCACGGACACGAACACGCTGTACCGGGGACAGAGAGACAACGCGGTAAATCACCTCAACCTCGCCTACGAGCACGGATTCACCCCGGAGAACGTCGGCGCGCCGGTGGTGATCGCCGACGGGCCGACGGGCAGCGCCGAGGTCGAGGTCCCGGTCGCCGGGAAACACTACCGGACCGTCGGCGTCGCCGAGGGAATCGTGTCCGCGAACGCGCTGATCGTGGTGACGCATGCCACCGGACATCCCGGCGCCGGCCTGGGCGGCGTGATAAAGAATCTGGGCATGGGGCTCTCCAGCAAGAAGGGGAAGCTCGCCCAGCATTCGAAGAGCCGTCCGACGGTCTCCGTCAAGACGTGCACCGCGTGCGGCAGATGCCTTCCCATGTGTCCGGTGGACGCGATCCTGTGGAGGGAGGAAAAGGCCTGGATAGATGAGGAGAAATGCATCGGTTGCGGAGAGTGTCTGGCCATGTGCCGGTTCGGCGCGGTCAGGTTCTCGTGGGACCAGGCCAGCGAGGATCTCCAGGAGCGGATGGCGGAGCACGCCCTCGGCGCGGTGCGGGACAAGGAAGACCGCATCGGATACGTCACCTTCCTGATGTCGATGACCAAGGGGTGCGACTGCTTCGGCCAGCCGATGGACCCGATCGTGCCCGACGTGGGCATCATCGCCGGACGCGATCCGGTCGCCATGGACGCGGCGGTGCTCGAGCTGGCGCGCGACGCCGGCGGCAGGTCCCTGCCGGAGATCGCCTGGTCCGACGTTAACCCGAACGTCCAGATCGACTACGCCGCCGAGCTCGGCCTCGGGAGCCGCGAGTATCGGATCAATGAGGTGTAGGACCGGCGGGGCGTTGCCGAGCGGGTTCTAGTACTAGGTTCGCCCGGCTGTCCGCCGGCAGGCGGACCTTTCCCTGGCCGGGAGAACCTTGCCTCGCCCTTCGGCAAGCTCAGGGCCCCCGAGCCCCGTCGAGGGGGAGGCGCCCAATTCCGTAAAGGGCGCCGAGAATGAGCGAGGAAACGCCCCGCCGGTCCTATGCCGGCAGGAGCTTCGCGTAGCGCTCGGCGATGCGGCGGGTGAGCGAGCGGTCCGGGGGCAGGGACACGTCGTCGACGGAGGCCACGGCCAGCACCCCCATCAGCGTATTGGTCAGGAACACCTCGTCCGCGGAACGGAGCTGATCGAGGAGCACGATACGCTCCTCCACCGGGATCCCTTCGTCGCGGCATATTCCGATGACCTCCTCCCTGGTGATTCCGGGCAGTATTCCGGAGTCCGGGGCGGGGGTCGAGACGCATCCCCCCTTCACGACAAACAGGTTGCTCGCGGAACACTCGGCGGGGTTCCCTCCCCGATCGAACAGGACCGCCTCGTCCGCCCCCTTCTCGACGGCCTCCCGCCGCGCCAGGGTGTTCGTGCAGTATGAAAGGGTCTTGTGCCGGGAAAGGGGACCAAGGTAGTACCGGGTGGTCACGATCCGGGCTCCCCGTTCGTGCAGGTCCGGCGGATATCGTTTCAGCGGCCGGGCGATCGCAAAAACGGTTGGTTCGACCGGCTCCCGCGGGACCATGCCGCGCGCCCGCCCGGCGGAAAGGGTGATCCGCAGGTACGCGTCCGACAGGCCGTTACGCTCCATCAGCTCTCCGAACACCGCGCCGGCCTGTTCGTTCCCGGGCGGGACAGGTATGCCGAGAGCGGCGGAGGAGCGCCGGAGGCGATGCAAATGCTTCGCCAGCCGGAAGATATTCCCTCCGTACGCGGCCAGCGTTTCGAACAGCCCTTCGCCGTACAGGAATCCCCTGTCCTCCGGCGAGAGGGCGGCATCCGCCTCGTTCAGGAAGGCCCCGTTGAGATACACCGTTGCCACTATGCGGACCCTCCGGCCACGCGTTGTCCGACCGGTACCCCCTCCTGGCCCTGAAGGACTTCCGCGAGCTTGCGTCCCTTGTGGAGGGTCTCTTCGTATTCGCTGTCCGGGTCGGAGTCGGCGACGATTCCTCCTCCCACGTTGAAGAACGCGCTGGTGCCCCGCGTCACGATCGTCCGTATCGCGATGTTGAGATCCGCGCTTCCGTCGGCGCCGATGAATCCTATCGCTCCGGTGTAGATGCCGCGCGTTGTCGGCTCCAGTTCGGCGATGATCTCCATCGATCGAATCTTCGGCGCGCCGGTGATGGACCCGCCCGGGAAGGTGGCCATCAGCAGGTCGATGACGTCGCGGTCCTCGTGAAACTCTCCCTCCACCGTCGCCACCAGGTGGTGGACCGACGCGTAACTCTCCAGCGCCTTCGCCTCGGTCACGACGACCGTCCCGTAGCGGCAGACCCTGCCGAGGTCGTTTCTCTCCAGGTCCACGATCATGGCGAGCTCGGCGGCGTCCTTGGGGCTCCTCAGCAGTTCCTCAGCGAGCGCTCTGTCCTCCGCATCGCTGTCGCCCCTTCTTCTCGTTCCCTTGATCGGCCGGGTCGTGATCCTTCTTCCTCTGACGCTCAGAAAGAGCTCGGGGGAGGAGCTGACGATCGACGCGTCGCCAAGACGGATAAACGCGGAGTACGGTGCGGGGTTGGCGCGCTGCAGGACACGGAAGAGATCGAGCGGGTCGAGGCGAAGCCTCGTCCTGAAACGCTGAGAGAGGTTCACCTGGAAGATGTCTCCGGCGGCTATGTATTCCTTCGCTGACTCCACCGCGCGGACGTACTCCTGTCTGCTGAAATTCGATTCCAGCCTGTCGGCGGCGGGCGCGCGCTCTTCGCAGCGGGGAAGCGCGAGCGATCCGGGCACCATCTCACAACCGTCCAGCACCATCTCGTACGCTCGGTTCTCCAGGTGATCGAACATCCACAGCCGCGCGAAGCATCCCATGAACAGGTCCGGCATCATCATCTCATCGGTCCCGGCCCGCGGCACGTCTTCTATGTGACGATTCAGTTCGTAACCGAGATACCCGACGGCACCCCCGGTGAAGGGAAAGGGAATGTCATGAGTGGATAATTCCGTGCCGCGAAGGAATTCGCGCAGTGTCGGGAACGGATTTCCCCCGCTCTGCTTCTTAGCGGACCCTTCGAGGAAGATGATCTCGTCGCCGCGGGAGACGACGGCCCGGTACAGCTCGGTGCCGGCGTAGGAATAGCGGCCGCCCGCCGGATTCACCAGCCCGCTCTCCAGAAAGAACGAGGTCTGGCTGTCGGCGACGTGCGCGAGAGCGTTCTCCCGCCACGCCCGAGGGTCCGTTTCGTTTACCCTGTACTTCATGTCGGCTGGCTGTGCGGGCCGTCGGGGCGTGGGTTCATTTCTCTGCGGATCTCTTCGCGCGGATCACCATTCTGGTCGGGTGCAGCTCCGTCGCGAGGTCGAACGGCAGTCCCCCTTCGCCCTGCAGAAAGGCGGTGTACATGTCGAAGAATGACAGGGACGGCTCGGACGTATTCACCTCTCCCCGGTCCGTGTCTCCGACCACCAGCCTGGTCCGGGCCCCCGCGTCCACCGCCTCGACGAATCCGCCAGTGCCGAAAATCCGCAGGTGTTCGTTGCCCCAGCTACCGAACCCTGTGGGGTTCAGGTAGTTCGCGATGGCGGTGGCCACCCCTCCGTTTGCCAGCTCCATGGTGAAGCAGGCGGCCATGTGGAGTCCCCCCTCCTTCGGGTTTCCCAGCCGGGTCTCTCTCGCCTGTATCCCGACGATCTCCTGGCCGGCGACGTGCTCCACGAAGCGAAGGGCGTGCACCCCCACCTGCATCATCATCCCGCCGTCCACGTTCTCGTCCTGCGGCCGGCGGTCCACGTACGGATAGGACTTCTGCGCGAACACCTGCACGACGGTGCCGATAATTCCCTCCCGGACCAGCTTTCCCATGGCGAGGTACGGCTGACCGAAGGCGGTGTTCGACATCTCGTGAAATTGTTTCCCCGTCTGCTTCGACGTTTCGATGAGAATCTCGAGGTCTTCCTCCGTCATTGCGCAGGGCTTCTCCGCGTACACATGCCGCCCGGACTCCATGCATCTGACGGCCTGTGCGGCCTGTTTTCTTCGTATCGGCGAGCACAGGGACACGAGCTCCACCCGATCGTCCTCGAGAAGCTCGTCGAGCGTCTCGTACTGCTTTATCTCCGGGTCGTCCCGGAGAGCCTCCGGAAGCTTCTTGTCGAATGCCGCGGTAGCAACCAGCCTCGCTCTCGGATGCTCCACGAGCTCCGGGTGTATCTGATGTGCCCTGGTTCCGAAGAGCCCTACGCCGATCTTCATGATTCCTCCCGTGATGGTGTCTGTTCCCGGCCTCTGAACACGATGCTCCTGACAGGGATCTTTCCGTGCTTCACCTCGATAAAGGGCTGATCGTCCTTCGTGCCGACGGTTCCGTATCCTCCGGCTGTCGAGATGAAAACCCGGAAGTCCCCGATAACCTTGGGGTCGATGTACAGAGTGCGGTCGACGGCGTCATACCGCACGCCGGTGAGCGCCTGAAGCAGCGCGTACGACGACATCGCCCGGGCGTACCAATGACCGCATTCATATTCGTTGAACGGATTGCGGACGACCCCGTCGTAGCGGTCCCGCGCCGCGCGCACGATCTCCAGGCCCTCCCTGACCATTCCCTGCATCATCAGATGTGATGCCACCTGGTATTCTGTCCCGGTCCACACCTCGTCGCTGTACGGAAACGGAACGGAGCGTTTCTTGCCCTTCGGCCACGTGCACAGCAGCAGACCGCCTTCGTTGCCGACGGCGTACCCGGGACGCTGCGGGTTCGCGTGCTGCATCAGACTTCTCCTGAAGTTGTACCGGTGCACCGCGTGGAGGTGGCTTCTCACCTTCGCCCCGTCCAGGATCTCGTCCATGCCGCAGACGGCGGCGAGCCAGGTGCCGAGCACCCCGTCGGACAGACATCCGTCACCGTACTGGTAACGCGGCCCCTCTTCCTTCGTCAGCGCCTTCACCTCGGGGGAGAGACCCGATTTCTTCACCGGGTCGGCTGCCCTGACGTTCTTCCACCTCACCTGCTGGGCGAAGTACTCGCCGTTGAAGAGCTGGCTCTCGAGAAACCGGCGGCCCTTCTCGTAGAGCTTCTGGTAGTCGGCGACCTTCTTCTTCAAGGCCTTTCCCATTTCGACGGCGGCCCGGAGCGCGCCGAGGTAGATGCTTCCGCACATCCCGTCCGGCCCCCAGAACTCGATGTCGTACGTGTTGTGATGCGGCTCCACCAGGATGCCCTGCCGGTCGGGATCCCACGTCTTTATGCAGTAGTCGAGACTCTGCTTGATCTTCGGCCACAGCTTCTTCACCCAGCCGGTATCGCCGCTGATGCGCCAGTCCCGGTGCGCTTTCATGATACCGCCGAGCTGGCCGTCCGCGGCCGCGTGACCGTCGTGAACGACGGGCCGAATGGGCAGGCCGCTTCGGAATACCTGGTGTCCCTTTCTGTCCTGTGAGACCAGGAATTCCGTTTCCCGAAGCGTCCTCTCGAGGTCGGGGAAGAGATGAGGCAGCGCCTGGGCATAATTCCATACGTGGGTACACGAACCGGCACAGCAGCCATTGCAGTCGCAGCACCCCTCCCATCCCCAGAGCCGTCCGTCCGTCTGGCGAAGCACGGTGGGCGACTTCAGTATCGTCAGGTTCGCGGCGACCGCCTCGATCACCTCGGGAGGAAGATGAGTGTCGTAGAAGCAGTCCGAGAAGCGGGCGGACTCCCTGCGGAGCTTCGCGTAGCTGTCGCGCCAGTGGCCCGCGGCCTCCTCGATTCCCTTGAACCTCCCTGAGTACCAGGGTTTATAGCACGAGGCCCGGGATCCCTTCGCCTTTCTGTCCTTTCCGGTGCGCACGTTCGACTCCGGGAAGTACCAGGAGAGCATCAGGGTGACTGCCTTTTCCTGGTTGGCCTTGAGGGTGAACGGCACGAATATGCTCGCGCCCGGACTCGGGCTTCCCTTGGGCGCGGGCGCGGCGTCGCAGCTCCCGGCCGCGATCTTCTTCCATGCCATGGTAAGGGAGTCGAACCATGAGCCCCGGAACCACGCGCAGTCCGACGCCGCGTTCCTGTCGTCCACCGCGGCGCGGAACCACCCCTTCTTCCAGGGGCTTCCTTTCCCGCCGGCCTGGTGAAACGTGAATCCCTTCTCCGCGGGCAGCACCGAATCGGTGCCCGAGTCGTCTGCCAGAAAGTTTTTCGCGTTGAAGGAAAAGATCGCTTCGATATCCCTTTCGGAGGAACTGGCGAAGCGATATTCCAGGGCGGCAAAGGGAAAGCTCGAGGAGTCCGCGTCCCCCGGGGTAAACGGGCTCCAGCCGGTGATCTCAACGGTGATCGGGATCCTGGCGTCCTTCAGCGCGACGGTTGCGAAGGGGAATCGTGCGCTGAATTCGGCCCACCAGAAACGGGGAAGTCCGTACGTTCGCCCGCCGAGCCCGTTGCCCGTCCCGGGCGCGCCGAAGATCTTTCGGGGCGGAACCGGCCCCTCCAGCACCCGTGTCGTATTCTCCTCACCTTTCACGCACAGCGCGGAAAACACACAGGGCTCGTTGAACACCTCCGGCGTGTTTCGTATCGAGAAGTGTGACAGCGCACCTGTGCCTTCGAGACATATCATTCCCGCCCCGAGCCCGCCAAGCGGAAACGCGACGTGATTGAGCCTTTCGTTTCTGTGTCGGCTGTTATACCGGCTTTTTCTCATTCCCATGCGATACCATCCTCCGTGCGACCTCTTCCCCGCCATCTGAACTGGTTGCTGTATTATATGTATAGGCCCAGTCAAATACTCGCGAATTTTTTCTTGCATTCCCAGGAGTTTTCCTTATACTGCGCGGCGGAAAAGGAAGAAAGAAGGAAAGGGAGAATTTGGAGGAAGCTTTGGGAATCGGCATCGAGCGCAAGAAGGAGCTGATTCGGGATTATCAGAAGCATGGGAACGACACCGGTTCGCCCGAGGTCCAGGTGGCGATTCTCACCGAGAGGATTACCTCTCTGTCCGAACATCTGAACACCCACAAGAAGGATCATTCTTCTCGCCGGGCCCTGCTGATGCTGGTGGGACAACGCTCGGCATTGCTCAAGTACCTCAAGACGAAATCTACCGAAAGGTATTCCACCCTGTGTGAGGGGCTTGGCATCCGCGCCTAGGCGCATCGTTTCCCTGCAAACCAGACGGAGGTTATCGCGTGCATACTGTAACCCGAAATATTGGCGGAAGAGATCTCACTATCGAGACCGGGAACCTGGCGAAGCTCACCGACGGCGCCGTGCTGGTCAAGTACGGCGACACCCAGGTGCTGGTGACGGCGGTCGGCGCCGAGGCGCGGGAGGGGATGGATTTCTTTCCTCTGTCCGTGGAGTACCGGGAGATGACGTACGCCGCCGGCAAATTCCCCGGCGGGTTCTTCAAGCGTGAGGGAAGGCCCACGGCGAAGGAGACCCTCACCGCGCGGCTGATAGACCGGCCCATCAGGCCGCTCTGGCCGGAGGGCTACAAGGAGGAGGTCCAGGTTGTGGCGATGGTCCTTTCCGCGGACAAGGAAAACGATCCGGACATACTCGCGGTAAACGGCGGCTCCGCGGCGCTTGCGCTCTCGCAGCTTCCGTTCCAGGGACCGGTCGGGGCGGTCCGTGTCGGGCAGGTGGAGGGCGAGCTGGTGGTGAACCCCACCACCGCTCAGCTCGAGGAGAGCGCGCTCAATATCGTGGTGGTGGCGTCCCGGGAGGGCGTCGTCATGGTCGAGGGTGCGGGCAACGAGGTCGAAGAGGAGGTGATGGTCTCCGCGATCCGGTTCGGTTTCGATCAGGCCCAGGAGGCCATATCCCTGCAGGAAGAGCTGATTTCAGCCGCCGGGGTGCCCAAGGAGGAGATCGCCCCGAAACCGGAGCTGGAAGAGCTTTTCAATACGCTGAACAGCAAATACCGCGCGGACATCGAAGGAATCGACCCGTCTCTGGGCAAGAAGGCCAGAGGGGCCGTTCTGAAGGAGCTTCGCGGGCGCATAGTAGAAGAGAACGAGATGGAAGAGGGCCCCTCACGCGGCGCGATCATAGACGCGTTCTACAAGCTGGAGGAAGACATCTGTCGCAAGAACGTACTCGGCGGGAAGCGCGACGACGGACGGGCTCCCGATCAGCTCCGACAGATTGCCAGCGAGGTCTCCGTACTCCCGATGACGCACGGATCGGCCCTGTTCACCAGGGGGGAGACCCAGGCGCTCGTCGTGGTGACGCTGGGAACCGCGTCGGACGAGCAGAAGATCGATGGCCTGGAGGAGGCGTACTACAAGCATTTCCTGCTCCACTACAACTTCCCGCCGTTCTCCGTGGGAGAGGCCAGACCGATGAGGGGTCCGCGCCGGAGGGATATCGGCCACGGCGCGCTCGCGGAGCGCTCCCTGGTGCCGGTCCTGCCGGACAGGGAGGAGTTTCCCTACACGATACGTATCGTCTCCGAGATCCTGGAGTCGAACGGCTCGTCTTCCATGGCGAGCGTGTGCGGCGGAACGCTGGCGCTGATGGACGCGGGTGTGCCCATCAAGCGGCCGGTGGCGGGAATCGCCATGGGACTCGTCATTGAGGGCGACCAGGCGGTCGTGCTCACCGACATCGCCGGCGCCGAAGACCACGGCGGCGATATGGATCTCAAGGTGGCCGGGACGCAGAAGGGTATCACCGGCCTGCAGATGGATATCAAGGTTTCCTCCATCAAGGTGGATCTCTTCGACCAGGCCTTCGCGCAGGCGAAGGACGCGCGGCTGGAGATACTCCGCGTCATGCTCGCGGCCATCGCAGAGCCGCGCGATAAGGTGTCCGACAAGGCCCCGAAGCTCGTGCGCCTTACGATCGATCCGGAGATGATAGGAAAGGTGATCGGCCCCGGCGGGAAGATGGTCAGGGCCCTTCAGGAAGAGACCCAGACCAAGGTCGAGATCAACGACGAGGGTGTCGTACTGGTTTCCGGCGAGACGCACGAGCAGGTAGCCGCCGCCGTGAAGAGAATAGAGGCGGTCACCATGGTGATCGAGGAGGGAGCCATCTTCGAGGAAGCGAAGGTGGTATCGGTGCGGGACGAGCTCGGTGCCTTTGTTGAAATCGCGCCGGGAAGAGAAGGGCTGCTGCACATATCCGAGATCTCGAACGACTACGTCGAGAACGCATCCGACTTCCTCAAAGAAGGCGACGTCGTCCGCGTCAAGGTGGTGAGAGTCGGCGACGACGGCAAGATACGGTTGAGCAAGAAGGCGCTCGAACCCGGCGGGAGCAGCGGCGGCGGTGGCGGTCCGCGCGGAGGAGGGGACCGTGGCGGACGCGGCGGCGGGCGCGACGGCAGACGCGACGGCGGACGCAGACGCGAGTCGAGAGACCGCCGCTAAAGCAGCGACATCTCGCGGGAGGGCGACGGGGTATACCTTCGCTCATTCTCGGCGCCCGTTACAGAATTAGGCGCCTCCGAGGCAGGATTCGACCGAATGAGGAAAGTCGGCCCGCGTTGCGGACCGGTCGGTCGAATCCAGAATCCGCTCAGGAATACCCCGCCGACTTCCCGATCCTGAGTCTATTCGACCGTGGCGACGGCGAAGACCGCGATGACGTCCGTGGCGGCGTCCTCGAATCCCTCCGGGCGCTTCGCCTTGACGTTGACCCGGTCCGCGTCGATTCCCAGAAGGGACGCCATCCGCTCCGCCATGACGGCCTTGTGCGGTCCCAGGGCCGGCTCCGCGGCCACGACCACCGCGTCTATGTTCGAAACGGCAAGGCCGTCCGAGGCGAGCATGTCGGCAACGTGAGCCAGGAACCGGGTGCTGTCCGCGTCCTTCCACTGCGGATCGGTATCGGGGAAGTGCTCTCCTATGTCGCCGGCTCCCATCGCGCCGAGAAGCGCGTCCACGACCGCGTGGATGACACAGTCCCCGTCCGAGTGACCGAGGAGCCCCTTGGGATGGTCCAGGCTCACTCCGCCGAGGACCAGAGGCCTGCCTTCCGCAAGCCGGTGCGAGTCGAATCCTATGCCCGTTCTCATGGTGGATTATACAAAAAAAGAGGGCGCTCGAAAGAGCGCCCTCTTCAGTTTCGGGATTAACCGAGCTTAGAAGCTCAGCGTCGCCGTGGCATACATTCCAATCAGAGCCTCGCTGTCACCAGCCGCGTTGCTGTTCTCGATCGCATCGCCGGAAGCAACGTAGCCAACGCCGACACCGAGAGAGAGATCGTCCGTGAGCTTGTGGCTCACCTTGACGTCTATCTCCATGCCGATGTTATCGTCGCCGCCAGCAACTTGACCTGCAGCCGATCCGTCATCGACCACCGAGAACATACCCAGGCCGGCATCGACCGAGGTCTTCTCGTCTATCACGCAGCCACCAACGATTCTGATGACTGAGTAGTTGTCGGTGAGAATCTTTCCACTGCCGTTGTTGTGATCTCTGAGGGTTCTGTCGGCTTCGAGTACCACCGTCTCGTCGACGTCACCAAAGTTGATCCAGTCGGCGTCGGTATCATCGCCACCAAAGTACTGGTAGGAGAGTCCGACGTACGGCTTGCGATTAACCTTGGAGAACGTGTACTCTGCACCGAGGTTGTAGGCCATGCACCCGGCATCGTTCCCGTTACCCCATTCGCCACTCTGAGCCCCGATCTGTACGAAGATCTCGAGGTCCTCCATGACCATGTAGGTAACGCCCGCGCTGTACTCAACCAAGCTTATGTCTGCATCTTCGTTCGAAACCGAGAAGATGATGACCTGGACCTTGCCCTTGTTCTCGAGGTAGTACTCGATGCCAAGAGCGTACAAGGCCGTGTCCATCGCGCCCGATGTGTTACGGGTCTCAATCAGGGTAGCGATGGTAAGGTCGACATAGAGCGGATCGTAGTTCAGCGTGGCTTTCCAGGCGCCAAGCTCCGGCACGCTCAGGAACATGGCATTGCTGTCGTTCCTGAGGCTGTACTCGAACGACTGGACGCCGGCTTTCACGGTGAGCTGCTCGATAATGAGCTCCTTCACCACGATATAGGCCTCGTCAACGGCCAGAGCTGCTGTCTGTCCGTCGATCGTAGGTCCAACGCCACCGCCCATCAAGCCGCCGCTGCCCCATGCACCCGTCTGCTCGAGTCCGATATGAACCGAAACGTTGTCGGTCATGTCGGCATCGACGTCGAGGTTGACTTTCTCCTCGACGCGGTTATCGTTGCCGCCGGATCCCAAGCCGACACCGGCCGCGTTTCCGGTATTCTCTTCGTACGCGGCCATCAGCTCGATCTTACCGCCTATGGAAAGCGCGGTCCGCTCGGCAACGATTGTGCTGGAGAGGCTGGCGACAAAGAGCACAGCTAGTGCTACTGTTGCTAGTCTCTTCATCAATTCCTCCTTCAAATGTTGGCCCGACAGCCCCGAAAGGCTGTCCTTACCCGATCTACTGCAAGCTTGCTCTAACGTCTGATTGACGTCTTATTTTTCTCTTCATCTATATCCACCCCCCTGGCTGCAACTCGTCAACCACCTCCTTTCGCGGACCCGGGGATAGTGCCGGGGCCATAGGCCCGGGAGCGGTTGGGAAACTCCATATTCGAGCTTCCGTTCACTCCTTGTGTGAGAAGACGCGCCGGGCGCCGGGGACTCTCTCCCTGCGGCGTGGGTCCCGGTGGTCCGCAGCCTCACGTCGGCATTTACCCTGTTCGATGTCCCATCCAGGGCAGGTCAGATATTGCCAAAGAACCCGCAAGCAGCTACTTAAAGGAAAATTCTACCAGGAGTTCCGCCCCTGTCAAGCGAAATGTCCGGTTCCCGGCCAATTTCTCCAAGGGGCAAGACGTCCGGAACTTCCCTTCTATCCGCAATTTAGAGAGACACGCAACGTGTCCCGCTAAACGCATATACCCCCTAAATCGGTCGTTAAGGGGGGGCTCCTTTAGGGATTTGTGCCGATTTTTCGCGTCGGGGAGCCGCGGCCGAAGAGGGCCCGTGCCCGCTCTAAGTCCTCGGGTGTGGTAATCTTGAAGTTTTCCGGCCCGGCACGGACAATGCCGACCGGTATGCCCGACGCCTCTACGAGCTGGGCGTCGTCGGTCACGTTCCGGTCGGTTCCCGCGGTATCAAAAGCCTTCCGCAGAATATCCGTTCTGAATGCCTGCGGGGTCTGCGCCGCCCACAGGTGTTCCCGGGGAACCGTCCGGACGATCCTGTCCGCGTCGGCCTGCTTTATGGTGTCCGTGACCGGGGTTGCGGCGATAGCCGCGCCCCTCTTCGTCGTTTCATCGAGCACTCGTTCGATGAGCTCACGGGTGACGAACGGCCTGGCTGCATCGTGGACCGCCACGTATGCCGAGCCGGCTACGGGCAGGGCCGCGCGCACCGAATCCTGCCGGCGGGTGCCGCCCTCGACGACGGTCACCTGCCGGCCGGTCAGGCAGGATCGCGCCCGCTCGACGTCGCCGGGCCTGACCGCGACGACTCTCTCCACGATGCGGGCGATCCCGTCGAAGCGCTCGAGCGTCCGGATCAGCAGCGGCTTGCCGCCCACATCCACGAAGGCCTTGGCCGTGTCCTCTCCCAGACGACGGCCTTCACCGGCGGCGGCGATGATGAGAGTGAAATTGTCCTTCATCGATTCGATGATGCCCCGCAAGGCTGAACTGCGGCGCCCTTCCTCAATTACGCGAGAGCGTCATGCTCTTCTGGCAGTGGTACAGCAGCTTCATGGCCTCCTGAGACTCCCGGTGCAGGTACTCGTACTGGGGCCCCTGGTACTGCTCTATCAGGCCGGAGTAGGCCGCCTGCGCCTGCCGCAGCTTGGTCATCGCCTGGCCCAGGAAGTTGTTCTTTCCCTGGGCGCTGCCCGCCTTGTCGGCCTGTCGTATCAGCGCCGTGCCTTCTCTCTTGAGGGCTCTCGCCCTGTCGAGCTGATGCTTGATGAATACCGTCTTCTGCTGGGGAGGAGCCGGCGGCTTCCTCGTCGCCTTCGCGATGGCGGCGACGATCAGGATGAGAAGGAGGCCCCCCGTGACGGCCATGACGATCAGCTTCGCCTTCTGGTCCCCGCCTCGGGCGAGCCTGCGGGTGCCCATCCGCTGGGTGCCCGGCCGATCCGTGCGGTCTCTCCGTCCCCGGGCCGTGGTGCGCGGCCGCTTCTGAGTGGACGGCCGTCTGCTCGTCGGGGGTCTGAGCCTCGTTGGCTCCTCGACTTCCTCGACCTCTTCGATCTCCTCGGCCGCCCCCTCTATCTCATCGACATCCACGATCTCCGGCTCTTCGGCCGCCGGTTCGTCAACGGAGATAATCTCCGGCTGGTTGTCATCCGGGAGCTCCTCCGGCTCCTCGATGCCGATTATCTGCGGCTGATCGCTCTCAGGGACGTCCTCGATCTCCTCCATATCGTCGATGCCCAGGATCTCCGGCTCTACCCTTTCATCAGTCTCGCTCATGTGCGCGGCCCTTCGTAGACGAGAAAGTTCGTGTCCGTCTCCCGCATTTCCAGCCGCGTGAGGGGGAGCACGTCCTTCAGGGCGTTCCAGACCCACTCGGCCAGATTCTCGAGGGAGGCGTTACCCTCCACAATATCATTAACGTAAGAGTGATCGAGAACGTCTATGACTCTCTCCCGGACCACCCGGTCGATCTCGGCGAAATCCATTACCAGCCCGTCGCTGCCAACCGGCCCCGCCACCGCGACCTTGAGACGGTAGCTGTGGCCGTGAAGGTTCTCGCACTTGCCTTTGTAGCCCGTCAGGCGATGCGCGGCGTGGAAGACAAATTCCTTCCCGACGGTCATGACAGCGGGCATGGTGCGCTCCGTTGGTGAAACAGCGTATTCAATGCAGAGGGATGGTACCTGAGAGGGGGGCGGCTGTCAAGGATACGGGGATGCGTTGGCGTGCGCGTCCCCACCTATTTTATTGAATACCAACAGGTTACGCTGGTTGTCCGCTGAGCGTATGCACCTTCCGGCGTGCCCGTCTGACCGTTCTGCGCGGGGACGGCTCCGACACGGCCTCGCTGCGTCCCGCCGATGCTCCTACCGGCTCCTTCACCAGGCGGGCCCTCAGTGCATCGTGCGAGGCGATCTCTTGCGCGGTGCGCGTGAGTTCCGACAGCACCCCGAAGAAGCTCTTTCGAACGTCCTCCCGCATCCCGGCGGCGATGGCGTCCATGATCCCGTCGTCCGGCGAGACATCCAGCCGCTGGGCAAACTTCTCCAGTATCGCGGCCGTCGATTCCTTGAGCCGCTTTATTCCCGCGACGATCCCCTCCTCCCGGGCGAGCACCGCCTCGAGACCGACCACGTCCCGCTCCGAGATGGCCCGGCGCTTCTTTCCGAACAGCGACAGAAGCTCGTCGTGCAGGCCGGCCTGGTGTCTGAGGTTTTCCATCAGG
>CAYMFW010000021.1:0-36629 GCA_964389785.1 uncultured Planctomycetota bacterium
GCTTCAGCGGCTCAAGGAGGCGGCCGAGAAGGCGAAGTGCGAGCTGTCCAGCTCGATGCAGACGGACATCAATCTGCCGTTCATCACCGCGGACCAGACCGGGCCGAAGCACCTTCAGATGAATCTCACCCGCGCCCGGCTGGAGGAGCTGATGGATCCCATCATAGAGCGGTTCCGCGGCCCGTGCGAGACGTGCGTGGCGGACGCCAAGCTGAAGAAGGAGGACATCGACGAGGTCGTGCTCGTGGGCGGTTCCACCCGGATACCTTCGGTGCAGGAGTTCGTGAAGAATCTCTTCGGCAGGGAGCCCAACAAGAGCGTCAATCCGGACGAGGTGGTCGCGCTCGGCGCCGCAATCCAGGCCGGCATCCTGGAGGGCGAGGTGAAGAAGGACATCGTGCTCCTCGACGTCACCCCTCTCTCGCTGGGGATAGAGACACTGGGCGGGGTGCGGACGGTGCTGATAGAAAAGAACACCACCATCCCGACCAGCAGAAAACAGATATTCTCCACCGCCGCCGACAGCCAGCCGGCTGTCGACATCCACGTGCTGCAGGGTGAACGGGAGATGGCCATCGACAACCGGACGCTGGGAAAGTTCCAGCTCGCCGGCATCCCTCCGGCCCCGCGAGGAATGCCCCAGATCGAGGTGACGTTCGACATCGACGCGAACGGCATCCTCAACGTGTCGGCGAAGGACCTCGGCACCGGCAAGGAGCAGTCCATCGTCATCACTTCATCCTCGGGGCTTTCCCAGGAGGAGGTGGACAAGATGACGCGGGACGCCGAGTCGCACGCCGACGAGGACCAGAAGAAGCGCGCCCTCATCGACGCACGCAATGCGGCCGACCACACCGTTCACGAAACCGAGAAGATCCTGAAGGAGCACGCCGACAAGCTCTCCGACGACGACAAGAAGGCGATCGACGAAGCCGTCGAGAAGCTGAAGGGAGTGAAGGACGGCGGCGACGCCGGCGCGATCACGTCGGCCATCGAGGCGGTCCAGCAGGCCTCCCAGGCGCTCGGGCAGAAGATTTACGAGAACGTCTCCAAGGAGCAGCAGGCCGCCGGCGCGGGACCGGAGCCGTCCCCGCAGCAGGAGCCGCCCGGGGAAGGCAAGAAGGTGGACGGCGACGACATCATCGACGCGGACTACGAGGTGAAGGAGTAGTGGAGGTCCTTACTTCAGGGTCCTGACGCCGATCCGGATCGGCAGGTTCGTCATCTTCGGGTGTCTCTCGTAGGCGATCACCGTCATGCCGGCGCCATCCGAGGCCGCGGCCGGACGCCAGGCCGGGCTGTCCGGGTCGCTCACGACAGGAACGTCGTCTCCCTGAGGCGTACCGTCTTCCGCAAAGCTTCTCATGAACAGCGCCTCGTAGTGGAACGTATCCTTTCCTCTCGGCCGCATCGGCGAGTCCCACGCGACAACGTAACGATTTCCGTCCCAGGCCGGAGAGGGGTGACGCACGTGCGTGCGCCCTTGGTTGATGATCGTCGTACTCAGGCTCACCGGCGCGGCGGTGCCGACCTCTCCGTCGGCGCCAAGCACGAGCATCCCCGACTTGGAAACCCCGCTGGAGCGCCCGCCGCCGTCCCGAAACGTCGTCCAGACGGCCAGAACTGTCTTACCGTTTGTCGTAAAGGCGACATCGTCGAATCCTGTCCGTTTGCCTGCCGGCTTCGGCTCACTGACCGGCCTGCCGTCCCTCACCCGCCAGAGGCACAACGTTCCCCCCGAACGAGCACCTGCCAGCAATTCCCCATTCGGCAGCCCGACTGCGGCAGCCATGCCCAGGCTCCGCGAGGAGCGCTGTGTGCCCGTCGGCTTGGCCATGGACACACCGGCGCGGTCGAGCACCTGGCCCGTTGTTGAAACGCGACCGCCATAAACATGATACCCGGCTGCGGGCAGCTTGCCGACACCCGGGGACCCGTCCTTCTCACCCTGAAAGCCGCGCCAGAGCACCTGGAACACCCTGCCGTCCCACGCCACGTCCGCCTCGCACTGGTTTCTCTCGGCCTTTGCGACGGCGATGCCCTCGGGATCGAGCACCTTGCCCTCGGGCGACACCCGGGCGGCGTACACGTCCCAGTCCTTTTCGCCGCGCAGGTCGTGCCAAACCACCAGAAACACCCCGCCGCCGAACGCAACCTTGGGCCGTTCCTGCGCGTCTTTCTCGGCACAGATCACGAACGGTTCGGCGTCAATGGGCTTTCCGCTCCCGTCGAGCCGCAGTCCTACGATGTCCGCTTTCTCGTTGCGATCGGTTTGCCACACAATCAGAAATACGTCCTTCCCGTGTGCCGCGGCGGGCCTCCGGGCTTCGGTCTTCTCGTGCGGTGACAGAAGGATCTCTTTCGAAAGATCTTCCCCTCGAGCCGGTACTGCAGAAGCGAACACGGTGACGAGCGCAATCATCAGTATGCGCATCATCACCGCCCTCCCTTCATCGGAGCCAGCGCGTAGAGGGCCCAGCAGGTGGCCCAGTATCCCCGCCCGTCGGGAATGAACACGGTGGCCGCCGGCCAGCCGGTGCTGCCCGTCATGTGGGTGCTCCTGTTCTTGTCGCCGGTCTCACGCCAGCCGAAGCCGCCCCCATCCAGGCCGCCCCAGGCCAGAGCCTGTTTCTTCTCGAAATCCAGCCGATAGCAGGACGACCCGTCGCCCTGACCGACGTACAGGTACCGCCCGGCCGGGCTGATCGACATTCCCGTCGGACAGAGGTAGGAGGTTTCCACAATCGTCCCGGTGGTGTTCTTCGAGCGCCCCTCCCCCCTCTTGGCGGTGATCTGCGAGACCTCGCCCGTCCTGAGATCGGTGGTCATGGTCGGGCCCCGGCAGTGCCAGTAGAGGAGCATCTTCCTGACATCGAGCGCGTATCGGTCGAACGCATACCAGGCCTCCTTCTTCCAGGGAGCCACTTTGAGTTTCTTGTATCCCCTGCAGTCGGGCGCGTCCTGCCCGCTGGTGATGAAGGCGTAGATCTCGCCGGACACGTCCTTGACGATGATGAAGTACCCTCCCCGGAAGTGGTGCCACTGCCCCAGCGTGCTGACGGTCCCCTTCTCCAGATCCACGTACCGCCACTGCCCCTTGCCCCCCACGTCGCGCACGAACAGGTGCCTGCCGTCGCCGGACACACAGATGAGGCTTGTCGAGTTGTAGCTCCATCCGCCGAAGCGCGCCCGTTCTATGGGGCCGTCGGCGAGCCCGCGGATGCCCCCGGCAATTGTCACCACGCGGTCGGTGTCCGCGCGGTAGCCACGGATAACCGGAGAGTCGCACTCCGTCCAGTACACGTTGCCCGCGTCGTCCACGTCGTGGCCCTTGATGAGATCGGTGGACTCGGCCTCGCCCGCGGGCCCATTCAGCATGCCGCAGTGGGAGCTCCAGAAATTCCACACCAGAATCCGCATCGCGTACGTCTGGTTCTCCGGCGGATCCCTGCGCTCCGTTGTCGGCGACCCGGCCCGCAGCGGCGTACTGAAAGCCGCCGCTACGCCGGCAAGAATGATTACTCGTAGGATTTTCATGGCTCTCCCTCCTTGCTATCCCTCCTTTCCCGGCACACATTATACGCGGCCGCAGGGCAGGTGTCAGGGGCCGCCCCTTGACTCTCGATTGAATCCAAATACAATCCAGCGTATGAAATCCAAGGAAAGGGTGCTGACCGCCCTCGCGCACCGGGAGCCGGACCGCGTGCCCATCAACTACTCGGCGAATCCGGGCATAGACGCGCGCCTGAAGGCGCATTTCGGCCTGGACCCGAAGGACGGCTCGGGCCTGCTGGCCGCCCTCGGGGTCGATTTCCGGGGCGTCGGCGCGCCGTACATCGGGCCGAAGCTCCACGAAGACATCGGCGAAGCCAAGGCGGACAACTGGGGTATACACCGCCGGTGGGTCGAACACGAGTCGGGCGGGTACTGGGACTTCTGTGACTTCCCGCTGAGCAACGCCGACGAGGAGATGATCGCGTCCTGGCCGATGCCCTCCCCGGACGACTACAATTACGGGAAAGTCGCGGCGGCGTGCGAGCGCAACGAGGAGTATTGCCTGTACGTGGGCCACGCCGGCCTCGGCGACATAGTCAACTCGGCCGGCATGATCCGGACGATGGAACAGATCCTCGTGGACCTGGCGACCGACGATCCGGCCGGATTGCTGTACGTGGACCGGCGGCTGGAGATCATGCTCGAGGTGACGCGGCGCACGATCGAAGCGGCCGACGGGCGCATCGATTTCCTCTGGATGGGAGAGGACCTCGGCACCCAGCAGGGACCGATGATGAGCAGGGATCTCTACCGCAGGCACATACGCCCCCGCCACCAGAGGTTCGTGGACATGGCGAAGTCATTCGACCTTCCCGTCATGATACATACGTGCGGCTCGAGCAGCTGGGCGTACGAGGATTTCATCGAGATGGGCATCACCGCGGTGGACACCCTCCAGCCGGAGGCGGCGAACATGAGCCCGGCCTATCTCAAGAAGACGTTCGGCGGGCGGCTCGCGTTCCACGGCTGCATCTCCACCGCGGGACCGGTGGCGTACGGCACCGTCGAGGACGTCGCGAATAATGTCCGGGAGACGCTCGAGATCATGATGCCGGGCGGCGGGTACTGCCTTTCGCCGACACACCAGCTTCAGGATAATTCCCCGACGGAGAACGTGGTCGCCATGTACGAGGCCGCGCGGGAATACGGAACCTACCGATGACGAAACGCGATGTGGTCACAACGATTCTCGAGGGCAACGCTCCCCCTTACGTGCCGTGGAGCTTCGGGTTCACCAAGGAGGCGCGCGAGAAGCTCCACGCGCACTTCGGGACCGACGACACCGCAGACATCATACACAATCATTTTCTCGGGCTCGGAAGCGCGGTCGGCTTCTTCGAGGACATCGGAAACGACCATGTGCGCGACATCTTCGGCGTCGAGTGGGACCGCAGCGTGGACAAGGATATCGGGGTGGTCGCGAACTGCCTGCTCCCGGAGCCGGCGCTCTCCGGCTATCGGTTTCCGGACCCCACGGATCCGCGGTTCTTCGAAAGGATCCCGGAGCTGTTGGAGACCCACCCCGACCGTTTTCGCGTCTTCAGCATAGGGTTCTCCCTGTACGAGAGGGCGTGGACGCTCCGCGGCATGGAGAACCTGATGATGGACTTCATCGAGCACCCGGATTTCGTGCACGAGCTGTTGGCCGCGATCGCCGACTACAACGTCGCACAGGTGAGGGAAGCGGTGAAGTACGATATCGACGCGGTCGGCTTCGGCGACGACTGGGGACAGCAGCACGGGCTCCAGATGGGCCCGGCCATCTGGCGCGAGTTTCTCAAGCCGCAGCTCGCGCGCATGTACGGCGCCGTGCGGGACGCCGGCAAGTTCGTAATGATCCACTCCTGCGGCGACGTGGACGAGCTGTTCGATGACCTGATCGAGATCGGGCTGAACTGCTTCAATCCGTTCCAGCCGGAGGTCATGGACGTGGAGGACCTGATGAAGCGGTACCGGGGGCGGCTGGCGTTCCACGGCGGGCTCTCGACGCAGAAGACCCTTCCGTATGGAACCGTTGAGGACGTGCGGGCAGAGACAGGGAAACTTCTCGCCCTCGGCAGGGAAGGCGGGTACATATTCGCGCCGGCCCATTCGGTCGAGGGCGATGTGACGCTGGAAAATATGCTTGCGTTTATCGAGGAAGTGAAGGCCCAGCCCGAATTCGCGAAAATTTCTCCATAGCGGCCTTGACAAATCTCTTTTTACTAGGTATAGTTAGGCGGAAAGTTGCGCACAAGTGCGCAACGGCCCGATAAAGGCAAACCCGGGGTAACCCGGGGACGCAAAGCCATGGGTCCCGGAGAGTTGCGGGATCGCCAGGCCGCCGGGCCGGGGAGACTGTTCGCCCCCGGGTCTTTATCGAGTCCGGGGGTCTTCTTTTGGTTCGTCCGGTGCACCGGAAAGGAGGAGGGCATGAAAGAGAAACTGGTGGTTGCCCCTCGCGGAAGCGCCTGGGAGGTGCGGTCCGAGCACGAGAAGCGGTTCACCTCTCTGCACAAAACCAAGGATCTGGCGGTGGAAACCGCCAACCGGGAGGCCAAGAAGAAGCATACGACGGTAATGGTTGCAGCGAAGCCGAAGAAGGACTAGACGGACCTTGACGGAACATGCTCCTCCTGTAGAATCAGGTGTGTTTCAGGCACAGGAGAGATCATGTCCCGGCGAGAGAATATCCTGAAGGCGGTGCACTTCGAGTCGCCCGACTGCATCCCGATGAGCTTTCACATAAGCGGCGCGTGCTGGAACCACTACCCGCACGACGCCCTCTTCGAGCTGAAGGAATCCCATCAGTTCCTGTTCCCCGGATTCACACGCCCGGAGGGCGAGTTCGCCATCGACTACAGCCCGTGGCAGCGGACCGGAACGCCCTACACGGACCCCTGGAGCTGCGTCTGGGAGACGGCCGAGGACGGGATCACCGGCGCGGTCACGACGCATCCTCTGGCGAGCTGGGATGACTTCGACGGCTACCAGTCCCCCGACCCGGAGAAGGTCATCGGCTGGGCCCCGGCCGACTGGAAACAGGTCGCCGGGAAGATAGAGCGAGCACGCGAACAAGGCGGGCTGACGCAAGGCGGGTTGCGTCACGGCCACACCTTCCTCACCCTCTCTTACATCCGCGGCTACGAGAACCTGATATTCGACATGATGGACGAGGAGCCCCGGCTGTGGAAGCTCATCGAGATGGTGGAGAACTTCAACAGCGGAATCGTCACCCGCTACATGGATCTCGGCGTCGAATATATGGGCTACGCGGAGGACCTCGGCATGCAGGTCGGGCCGATGCTCTCGCCGGCGCATTTCAGGAAATACATCAAGCCGACGTACGAGCGGCTTATGGCGCCGGCCCGGGAGGCCGGCTGTATCGTTCACATGCATTCCGACGGAGACATCCGGGACCTGGTGGACGACCTGATCGACGGCGGCGTCCAGGCGATAAACCTGCAGGACCTGGCCAACGGCATCGATTGGATACAGGCGCACCTCGCCGGCAAGGTCTGTATCGATCTCGACATAGACCGGCAGAGGATCACCCGTTTCGGCACGCCCGGCGAGATCGACGCGCTGATACGGGAGGAGGTGGAGAAGCTCGGCAGCAAAGAGGGCGGGCTGATGATGATACACGGCATGTACCCCGGAGTGCCTCTGGAAAACGTCCGGGCATTGATGGACGCGATGGAGAAGTACGCGACCTATTATTCGTAGGGAAGGATTGTACGATGGGAATCAGTCTCGGACTGGTGGGGCTCGGAGCGTTCGGCAAAGGATTCGCGGATCTTTTCAAGAAGCACCCCGTGGTGGATAGAGTAGGTCTCTGCGACCGGGAGCCGGAGAGGATGAAGTTCTTCGCATCGCAGGACTCATGGAAGGACAAGTTCGACCGCGGGGACGTGTACGAAACCCTCGACGATATCGTGAAAGCGGACTTCGACGCGATCGTCATCATCACCCAGCCGTGGCTCCATGCGCCCCAGTGCATCCAGGCGATGGAGTCCGGCAAGCACGTGTACAGCGCGGTGCCGATCATATCCGTTCCCGACGGCGACGAGATCCTGAACTGGTGCGACAAGCTGGTGAAGACCAGCGAGAAGACCGGCAAGCATTACATGCTGGGCGAGACGACGTACTACCGCCCGCAGACGATGTACTGCCGCCGGCGCGCGGCGGAGGGCGCCTTCGGCGAGTTCGTCTTCGCCGAGGCTGAGTACTTCCACGACTATGCCGACCCGGGATGCGACCTGCGCAAGGTGCAAAAGGCGCGCCTCGCCAGCAAGGCCGGACAGGAGTGGCTCGAGTTCAGCAAGACGTACAGGGAGCGCGGCGTGCGGAGCGGACCGATGCACTACCCGACGCACTCGATCGGCGGACCGGTGTGCGTGATGAACACCCATGCGGTGAAGGTATGCGCCTGGGGCTATGAGCCCCGCTCGAAGGACCCGTATTTCAAGGACACCCTCTTCAGTAACGAGACGGCGTTTTTCTACATGAGCAACGGCACCACGATGCGGATCTGCGAGTACCGGGAGATCGGCCACGCCGGGAGGGAGCGGTTCAACCTCTACGGGACCCAGGGCTCGTTCAAGAACGGCTTCTGGCACGACAAGGAGAGCGAAACACCGCTCACCATCGAGGAGATGCGCGATCCGCTCCCCGACGACGTCGCGGAAGCGTGGACGGACACCAGCACCGACACGATCGCGTACGGCGGCCACGGCGGGTCGCACGCCTATCTCGTTCACGAGTTCTGCGACGCGATCGCCAACGACCGGGTTCCGGCCGTCAACGTCTGGGAGGCCGTCAGATACATGGCAGCCGGCGTGATGGCCCACAAGTCAGCCCTGGCGGGCGGAGAGGTGCTGGCCGTGCCTGACTGGGGCGACGCACCCGCGTAGCAGCTGGTCAAGCCGGGACCGCTCACCCCAATGAAGAGCCGCTTCGTGGACCTGCCGGTCAAACCACGAATCCGCTCGGAAAGGCCCTGCCCGCCCGGTTCTAACCCTGTGGATTGCAAAGCATCGCTGTATCTCCTATAATTGGCGGCTGTTGTGTAGCGGGATTTCAGGATACCGGATGACGGGAGCGCGTTATGGACGTTGAAAAGAAGCTGGAGGCGGTGGAAACCCCGCCGGTGAAGAAGGTTGCGTGCGCGTTTTCGGGCGGGCTGGACTCGACGCTGAGCATTGAGCTGCTGCGCCGGACGTACAAGGCGGAGGAGATCGTCGCGATCAACGTGGACGTCGGCCAGGGCGCGGAGGAGATCGAGATGGGCCGGGCCCGGGCCAAGGTGCTCAAGGTGGAACCGATCTGCCTCGATGCACGCGACGAATTCGCCTCCGAGTGGCTCACGATGGCCATCAAGGCCAACTCCGACTACGGCGGCTACCCGGTGTCCACGTCGATGACCCGCCAGCTGATTGCCCGGATCGTCGCCGAGAAAGCGGTGGAACTCGGATGTGACGGGATCATAGAGGGCTCGACGGGAAAGGGGAACGACCAGTACCGGATGAACAACGTGTTCACCCTGTTCGCGCCCGGGCTGGAGGTGCTGGTGCCGGTGCGCGACTTCGATCTCACCCGGGAGGAAGAGGTGGTACTCTGCAAGGAGTGGGGCGTTCCGGTCGAGGAGGTGATCACCGGCGGCGACGACAAGACGCTTTGGTGCCGCTCCATCGCGAGCGGCGCAGTGGGCCTGAACCAGGAGCTTCCGGACGACATCTGGATGTGGCTCACGCCCCCGGAGAAGGCGAAGGACGAGCCGGACGTGGTCGAGATCGGTTTTGAGGGCGGCCTGCCGCTATCGCTCGGCGGAAGGAAGATGTCGCTGGCGGACCTGATCGCGGAGCTCAACGTGGTCGGTGGAAGGAACGGCGTCGGCCGGATCGACATGTTCGAGGACGGGATCATGGACCTGAAGTCCCGGGAGATATACGAAGCGCCGGGCGCACATATCATGCTCAAGCTGCACCGGGACCTGGAGCAGTTCTGCCTGACCAAGGACGAGATACAGTTCAAGAAGGAGATCGACCAGAAGTGGGCGTATATGATGTACCATGGCGAGGCGTATCATCCGCTGCGCTACGCGCTGGAGGCGTTCATCAATCAGACCCAGTCCGTCGTCAACGGCACGTACAAGGTGAAGCTGTACAAGGGCAATATCGAGATCGTCGCCCGGGAGTCCGACTCCAGCCTGTTCGCCCCCGAGATCCGCTCGATACAGGCCACCGGCTTCAATCAGCAGATGTGCCGGGACGCGGCGTTCATACGGGCCCTTCCGTACCGGGTGCTGGCCAAGAGGGACAAGGGAAATGGCTAAGATCTGGGACAAGGGGTATCAGCTCGACCCGATCGTCGAGCAGTTCACGGTCGGCGACGACCACGTGCTCGACGCATATCTGGCTGAGCACGACATCCTGGGCAGCATCGCGCACGCCCGGATGCTCGCGTCGATCGGGATACTGTCGGACGAGGAGCGTGCGTCCATCATCGGTGAGCTGAAAGCGCTCCTGGAAACGGTCCGTGCCGGCGAGTTCGCAATATCCCCCCAGCAGGAGGACGTCCACACCGCAGTCGAGGAGGCGCTCGTGGAGACGCTGGGGGATACCGGCAAAAAGGTGCACACCGGCCGGTCCCGGAACGACCAGGTCCTTCTGGATACCCGTCTGTACACGAGGGAACGGCTGCTTGCGGTGTGGAAGGAGACGGCGGCGACGGCCGGGAAGCTTCTCGACTTCGCGAAGACGCACGAGTTCGCGCCGATGCCGGGACGGACCCACACCCAGCGGGCGATGCCTTCGTCCGTGGGAACCTGGGCGGGCGCATTCGCGGAGTCGCTTCTCGACGATATCGAGATGCTCACGTGCGCGTACCGGCTGATCAATCAGTGCCCGCTCGGCTCGGCCGCGAGCTACGGGGTGAAGCTGCCGCTGGACCGGCAGATGGTAAGCGATTCGCTGGCGTTCGAGAAGGTGCAGAACAACGTGCTGTACGTGCAGAACAGCCGGGGCAAGCTGGAGGCGCTCGTCGTGTTTGTGCTGTCTCAGATCACGGACGATCTGGCGCGGCTCTCCGGGGATACGATCATGTTCAGCATGCCGGAGTTCGGCTACTTCACGCTTCCGGACGAATTCTGTCCGGGCTCGAGCATCATGCCGCAGAAGAAGAATCCGGGACCGCTCGAGCTGGTCCGGGCGAAGGCGGCGGTGGTGTCGTCCCTGGCCTTCCGGATATCGTCCATCGTCCGGAACCTGCCGTCCGGCTACAATCGTGACCTGCAGGAAACGAAGGGCCCGCTGATGCAGGCCTTCGATGCCGCGCTCGGATGCGTCGTCATGATCGGAAAGATATTCGACGGGCTCACGGTGAACGAGGACACGCTGAAGAAGTCGTTCTCGGGGGAGCTGTTCGCCGCCGACCGGGCGAACGAGCTCGCCGCGGAGGGCATGCCGTTCCGAGACGCGTACAGGAAGGTCGCCGCGGAATTGGATTCCCTGGAAATCGAAGACCCCGTCGAGAACGTCAAGGCCAAGAAGCATATCGGCGCCCCGGGGAATCTCGGCCTCGACGCCGCGGCGGACACGGCGATGGCGCTCGAGGACGCGGCGGAGGCCGAGTCGGCACGCCTTGCCGCGGCGATAGAGACCCTTCTCGAAGACTAGCCGTGAGCACCGGCCGCGACGACGACTTCCCGAAGCTCCGCATCCTCGATCTCGTCCCGATACAGGCTTCCGGCAGGCAGATGGTGGCGCTCCGCGACCCGCTGGGCCTGAGCGAGCAGACGGTGGTGGTTGACGACCGGACGTTCTTCTTGCTTCGCTTCTTCGACGGCACACACTCGAAGCTCGACATCAAGACGGAATATGCTCGAAGGTTCGGCGGGCTCCTCTTCGGCGACAAGCTGGACGCGCTGATAGAGAAACTCGACATCGCGCTTCTTCTGGATAACGACCGGTTCCGCTCGACGAAAGACGATATGGAGCGCTCCTTCACGAAGAGCCCGTCCCGCCCGGCCTTCCTGGCCGGGAAGAGCTACCCGGCCGACCAGGAGGAACTGAAGACGATGCTCGACGGGTTTTTGGACGAGGCGGGAGGCGACAAGGCGGGGAAGGGGACGCTTAGGGCGGTCGTCGCACCCCACATAGACATACGGCGGGGCGGCAGGACGTTCGCGGCGGCCTACCGGGAGGTCATGAAGAGCGAAGCGAACACCTTTGTGATCCTCGGGGTGGACCACAAGGGCATGGAGGGGATGTTCTGCGCGACGAGAAAGCCGTTCGAAACGCCTCTCGGAACCGCTGAGACAGACGGTGACGCGCTCGCCGCGCTGGAGAGGGGCTGCGGCGAGGGGTTGTTCGCGCACCAGTCCGCCCATCGGATGGAGCATTCGATAGAGTTTCAGGTGGTATTCCTGAAGCATATATTCCCGGACCGACCGATCCGCATTGTTCCCGTGCTCTGCGGCAGCTTCGAGGCCGCGATATTCCAGGGCAAATCCCCAAAGGAGGACCCTGTGCTCAAGCCGTTCACCCGGGCGCTGCGGGAGATCGTGAAAGATCGCGGCGACTCCCTGGTGGTGATTGCCGGTGCGGACCTGAGTCACGTCGGACGCCGCTTCGGCGACCCGAACCCGGTCTCTCTTCCGTCTCTCGAGGCGCAGGACAGATCCACCCTCAAGCGAGCGGAATCCATAGACGCACAGGCCTTCTACAAAGATATCGCGCGGGACGGCAACCGGCGGGGGATCTGCGGCCTGCCGGCGATCTACACCCTTCTTGCGACGACGGACGCGACCGACGCGGTGCTCCTCGAGTATGCCCAGTGGCCGGAGCGGGAGACCGGCTCCGTCGTCACCGGCGCGAGCATGGCGTTCTGCCGCTGAGCCTTGCCCTTACCGGCATCCCGCGGTAGGATCATGGCGCTGCGTGAAGGAGATACGGCATGAAACAGGATGTGAGGAAGAAAACGCCGGAGATTACGAAGCTGATCCTGGCGGCAGCGAAGAAGGCCCGCCGGGAGACCAGCCGGGAAGCCGAGCCGGGCCTGACGAAACCGATACACTGGCCGGTGGACTGCAATATCGGTCCCGGCCTGGAGGGGGCGATCGCCTGCGAGAGCAGAATCGGCTACGTCAACGGCTCGAAAGGCTGGCTGATATACCGGGGATACGACATATTCGATCTCTGCGCGTACTCCAGCTTCGAGGAGGTGAGCTACCTGCTTCTGCGCGGCAAGCTCCCCACCAGACGACAGCTGGAGGAGCACAAGAAAACGCTGGTCGAGTACCGCTTTCTTCCAAACACCGTTCGCCACCTGCTGTCTTTCCCGGTCCAGGAAATGAACACGATGGCGGCGCTGCGAATCGGCTGCATGATGATGCGGCAGGTGCTGAGCTGGATCGATCAGGAGTCGTCCCGCCCGCTTCCCAGGACCGCGATCGGCACGGACGAGGACTCCATCCCGATGGAGACGGAACCGTGGGGCGAGGAGCACGCGGTATACGAGTTCAAGCGGAAGGAGAGGAAGCGGCCTAAGGACGCCAGGGAGACGCAGGATGCGGGCTCCGGACTGCAGAGCTGCAACCGCCTCGTCGCGGGGCTCCCCACGCTGGCCGCGGCCATCGCGCGCATACGGCAGGAGAAGCTGCCGGTGGAGCCGGACCGGGAGCTGAGCCACGCGGGCAATCTGCTGTACATGATGACCGGGGAGCGTCCGTCGCCGTTGCACGAGAGGATCATGGACGTGGCGCTGATCCTGCACGCGGACCACGGTATGAATGCGAGTACGTTCGCGGCGATGGTGGTGGCGTCCACGCTTTCGGATATCTACTTCTCGGCTGGGGCGGGCATTGCCGCGCTGAACGGGCCGCTGCACGGCGGCGCGAACGAGCGCGTCATAAACGTCCTCAGAGAGATCGGCGACGCGAAGCACGTGAAGGAGTGGTACCGGAAGGCGCGCGCGCGCAAGCGCAAGATCATGGGGTTCGGCCACCGCGTCTACAAGGCATACGATCCAAGGGCGCGCGTGCTCGGCCCGCTGGCGAAGCACCTTGCGAAGAAAGACAGGGCGACGGCGCATCTGTACGAGACGGCGCGGGCGCTGGAGAAAGAGGTCGTGAGCACCCTCGGGAAAGAAGGCATCTTTCCGAACGTGGACTTCTATTCCGGCATCGTGTACGCGGCGATGGGGATCTCTCCGTCGATGTTCACGCCGATCTTCGCGGTCAGCCGGGTAGTCGGCTGGAGCGCCCGGGTGCTCGAGTATCTCGAGAATAACCGGATCTTCCGCCCGCGGGCGATGTACGTCGGCCCGCTCGACCAGAAGTTCGTTCCCATCGAGAAGCGCTGATGGCGGGGAAGATCGTCGCCCGGGTGGAGATCCCCGCGCTCGTCGCGCGGCTGCGCGCGGAGGGAAGGGCCATCGTCACCTTCAACGGCTCCTTCGACGTCCTTCACACCGGTCACGTCCGCTGCCTGCGGGAGGCGCGCGGCCAGGGAGACGTGCTGATCGTTCCGCTCAACTCGGACGCATCCATACAGAGCTACAAGGGGAAGACCCGCCCGATCGTCTCCGAGAGCGACCGCGCGGAGATGCTGGCGGCGCTGGAGTGCGTAGACTACGTCGTACTCTTTGACGATATTGTCCCGATGGGGATCATCTCGGAGATCCGTCCCGACGTGCACTGCAACGGCGCCGACTGGGGGCCGTGCTGCATCGAGAAAGAAGAGGTGGAGAAGGGCGGTGGCAGGATTCATATCCTCGAATGGGCGCCGGGCCGGTCGACGTCCGAGCTTCTGAAGAGAATCCGATCCCTCGACGAATCGCCCGCCGCGGTGCTGGTCTCCGCCGCGCTCGGATCGCTTCCGGACGGGGCCCGCGAAATGCTTTCCGCCGCAGGGAAGATCCTTCTCGATCTGCCGGGGGATGCGTCCCCGACAGCGATCGAGAGACTCCGCGACGAACACGGCCTGGCGCTCAGCTCATCGTGGGTGGTATCGAATGACATGAATGACATCGTCACCGGCCGGATGGTCAACGCGAAGACGATTCTTGTCGGCGGCGCGCCGGAAGGGAACGTGCGGCCTCACTACGAGGCGGCGGATCTCAGCGGAGCGATCGCCATCATCCTGTGACGGAAGTCAGGATTCTCCCCGGTCCAGCGCCTCGTCGAGAACGACGCCGAGAGATCCCTTTTTCTCTTCCGACGGCGAGCAGGAGCATTTCTCCCTGTTGAGATTCGCGCCGCAATGTGCGCACATGCCTCTGCAGTCCGGCACGCACGTCACCTTCATCGGGATGCCTTCCATGAACGCGTCTCTCACCGGACCGACCAGATCAATTTCGCCGTCGCTGGGCACCCTCACGGACAGGTTCAGCTTCTCGTTTATGCTGACGCGTGCCGGATCGAGGCAGGCCGCGCAAGGGACGAAAAGCTGCGCGCGCACTGTTCCCTCGATCAGCGCTTCCTTCCCGCATTTGGTGACCGTCGCGTGCACGTCGATTTGCGTCTCCGGCGCCTCCAGGTCGATGTGGGAGGCCCTTATCCGGACCCGCCTCTCGACCGGGCCGGAACTGTCCGATACCGCGATCTTGAGCGCGGCCTTACTCATCCCTGCCGGCGGCGATAAGCCTGTTCACCGCCCTGAGGTATGCCTTGGCGCTTGCCTCTATGATGTCGGTGCTGGCCCCGCGGCCGAAGAAGGTGCGCTCGCCCTCTTCCAGAAGGACGGAGACCTCACCGAGCGCTTCCTTGCCGGACGTCACCGCTTTGAGTGAGTAGTCCTTGAGCTTGGGAGACACGCCGATGGCCCGATCGATCGCCTTATAGCACGCGTCGACCGGCCCGTCGCCGCACGCGGCCTCCTTGATGGAATCTCCTTCCTTCTCGATGATAACGGTCGCAGTCGGTATCGTCTTGTTCCCCGTCACCGCATGGACGTACGTCAGGTGGTACGTCTCTCCCGCTCCTCCGCGCTCGTCTCCCATCAGGGCGTGCAGGTCTTCGTCGAAGACCTCTTTCTTCTTATCCGCGAGTTCGCAGAAGCTTGCATACGTATGCTCCAGCTCTTCCTCGGTAACCATGTACCCCAGCTCTTCCAGACGGCTCTTGAGTGCGTGACGTCCGGATCGGCTTGTCAGTACGATCTGATGCTCGCTCACCCCGACGGACTCCGGCGTCATAATCTCGAACGTCGCCCTCTCCTTCAGTATGCCGTCCTGGTGAATACCGGAGCTGTGCGCAAACGCGTTCTCTCCGACGATCGGCTTGTTGGGCTGCACCGGTATCCCGGTCAGCTGGCTCACCAGCCTGCTCGTCGGCCAGAGATGTTTCGTCTCGATCTTCGTGCCGAAGTCGTCGTACACATCCTTCCTCGTCCTCAGGATCATGACGATTTCCTCGAGCGACGCGTTTCCCGCTCTCTCTCCAAGGCCGTTCATCGAGCATTCGATCTGCCGGCATCCGTTTTCCACAGCCGCAACCGAGTTCGCCGATGCCAGTCCCAGGTCGTTATGGCAGTGAACGCTCACCACTGCGCTCTTGATATTGGGCACCCTGGCGCAGACGTCCCGGATCAATTTCCCAAAGTTCTCCGGAACGGCGTATCCGACCGTGTCGGGAATGTTGACCGTCGTAGCGCCGGCCTCGATACATTTTTCGAGCAGCTCACAGAGATAGTCGAATTCAGTTCTCGTCGCGTCCATCGCGGAGAATTCGACGTCTTCGGCAAGGTCTTTGGCGATCCTGACGGCCTCTACCGCCATCCCGGCCACCTCATCCGCCGATTTGCGCAGTATCCCCTCCCGGTGGACCGGGCTGGTACCGACAAACGTATGAATTCGCGGTTTGGCCGCGTCCTTGACCGCATCCCAGCAACTCTCTATATCGCCCCTCAGAGCCCGTGAAAGGCCTGCGATCACCGGTCCTTCCACATTTCTCGCGATCTGCTCGACTGCGGCGAAATCTCCCGGCGACGAGATGGGGAATCCGGCCTCTATGATGTCCACACCGAGCTCCGCCAGCTTTTTGGCAATCTCGAATTTCTCTTCCTTGATGAGACTGGCACCCGGCGACTGCTCACCGTCTCTCAGCGTCGTATCGAAAATAAGCACCTGTTCTCTTGCCATCCCTTGTGTCTCCTTATCATCCGGAGCGCCGCCGCGTAGTATACACATTCGACCAAACAGTTGCCACTGCTCCCGGAACGAGCCGGGAGCGGGTCCCCATACTTCCGGGATAGATATGTCTTAATAATTAGATACTTAAAAATCTTATCAGTCTTCTTAAGAATGTTCGGTCTGTTGGCGGCCGCGGGCCCTTGGAGGATAACATGAAGGGACCCATGAGCGTACGAGGCAGGAAGAGTACGAAGATTATGTGAATGGTCTGTTGATGACCGTTCACAAATCAACGCAACTGGGTTGCACGCCGCTTTGACGGAAACAAGCTCGCGATTTTTCCACAACGAACGAAAAAATCCTCCGCGGTCTTTGAATTTTCGTTTGACATTCTTGCGCGCGTCCTGCTATCATCTCCGCCGGAAGAGACGAGATCGAGTGCACTGTCGAGTGCAACTTTGGAATTCACTCACCCGCAGAACCCCGATGGGGTGACGCCGTCCCGCGAGGACGATCGGGTGCTCACAATAGTCTCGGGAGAGAGGAGGCGCGCACGATTGAGAGCGCGTCACTGTCCCGGCGAGAGTGCCTCTCGGCGTTTCTTTCCTTCCCGTTAATTCGGGTTCTTTGATCTGTCGGCAACTGTTTGAGAACTTCTTCACAGAGAGGGGAACCTAATGTCGCAGGGAGGCCTGCGCGACCGCGTTGCGGAAGAGGTGAGGAAACGGGTTCGGCCGCAGCAGTTTGACACCTGGTTTACCAAGGTCGAATTCGCGGAGGGTCCGGGAGGGGGGCTGCAGGTGCGAGTCCCGAGCCATTTCTGGCGCGACTGGCTGAAGTCCCACTACAGCGCGGTGATCACGGAAGCAGTAAGGGCCGCGCTCGGCAAAGACGAGGAGATCGAATTCGCGGTCGACCCGTCGCTTGTCGACGAACAACCGAAAGCTCCGTCGGCGAAAGCAGAGCCCCCTCGGGAACAGCCCGGCGAAGGCTTGAACGCCCGCTATACCTTCCAGAATTTCGTGGTAGGGCCCTCCAATCGTTTTGCGCACGCCGCCGCCATGGCGGTCGCAGAGGCCCCTTCGACCGCGTATAACCCGCTCTTCATATATGGCGCCTCGGGGATGGGAAAGACCCATCTGATCCAGGCGGTCTGCCATATGTGCCGGGCCCGGGGAGGCCGCCAGCGGATGATCTATGTTCCCTGCGAGAGCTTTCTCAACGATTATGTCGCCGCGGTCCAGACCAGGGCGCTTGACCGGTTCCGCGCGAGGTACCGGCAGGCGGAGATCCTGATCATCGATGACATTCACTTCCTGGCGAACAAGGAACGATCGCAGGAAGAGTTCTTTCATACCTTCAACTCTCTGTACAATGCGGATCGGCAGATCATCCTTTCCAGCGACAGCGCGCCGAATACGATTCCCGCGATCGAGGATCGACTCTCCTCGCGGTTCCGCTGGGGCCTCGTCGCGAAGATCGATGCGCCGGTCTACGAAACGCGGGCGGCGATCGTTCGGAAGAAAGCCGAGCTGTACGGCGGGCAGCTGCCGGACGACGTCGTCGAGTATCTGGCCGAGGCAATCGAGGACTGCATTCGCGATCTGGAAGGATGCGTGATCCGGGTGATCGGTTTTGCGTCGCTCACCACGCGGAAGATCGATCTGCGCCTGGCCAAGGAAGTCCTTCACGAAAAGCCGGGCCGAAGAAAGGCGGTCACGATGAAGGAGATCATGGACGCGGTGACCGACGCGTTCGGAGTGAAGGTGTCCGACCTCCAGTCACGGAGGCGCACCCGGTCGTTGGTGAGGCCGCGGCAGGTATGCATGTATCTGGCCCGGCGGCTCAGCCGCCATTCCCTCCAGGAGATCGGCGGCTTCCTCGGAGGCCGGGACCACTCGACGGTCGTATACGCCCAGGAACGGGTCGAAAAAGAAATGAGGAAAGACAAGGGGCTTCGGCGTACAATAGAAGATATAATCTCGGGGCTAGAAGCTTCTTGACGCCCCGAGTGGGCGACGGCCGGGACAGAGGGGGTATGCGATGAAGTTCTCTTGTGACAGACAGGCGATTGCCGAGGCGTTTCAGCTCGTGGCGGGGGTGGCCCCGCAGCGGAGCCTGAAGCCGATCCTTACCCGGGCGAAAGTCACCGTGACCAAAGACACGGTGTCCGTGGAGGGAACGGACTTCGAGGTAGCCCTCAGGTGCACCCTTGTCCCGAACTCGGTCGAACAGGAGGGCAGCGTCGCGGTCCCCGCTGAAAAGGTGGCCTCGATACTCAGGGAGGCCTCTGATACCGAGATTTGCGTGGAATGCCAGGGGGATGTGGTCTGCATCCTGTGCCAGGACGGCTTCTTCCGGGTGCTGGGGGAATCCGCCGAGAATTTCCCGCCGATCCCCGTCTTCGAGGGGACACCCGCGAAGCTCGGGGGCGCGCTGGTCGCGGATATGATGCGCAAGACGGCATTCGCCGCGGCTGAGGAGAGGTCCCGCTACTCCCTGAACGGGGTGTATGTCTCCCTGGGGGCGAAGAAGATAGTGATGGCTGCGACGGACGGCAGGCGGCTGGCCGTTCGCGAAGAGAAGCTGCCTGCGAAAGTGGAGAGCGTCTCGGGCATCGTGCCGCTCAAAGGGGTGTCCACCATCCGGCGAGTCGTGGAGTCCTGCGGAGACGTGGAGCTCGCGATGTCCGATAACATGATCATGGTCAAAGCCGCGGGCCGGGAGGTCTATTCCCGGCTGATCGAAGGGAAGTTCCCGGATTACACCAGGGTCGTGCCCTCCGGAAACGATAATCACGTCGAGGCGGAGCGGGACGCGCTGCTCTCGTTCATCAAGCGGGCGGCTCTACTTGCCCCCGCGGATTCGAGGTCCGTCAAATTCTCCGTGGGCAAGGGCGCGCTCAAGCTCTCCTCGAGGACCGCCGAGGTCGGGGAGGCGGAGTTGTCTCTGCCGGTGGGGTATCAGGGGGAATCGTTCGACGTGGACTTCAACCCGAACTACCTGCTGGACGTGCTCCGGGTGATAGACGGCGACAAGGTGGTCCTCGAATTGAAAGACAGCGAATGCGCGGGAATGATTCGAGAAGGCAAGGGCTACACGTACGTGGTTATGCCTCTAAGCGCGTAGGCGACGACGCTCCCGAGAAACTGGGAAGCGTCCTGAGCCGCCTCATCGAGTCGACCCGCCTCCGGGACGTCTTCAAGAACAGAGAGATATACCGGAAGTGGGCCGAGCTGGTGGATGCCGGTGTGGCGGAAGCGACGCGCGTCGCCGGCTTCAAGCGGCGGACGCTGATCGTGGCGTGCCGGACCCAGGCGCTCGCGGCCGAGCTTGCCGCCTTCCGAAAGGCGGAGCTGCTGGCGGTGCTGACGGAAGGGCTGGGCGACGGGGTCGTTGAAGATATTCGGTTCGTAGTGGAGGGAAACGTTGGAGAAGGAAGAAAGCGTTAGCAGGCCGGAGGCGGAAGCCTACGATGCCCAGACGATTCGGGTGCTGGGCGGCATCGAGGCGGTCCGGAAGCGTCCGGCGATGTACATCGGCGACACCTCGGTGAAGGGACTGCACCACCTCGTCCACGAGGTGGTGGACAACAGCGTGGATGAGGCGATGGCCGGTCACTGCACCGCGATACACGTGACCATCGAGAACGACGGGAGCGTATCCGTGGCGGACGACGGCCGCGGGATCCCGGTCGACATGCACAAGGAAGTGAAGAAGCCGGCGCTCGAAGTCGTGATGACAACCCTTCACGCGGGCGGCAAGTTCGATCACCGAAGTTACAAGGTCTCGGGCGGCCTGCACGGCGTCGGCGTCTCGGTCGTGAATGCGCTGAGCGAGCACCTCGAGGCGGAGGTCTGGCGCGACGGCACGGTGTACCGGCAATCCTACTCGAGAGGAATGCCCCAGGCGGACGTGGATAAGCTGGGAAAGACCAAGAGGCGGGGCACGAAAATCACCTTCAAGCCGGATCCGGAGATCTTCGACACCACCCGGTTCAGCTACGACGTCCTGGCAAAACGGCTTCGGGAGCTCGCGTTCCTCAACAAGGGCCTCAAGATCACGATCACCGAGGAGGAGACGGAGAAGACGGAGACGTTTCAGTACAAGGGCGGGATCAAGGCGTTCGTGGAGCATCTGAACGAGGAGAAGGATACTCTTCACAAAGACGTAGTCTATTTCGAGAAAGAGGACCAGAACACGATCATCGAAGGAGCGCTGCAGTACAACGACGGATACGGAGAGAACATCTTCTCCTTCGTAAACAACATCAATACGATCGACGGCGGCACGCACCTGAGCGGATTCCGGAGCGCGATCACCAGAACGGTCAACTTCTACGCCAAGCAGCACAACATGCTCAAGAAGGAATCCCCGCCGAGCGGAGACGACATGCGTGAGGGTCTCACCGCGGTGATAAGCGTGAAGATTCCCGATCCGCAGTTCGAGGGACAGACCAAGACCAAACTGGGCAACCGTGAGGTGCAGGGAATCGTCGAGGCGGCAACGAACGAGGCGCTCGGCACGTACTTCGAGGAGCATCCCGGCACCGGCCGTGCCATCGCCAACAAGGCGCTTCTCGCCTCGCGGGCCCGCGAGGCGGCGCGGAAGGCACGAGACCTGACCCGGCGGAAGGGTGCGCTGGAGAGCGGCTCCCTTCCCGGGAAGCTGGCCGACTGCTCGACCAAGGACGTCACCACCTCGGAGATATTCCTGGTGGAAGGTGATTCCGCCGGCGGCTCAGCCAAGCAGGGCCGGCAGAGGGAATTCCAGGCGATCCTGCCGCTGCGGGGAAAGATCCTGAACGTGGAAAAGGCCGGCATCGACAAGGTGATCAACTACGAGGGCATCCGAATTATGGTGAGTGCGCTGGGTACCGGGCTCGGCAAGACCGATTTCAACATCGAGAAGCTGCGGTACGGCAAGGTGATAATCATGACCGACGCCGACATCGACGGATCGCACATACGTACCCTGCTCCTCACCTTTTTCTACCGCTACATGGAGGATCTGATCAAACAGGGTCACGTGTACCTGGCGCAGCCGCCGCTCTACCGGGTGCAGAGGAAGGGCGACGCCCAGTACGTGTATAACCCGTCTGACCTCACCCGTACGCTGGTGAAGCTGGGGCTGAAGAGCTCCGAGCTGAAGGTGAATGGTGTCAAGGAGACCGTGAAGGGAAAGATGCTCGAGGTGCTGGTGGACATACTGGTCGAGCTCGAAGCGCACCTGTCCCACCTCGCCCATCAGGGGGTCGATTTCGACGGCCTGCTTTCCTGGAGACGGAAGGAGGACGGACGGCTGCCGCGCTTCCGCGCCTCATTCGGTGACGACACCAGGCGCTTCTACGACGAGGCGGAGATGAAAGACTTCATCAAGAAAGAGCAGGCGAAGCGAAAGAAGGAGCTTGCCGTGTACGCCGAGGGCGATGACCACGAAGAGGGTGAGGATTACGTGGTGATAGGCGAGCTTCGCGAGTGCGCGCCGATCGAACGAATCATTCTAGCGGTGGAGAAGGCGTGCGGGAAGGACGCCTTCTCCGAGAAAGACGACCACATGGTGCTCATCACGGACAGCGGCGAGGCGTCCCTTCGCTCCGCCCGGGAAATCCTGGACGCGGTGAAGAAGACCGGGCAGAAAGGGATCGACATCCAGCGGTACAAAGGCCTCGGCGAGATGAATCCGGACCAGCTCTGGGAAACGACGATGGACCCGGAGAGGCGCATACTGAAACGGATCGGCGTCGAGGACGCGGTGAAGGCGGACAAGATGTTCACCGTCCTGATGGGAACCAAGGTCGAGCCGCGCCGGGAGTTCATCGAGAAACACGCGCTGGAGGTCCGCGACCTCGACATCTAGTCCCGCGGCACCGCCCCTCCGAGACGACGAGCGGCGGCTCTCACTTTCCTCACGCAGCCCTCGGGGTCGTCGCGGATCGCGGCGCCCGGCAGGCGGAGCACCGTCCAGCCGCGGCGAGAGAGCCATCGGTCGCGCCTGCGATCGCGGACCTTCTGCCGCTTGGAGAGATGCCACCGCTCGTTGTCGCATTCGACGGCGAGATGGCCCTTCCGGCAGAAGATGGCGAAGTCCAGCCGGTATCGCAGCCGCTTCCGTTCCATCACGCAGTACTCGTGTGACGCCGGGATGCGCGCTCGCTCGAGCAGACGCCGCACGATCTCCTCGACCGGACTTATGTCGAAGAGCTGACAGACCTCGGTTGCTCTCCGGAGCTTCGCGAGCGTCGTGAACCCGAAGGTCACCCGCCGCCTCGTCCGGTTCCGAATGAGATGCGGGGTCTTTCGGAGCGGCCCGAGCTCCAGCCTGAGATAGCGGTCCCCTCTCCCGGGATGGCTCTTCTCATCGGGAAGGAGCCTGCCCCGGGACGTGGTCGAGACGGCGCGAATGGTCGCGAAGTAGCGTATTGCCCGGCCTCCGGATCCGAAGGCGGCGGTCTGGTAGAGGGCCAGGTAATCGGCCTTCCGGCACGGAGCGTGCCTGACGGGGATACGGTACCAGCGGTTACGGCGGGCGAGGCCCAGATCCTTCTCTCTCCCTACGACGGCCACCAGAACCGCCCTGTTCCCTTTCGCCATGACGTATCCTCCCTGCGATACCATTGTCATTCTACAAGGTCCCGCACCAAACGTAAATCCGTTTGACTGCTTGGTGTTGAACGCATATTATGTGGTGCGTGTCGGACGGCGAATTTCCGCTCGGACAGAGCAATTTCTATGAGATGTACGGTCTGCCAGTATACTAACCCCCCGGGAATGAAATTCTGCGGGATGTGCGGCGCGTCGCTCGTCGCGGTCTGTCCCGGCTGCGGCTTCCTGAGCCCGCCCGGCATGAATTTCTGCGGCCAGTGCGGCAGTCCGCTGGCTCCGGGTGCGCCGTACGCCGCTCCGTCGCAGCCGCAGTACCTGCCGCCGATGCCGCCCCAGTACTACCAGCAGTATCAGCCGCCCCCTCCGCATATGCAGGTGCCGCCCCAGATGCAGCCGCCGCCTCAGATGGCGCCGCAGGGCCCGCCTCAAGCGCCGGCACATCCCCCGTTGCAGATGCAGCCTCCACCGCCGCAGGCACCTCCCCAGATGGCGCCGCAGGCCCCGCCTCAGACGCAGGTGCCGCCTTCGCCGGACACGACCGCTCAGCCCGCCGCACCGTCGGCGCAGGCGGCTCCTCCGCAGGAACAGCAGGCATCCGCCCCGGCGCCGGCCAAGGAAGCCCCGCGGGCGGGCGCCATGACCCGGCGCGACGAGCTGAAGACGGTCACGGTGCTTTTTTCCGACGTCAAGGGATCGACCGCGATGGGGGAAAGGCTTCCGCCGGATGAGGTCAAGGACATCATGAACGACTGTCTGAGCCTGCTGGAGGCGGAGATTCTGAAGCGCGACGGGACGATCGACAAGTACCTTGGAGACGGACTGATGGCACTTTTCGGCGCGCCGGTCTCTCACGAGAACGATCCGGAGCGGGCGGTGGACGCGGCGCTGAATATGCAGGAACAGGTGAAGGAATTCGCCAAGAAGATGGAGAAGCGCGCCGGTACCCTTCTCGAGCTGCGCATAGGAGTCAACACCGGCAAGGTCCTCGCCGGGCACATCGGCAAGGAGCACGCGGACTACACCGTGATGGGCGACGCGGTGAACCTTGCCAGCCGCCTGGAGAGCAACGCGACGCCGGGAGGCGTACTGATCTCCCACGATACGTTTCGTCACGTCAGGAAGAAATTCGTCTGCGAGCCCAAGGGACCGATAAGCGTAAAGGGGCTGAAGCGGCAGGTGCGGGTGTACGACGTGGTCGGCCGGAAGGAAGAGGACTCGATCGCGTTCACCTTCGAGGTCGCCGGCGTGCACCCCAAGATGGTAGGCCGGGACATCGAGATGGGTATCCTGCGCGACACCCTGGAGCGGACGGTCACCGAAAAGAAACCGAAGCTGGTGACGGTGTTCGGCGAACGGGGAGTGGGCAAGTCCCGGCTGCTGCACGAGTTCATGAACTACGTCATGGGTCTCTCCCGCGCCGCGATGATAAGCCTGGCTCGCTGTGTGGGCACGCCTCCGCACTCCTACTGGCTCATCTCAGAGCTCATCAAGGCCTGGGCGGGCGCGGGGCGGCACGCGACGGCGGAGGAATTCCAGGGGAAGTTTCTCAAGGCGGTCGAACGGCTGATATCGGACGAGCATACCGCGACGGAAACGGCGCACTTCATCGCCGCGCTCGTCGGCTCGCCCTACCCGGACAGCCCGCACACGAAACCCTACGAAGCGGACCCCAAAATGCTGCAGCAGATCGCGTTCAAGTCGCTGACGACACTCTTCGGACGCGCTGGCGCGCGCCAGCCGCTTCTGCTGGTAGCGGAAGACGTCCACCACGCCGACACCGGAAGCATGGAAGCGCTGCTGTACCTGTCCATGGCCGTCGAAAACGCGTCCGTGCTCATCGTCGCGACCGCTCGGGAGGAAGAATTCCAGTCGCGGGACATGTTCGTGCGCGACCTGCCCAGCCTGGTCAATATTCGAATACAGCCGCTGGGCGCCAAGGCGTGCGGCGACTTGCTGGACGAGATGTTCCGGAACGTGGGAATGGTCACGCCGCAGGCGAAGGAGTCCATCATCCAGAAGGGCGAAGGCAACCCGTACTACGTGGAGGAGATCGTCAAGGACCTTATAGACCGCGAGGTGATCAAGGCGGTGGAGGCGAAGGAAGGTGAGCCGCAGTGGGAGATGTCGGACGTCGGCGGCGACCTGGGCGTGCCGCAGACGCTGGAGGGCCTCGTGCAGACACGCGTGGACAGGCTGCCGCTCAATCACAAGATCCTTCTGCAGGAGGCGTCTTCCGTCGGGAAGGACTTCTGGGAGGGCGCGGTGTCCGTCATCGAAAAGGAATCGGACCCCCATACGTTCGAAGGGTCGCCGGTCGATGTCACCTCCCGGCTTTCCGAGATGGAGAAGAGGGACTTCACGTACCGCAAGCCGATATCCCACTTCGCCGGCGAGGTCGAGTACGCGTTCAAGCAGAGCTTTATGCAAGAGGTGGTGTACGGGAGCATCCCTTCCAAGATGCGATACAAGTTCCACGCCTCCATCGCCGAGTGGCTCGACGAGAAAGGAAAGGAAGCGCCGGATCAGTATCACGCTCTTCTCGCCCACCACTACGAATGTGCCAGGGACGAAGAAAACGCCGCGACCCATTACCGCGCCGCCGCCGCGGTCTCCAAGAAGCTGAACGACAACCGGGACGCAATCACAATGTACAACAAGGTGCTTGAGCTGACCTCGGAGAACAACGAGGCGGTGAAGGAAGCAAAGGACGCGCTCGGGAAGCTGTACCTGATAACCAGCGATTTTGCGAAATCGGAGGAAAGCTACCAGGAATACCTTGAGCTCTGCACGGAAGGCCTGGAAAAGGCGGGCGCCTTCGTCTCTCTCGGACGCCTGGACGAGGCGCGGGGGGAGTACGCCGAGGCGCTGGAGCACTACTCGGAGGCGGAGAAGCAGCTCGCGTCGGTCAAGCCTGAAGAGTCTGCGACGGTAAGGGGAAGGATCCTTCGGGGCAAGGCCGGCGTCCACATGAGACGGGGCGAAAGCGATCAGGCCCTGGAGCTGGGAGAACAGGCGCTGGAGGTCTTCGGGAACCACCGGAAGGCGCTGGGCGAGCCCGATGCCAATGCGGACGCCATCGCCTCCACTCTCAATGCGAAGGGGCTGGCGTTCCAGCAGAAGGGTGACCTGGAGGCCTCGATGCAGGATTTCCTGAAGGCGCTCAAGGAATACCGGAGAGTGGGCGACAAACGCGGCGAGGGCATGGTCCTGAACAACATCGGCATCATCCACTTCAACAAGGGAGACCTCGATTCCGCCGAGGACTACTACACGCGCTCCCGCGATATCTCGGGCGAGGTCGGCGACATGCAGGGCCGGGCCAACGCGATAAGCAACGTCGGGCTGATAAATCAGACGAAGTGCCGGTACGAGAAAGCGATCGAGGAGCTGGGAATTGCCCTGGACATACGGCGGAGGATGGGCGACCGGGCCGGACTGGCGAACTCGCTGATAAACCTGGTAATCATCTATCTCATCGTCGGGCACAGCGACCGGGCGGACGAGATACTCGCCGAGATGAGCGAGCTCTGCCAGGCCGAAGAGCACAAGGTGTGGCGCTGGTACGAAACATACTGCCGCGGGGAGGCGCTGCGGCTGACCGGGGAGTTCGACGCGTCGAAAGAGTCGTTCGGAAAGGCGCGGGAGCTGGCGCAGGAGATGAAGAACCCGACGATGGAAGGCTGGTCGGTCCAGAGTATGGCCCAGCTCGCGCTGTCCGCCGGGAACTGCGAGGACGCGATCGATGTCGCCGCGGAGGCCGGGAAGATTCTCGGCGCAACGGGGGACGAAAAGGCGGTGCTGGGCGTCCGGCTGGTGGGAATAGAGGCGCTCATGCGGATGGACCGGCTGGACGACGTGGAGAAAGAGCTCGGCGAATGCGGAGACGTCGAGGAGAAATACGCCGGGGACAGGGATATCCTGTTTCACTACCTCAAAGCGGAAGGAACGCTGAAGGAAAAGCGGGGTGACGCCGAGGCGGCGAAGGACCGCTATCTGAAGGCGATGAGCCAGAGGGAATCGATCCGCTCGGAGCTCAGCGATCCGGAGCTGGCGGAGGCCTACGATAACAGGCCGGAGATGAAAGAGATCGCGGAGGCGCTCGCGCGCGTCGGCGGTCAGACGGAGTAGCAGCAGGCAACGAGGGATATTAGCTGATGGAAAGGTGCAGATGGTACACAACGCTGACAAGGCGGTCATTCTCGCCAGGGGACTGGGAACGCGGATGCGCGAGGACGCTCCGGACGCTCACCTGACGAAAGGACAGAAATCGGTCGCCGACAAGGGCGTGAAGGCGCTGATTCCCACCGGCCGGCCCTTTCTGGACTACGTGCTCACCGCGCTCGCGGACGCCGGATACGGGCGGGTCTGCCTGGTGATAGGCCCGGAGCATGATATGATGCGGGCGTATTACGGGGAAACGCTGAAGTACGAACGCATCGGCGTCGAGTTCGCCGTGCAGGAAGAACCGCTTGGCACGGCCAACGCGGTGGCGGCGGCGGAGGGATTCGCCGGGGACGATCCGGTGACCGTCATCAACTCCGACAACTATTATCCCATCGAGGCGCTCGAAGCGCTTCGCGGGCTGGACGGAAGCGGACTGGCCGTCTTCGAGCGGGACGCGATGGTGCGGGAGAGCAACATCCCCCCGGAGCGGGTGGCGAAGTTCGCCGTGGTGGAGCTGGAAGAGGGGAACCGGCTGAAGAGGGTCATCGAGAAGCCGGAGGAGAGCGTGCTGGAATCTCTTCCGAAACCGCTGCTGGTGAGCATGAACTGCTGGCGTTTCGAACCCCCTATCTTCTCCGCGTGTCGGGAGATCGAACCGTCCCCGCGCGGAGAGTACGAGGTGACCGACGCAGTCCAGCTCCTGGTGGACGAGCGGGACATGAGCTTCGAGGCCCTTCCCTTCGAGGCCGGGGTGCTCGACCTGACGAGCCGTTCCGACGTCGGGCCGGTCGCGGAGATGCTTGCCTCCCTGGAGGTCCGACTGTGAGCGGCACGTTGCGGCTGGAGGACATGCGCGGCGCGGAACACGTCGCGGCCGGGCTGGTCTCCCGGGGCATCGGCGCGGACAAGGCGGATGACAAAGCGGTCCTCTTCCGGCGGTGCGCGGACGCCCTGATCGAAACCGGCCTGTCGACGGCGGCGGACGCCTGCGCCTTCTTCGTGCCCGGACGCATTGAGGTCCTCGGCAAGCACACCGACTACGCCGGCGGCCGCACGCTGTCGGTGGCGTGCGAGCAGGGCTTCTGCGTGGTCGCCGTGCCGCGGCGGGACACCGGGGTCCGCGTCATCAACGTGGAGGGCGGCGACGGGATCGAGATGAAGCTGGATCCCGATACCCGACCGGTCCTCGGCCGGTGGTCCAACTATCCGATGACGGTGGTGAGGCGGATGGCAAGGAACTTCCCGGGGATGGAGACCGGGGCCGATATCGCCTTCCTGAGTGACCTGCCGCCCGCGTCCGGGATGAGCAGCTCCAGCGCGATGATGATCGCGTTTTCCATGGTCCTGTCGTTCCTCAATGGACTGCCGGAACGTAAGGAGTACCGGAAGAACATAACCGATATGGAGTCCCTCGCCGCGTATCTGGCCACCATCGAGAACGGGCAGTCCTTCGGGACACTCGCCGGCGACAAGGGGGTCGGGACGTTCGGAGGCAGCCTGGACCATACATCCATCCTCTGCTGCGAGCCCGGCTACCTCAGCCGGTACGCATACTGCCCGGTAAGATTCGAAAAGAAGATACCGATGCCGGACGGCTACGTGTTCGCGCTGGGCATGAGCGGGGTCCACGCGGAAAAGACGGGCGGGGCCCGGGAGAAATACAACCGGGCGTCCCTCCTCGCCGCCGCGGCCGCGGAGGCGTGGCGGAACGCGACCGGCCGGGACGACGGCCACCTGGCCGCCGCGCTGGCGTCCGGTGGCGATGCGCCGGAGCGGATCCGTGGGGTGCTGAAGAATGCGGAGGCAGGAGGGTTCTCCTCCGAAGAGCTCCTCCGGCGGTTCGAGCACTTTCATGCGGAGAGCGAGGAGATCATCCCGGCCGCGGGTGACGCGCTGGAGGCCGGCGACATTGAGGCATTCGGGGCGCAGGTCTACCGTTCGCAGCAGCTTACGGAGAGCCTTCTCGGCAACCAGGTGCCGGAGACGGTATTTCTGGCCCGGTTCGCCCGGGAGCGGGGCGCCGCCGCGGCCTCCGCCTTCGGGGCCGGTTTCGGGGGCAGCGTCTGGGCGCTGGCGGAAGCCGAGGGCGTGGATGTGTTCATCGAGGCCTGGAGCCGGCAATACGGCGAGAAGTATCCGGAGGCGGCCTCCGGGGCCTGGTTCTTCTTCACCCGACCCGGCCCGGCGGCGTTCGAGCTGGCATGAAAAGCCTTCCTCCCCTCGGAGGGGGGGTTGACTCCGCCCCGTTCCCACGGTATATTACTCGCTGTAAGAAGTTTTGTTTCCGTTTGATGTATGAATGTAGAGGGGGAATCCCGCGTCACCCGCGGGATACGAAACGCGTGGCCGCAAGGAGGTCCTGATGAGCGATCGCTTGCTGAAGTACGGGGTGGTGTTCGGAGTTATTGTGAGCGTCGCGCTGGCAGTCGCGTGCGGCGGCGGCGGCGGTGGCGGCGGCGGTGGAGGCACCAACCCCGACAGCCTCGGCGAGCCGGACACGGTGGCGATGGGTCTTACCGTCAGCTACCCGAGCGCGAGCGCGAAGCCGGGCATCCTGGCGGTGGGTGACGAGGACGCGGGAGCGCTCTCAATCACGGACCTCGCGTCCGGTGACGTGTACGCCGGAACGCTCGTCGAAGGAAGCAAAACGGTCGTAGGCGGAATGGACACGTTCCGCTTCGTCGTGCCGCTTCCGGAGGACGTGCCCGTTTCCATCGATGCGAAGCGGGAGCTCGATGACGGCACGGTCGAGAAAGTTCAGGCCATCATTTCCGAGACGACCGAGACCGGCGATACAGATGAGGTCGTAAACACCGACACGACGAAGGCCGCCGCAATCGTCAAGAAGAAAGCCGCCAACGCGGGCGTGGGCCTGCACCAGATCGCCCAGACATCCCTCGGGACGGCGGTTCAGCAGGCAAACGCCATCGTCGGCGGCACGTATTTCGCGGGCGTGGATTTCACCGCGCTGACCGCGCAGGAGATCCAGGACATGATCGTCGAGTACGCGGTGATGCTGGCCGTGGCCATCCTGGCCGAGCAGTACGCGGCCGACTGGATCGACGACTACGAGACGGTTGACGACGCCGACGTGGCGCAGGAGGCCGCGGACAGTGCGGCGGCGATCGAGACTGCGATCGAGCAGGATGCCACGGACGCCGGTGCGACCGATTCGGTGGGTGACGTCAGCGACGACGTCGCCACGGTGGACGAGACCGTCGCGGGCTCGTCCGGCGGCTTCGACGAGGGCGATACCCAGACGGTGCAACCGGTGCTGGATCTCTACATCGCGGCCGTGTCCGCGCTGAAGGCAAAGAACATATCGCTGGCGAACGACAAGCTCGAAGATGCGAGAAACCACGCGGAATTCGCATCCGCCCTGACCTCGACGCAGAACAAGGTGAAATTTCTGTACGCGCTGCTTCGGATGCCGTGTCTGCCGCTTGCGAGCTACACCGGCGGCCCGGCGACGAGCGCCCCGTCGGATTACGGCGACAAGGACAACCTCGGCCAGATGATGAGCTACCACCAGGGGATTCAGTCCGTCAGCTACGTCGGCTTCAACGCGGACGACCAGGACGATCTCCTCATCAACGACGGAATCGGCCTCGAGATCGTGATGGAGACCGGCTGGGGGAACGGCGGACTGTATCTCCCGGGTGAGGGAGACGAGTTCGATGATCTCGACGGAGACGCCGTGCTGGACGCGGGCGAGATGTGGTACGACGAGAACGGCAACATGGTCTTCGACCTGGAACTGGACTGGCCGGAGACCCAGGCGGATACCATCGACGAGCGGACCCCTTCGTCCAACCAGCTGAGCGATATGCTGGACGGCATCATGGTGGGCGAGCTGGCATCGACGATCGCGGACCTCAAGAGTCTCCCGACCGATTTCTACTTCCAGCTCAGCCCGGCCATGCAGGGCAATTCCTCCACGCATACGGTGCAGTTCGACTACGCGGACGTGATCGCGGTGCGTATCTACTATAACGTCATGAAATTCATGCTCGACTACGTCAACGCGTGGGACGTGGATTTCACCGATCCGGATGCCCTCGACGCATTCAGCAACCTGAGATCTCTCGAGGAGCTTCAGGATGCCGCGGCGGACGAGGAGGCGGAGGACCAGATAATGGAGGATCTCTTCGGGGACAACGCGAGTCTGGGCAACGCGGACGCGACCAAGCTGGCGACGGCGCGGGCCACGCTGAAGACCTTCCTGGGCCTGACCCAGGACCTGGTCAACTGGGTGCAGGCCTTCCACGCTGGCGACAAGGACCGCGGCCTCTATCCGCGCGAGATCGACCCGGACCCCCTCGTTGATGACGACGAGTACACGGAGGAGAACCGGACGTTCCACCTGGTCGTCAACCTTGATGACTTCTGGAACGAGTTCGACGACGACATCAAGGACATGCTCGACCTCGGCGACACCGCCGGCGCGCAGGCCGAGATCGACGCCCGGTGGGACGACGTCGCCAACGGCGAGCTCGTGCTGGCCGACGTGCTGGCCTCGTGCAACGGGCCGGCAACGATCAGGCTGAGCGCCCTCGACGCGGAGGAGAGCAACCAGCGATGGAACCTGAGCGCTGTTCTGGGCGTCCAGGCCTCCGGCTACGACGCCTTCAGCCTCAGAAAGCTGATGTACGACGACACGGCCGGCGCGCTCGTCGACGGTCTGGACGACCTGCTCGATACCAAGAAGTACTACGGTATATGGCCGGGCATAAACCACTTTCTGGACGATACGGTCTGGACGGACGGCTACGGCGGAATCTTCCAGGTCTGGCAGTCGGGTCCGGACTTCGAGATAGATTACCAGACCTACCCGTGGAACTGTGCCGACGGCACGCTGTCCGGAAGCTCGTTTACGCTGGACGGCGATTACTACGACTGGCATGCCGAGCAGGATGTCGAGGTCGCCATCACCGGTACGATCAACGCCGCGGGCACCAGCATGAGCGGCACCCGGACGGATACGCCGGGCAGCAGCAACAGCTACACCGCTACCAAGCTGAATGACGACAACATCATCATCCAGGGAGAGGTGCTGGATCAGACCTCCGGCGACCCGATCTCGGGCGCGGTGGTGTCGACGAGCCTGGACGCTGCGACGGCGACGACCAACTCCCAGGGCAAGTTTGTTCTTCAGACGACCTCGCTGGAGGAAACGTACGGCGATACGCAGTACACCATCACGGTGACGGCGACCGGATACACGACGTCCTCGTCGGCGTGGTTCTGGGGTTCGTATCCCTACAACCAGGAGTTCTGGCTGGCACCGTAGGGCGACGGATTTCGAGAGGAAGGCTTCAGGCCCCTGCCCGCGATCGCGGGCAGGGGCCTTTCTTATGATATAATGTAAGCGTATGCTGAAGATCGAAAACCTCACCAAGAGCTACGGGGCGCGCGAGATACTCGCCGGGCTGTCATTCGATATTCATCTCGACGGGAGCGTGTACGGCGTCCTGGGGCCGAACGGGGCGGGCAAGACGACGCTCTTCAAGTGCCTGATGGGCCTGGTGCCGTTCGAGAAGGGGCGTATAGAGCTGGCGATGGAGGACATCACCGGGCTTCCTACGGAAGATGTTGTTCGCCATGGGGTTGCGTACATGTTTCAGGAGTCGGTGCTGTTCCACGACATGACCGTCGTCGAAAACATGGAGGTCGTCGCGGAGCAGCTGTTCTCCCGCGCGGACATGCCGGACGTGAGCGAGATACTCGAAAAGTACGGTCTCGCCGCGGTCGCCGGGAACAGGGCGGCGACCCTCTCCGGCGGCGAGAAGAAGCGGCTCGAGTTCGCCAGGTGCATGCTTCTGAAGCCGAAGCTCTTTCTTCTCGACGAGCCGTTCTCCAATATAGACCCTCTGATGATCGCCGCCATGAAGGACCTGGTGGCGGAGCAGACGGCCCGCGGGGTCACCTTCATCATCACGGACCACAACCTCTACGAGACCATTCCTTTCGTGGATCACGTCTTCGTGTTGTACGAGGGTCTGTTCCTCGCCCAGGGCACCCGGGAAGACGTGATCTCCGACCCCAAGGTGCGCGGGCTGTACCTGGGGGACTATCAGGGGACATGAGACTCTCGTCCGGCGGGAAAGGGATCGCGGCGTCGGCGATGATGCTCTGCGCGTCGCTCGTCTTCTCCACCGCGGTGATATACGACTTCCTGACCGCCGAGGTGGCGGACGTGCCGGCCGAGACGCCGATGCGGACGATCGGCGAGCCGGTGACCGTCAGCGTGGGACAGGCGTCGCTGGAGGCCGGCTCGTTTCGGCTCGACCCGCTTCTTCACCAGCCTCACGCGCTGAAAGATGTCGTGATGCGAATGCCGCGCTACTCGATAGAAGCAGACTCGGCGACCATCCTTCCGAAGAAAACCGGGGTCGTCTTCCGGAAAGCGGACCTCACCGCCAGAGGGCTGAAGGGAGCGATCGGCGTTCTGGCCCTGAGGGGGGAGCGCGTCATCTTCAGGAACGTCCGGGCCCGCGGGGGGCTCGTTCCCTTCCGCGTTACCCGCTTCGAGGCCGGATCCATGAGCCTGCCGGAGTTGGCCCTCGAGAAGAAGAAACTCGGGCTGGGCAGGCTCGTAGACGGCATGTCGGACGGAAGGACGTCCGGCGAGGGTCCGCGCGAGGAGGAGATGGAATTCGGCTTCGAACGGCTCGAGGTTGTCGTCACGATGCTCTTCCAGAGGGGATACATCAGCCGTGGTTTCATGAACCTGACGGACGAGAAGACGAAGGTGCGGTTCGCACGGGGAATGTATTCCGCGCGCCACGACAAGGTGTATCTAACCCGCCCCGAGGTCGTCAGGGGCTCTCTGCGCCTTTCCGCGAAGAAGGGAGAGATCCTGATGAAGGACGGCAGGCTGATCCTCTCTCCTCCCGTCGAGAGGAAGACGAAAGAGAAGGTCGAGACTTCCCGGGACACCTTCGAGATAGATCTGAAGTAGGCGCAGGCATGTTCCACTACATCGCGAAAAAATTCCTGGTATGGACGCTGGCGTTCCTGCTGTTTCTGGAAGTGGTCCTCACCGCCTCCGTGTACCTGCAGGCCTTCGTGAGCTACCAGCCGCTGCCGCTGAAGCTCGTCCTGGCCGTGGCGGCGCTTCAGCTCACCGACTCGCTGCGGTTCGCGTGCTGCCTGGCCGGATTCTGTCTGGCTGCCGGGGCGGTCCAGCGCCGGCATATAATGCTCATTCGATCGACGGGCGGAGGGGCCCGAACGGTCCTTCTGCCGGTACTTATGGCATCCGTGACGGTCGGCGCGTTCTGCGTCTTCTTCGACAGTCTCGCCGCGCCGCCGATTCGAAGCGGCCTGTTTGAGGCGGAGAGAACGGCGCTGAGCCGGGGGCTGACGGCCGGGATGACTCGTACCGGCCAGTTCAGGATCGGACGCGCCGCCTTCACCGCGGGACGGGTGGAAGGAGATGTCGCGCACGCGCCGCTCTGCTTCGTCGGTGACCTGCTGGTACGCGGAGAGACGATGACCGCGAACGACGACGCGATCGTGGTGACCGGCGCCGAGATCCGGGACGTGCACGGGCAGGAGACGTTCCGGGCGGGCAGCTTCGTCATCCGGTTCCCTTCCGAGCGTGTTCCGGCGACCGGCTACGAGTGGTGGCTGCGCCGGCCGTGGCGCGCGTACCGTACCATGTGCGTGGCGGTGAGCGTGGTGCCGCTGGTGTTTCTCGGGTTCACAACGGGGATTCTCGTCGTACGGATCGGGCAGATGAAGGCGTTTCTGCTCCTTCTCTTCCTGACGTTCATCGTGTATCTCGGGGGAGAGAAGGTGCTGCTCGATATGGCAGAGCAGGGACCGGGTGTGGAGGCCGGCTGGGCGGCGTACGCGTGGGGCATTCTGGTCGCCGCGGCCGGGTGGCCGCTTGCGCTGCGCGCGGTGCGAAGCCGCACCGCGCTGGGCGGAGAGGGGTAGGGCGGATGCGTAAGTCATTGACCTGTAATGCCCTATCGAGGATCGTAACGCGCCGGTTCTGGGTCGTGTTCACTTGCGTCTTCCTGCTGATGAACATCGTGGCGTGGTCTCGCCATACCATGAAGGAAGGTGAGCTTGTCTTCCTGTCGGCGGACTTCCTCTACTTCTCGATCGCCGCGTTCACTACCGGATTCCCGTTCGCGCTGGTGGTGTCCGCGCTCGTCGTGCTCCTTCGCATGAGGACGTCCGGCGAGGTGGACATGCTGAGAACGTTCGGGATACCGCCGGGGGAAGTCGTGCGCCTGCTTTCGCACAGCCTGAAGGTCGTCTTTCTTCTTCTCGTCGTTGCGCGGGAAATCATCGTTCCTCAGGTCCGCTGGGACATCGTACGCGTGGTGCATCCGGGGAGGCCGGAGCGATTCGGCCCCGTGGTCATGAAGACGAAGAATGCGGACGTATTCATGAAGGTGAGCGGAGACTATACCGGAATATCTGAATTGTACCGGTGCAAGAACGAGCGCTGGACAAAGAGCGTCAACCTGCACTTCGACGGAAAACGATGGCGCAACAGAAACGGGGCGTCCGTTCAGGCCCCGCCGCCGTCCGAGATGATCCTCAGTGACCCGCGGAGCCTGGAGTTCCTCGGTGCCCGGGAGCTTCTGGGGCTGTCGAAGCAAAGCGAGCTCCGGGGGCCGTACTTCTTCGTCCTGTTCCTGGAGCACCTGTCCTCCATCGTCCTTTTCTATCTTCTTCTGGTCATTCTGTGCCGCGTCTTCGTGGGGACCGGGAGCAACGTGTTTCACATCCTTCTGGCGGCGACCGCGTTCCTCATCACGGCGTATCTCACCCTCTTCGCGGTGCGCCACGTCGCCGGATCGTTTCAAGGCGGGTGGTCCCAGGCAGTTGCATCCTTCACGCCGGTAGTCCTTCTGCTGATCGCGGCGTCCGCTACGAGGAGCCGCCGGCCGGTCCCGGTTGCCGGGAAGGGCCCGGCGCCTGTGTAGCCCGACGGCGAACGCGATAACGTATTGATATGATAGTGGTTATATATAACTTCTCGCTGCTGAGAGGCTTAGGTTTCTCTGTGAAATATTTTTGCAGGTCACTGTTGACTTACGATTTTCCAGAGGTATACTACACAGCGTAATTTCCCCGCGAATCGGCAATGGAGAGGGCTTGATTGGGATGGCACATGTGACCATTTTGGGGCCGCTTTCAGAGAGGAGGAAGAATGTCTGATAGCTGGCTTAG
>CAYMFW010000022.1:0-7446 GCA_964389785.1 uncultured Planctomycetota bacterium
CGAGGACGCGGAGGCGGCGATGCTGACGCAGAGCGGCATGATGGTGGGCACGCCGCATTACGTCAGTCCGGAACAGGCGCGGGGAGAGAAGGATATCGACGGCCGGACCGACGTCTACTCGCTCGGGGCCACGCTCTACCACGCGGTGACGGGAAAGCCCCCTTTTGGAGGGACGAGCGCGGCGGTGGTGATGACGAAACATCTTACGGAACAGATAGCCTGGCCTTCCGAGGTGAATCCGATGGTGTCGGAGAATCTCAGTCTTCTCATCCAGAAGATGATGGCGAAGGACAGGAACGACCGGTACCGCGACGCCGACGAGCTGGTCCGGGACATGGAATACGTGATGGACGGGAAGGCGCCCGAATCCGAGGTGGTGGAGGCGCACAAGAGCTCGGTGGCCGGCGTGGCGGCGGGTGTGGCGGCGGCGGGCGCGGGGACGGCGAAGCCGGGTGCGGCGGCCGAGGCGGCCCGCCGCAGGATATCGGCGAAGAAGAAACCGGTGGGGCTGATGGCGGGGATAGCCGGCGGTATTGCCGCCGTGGCGATTCTGATAGCCGTCTTTGCGTCGCGTTCCGGGGACGGGCCTCCGGCTCCGCCGCCGGACCCCGGCGACGGGGCGGTCGTGACCGGTGACAAGCCCGACGACAGTCCCGATCCGGACCGGCCGAAGGGCAAGGCCGAGGAGCTGTTCGAGTACGCGGCGACCTGGGAAAAGGAGCATCCGGAGGAGTACGACGACGCGATGTCCCGGTACCGCCACGTGGTGAAGTACGCGGCGGGAACGGTATGGGAGATGAAGGCCCGGGACGCGATAGAGACGCTTTCCGGCAGGAAGGATACGGCGGCGGGGAAGGAGTTCGCGAAGCTCGCCGCCCGGGCCGACGCGCTGGCCGGGGCCGGCGATTACGACGGCGCCGCGGCGGTGTACGCGGACCTGCCGGCGGGGTTCGAGAATGTGCTCGGGGCCAGGGCGAAGGAATCGGCCGCGGCGCTGAGAAAGCGGGCGGAGGAAAAGATACGGGGGGCGCTGAAGGCCGCGGAAAAGCTCTCCGCCGACGGCGAGCCGGGGAAGGCCCTGGCCGCGCTGGACAAGCTTGCGGCGGTGAAATACGCGGCGCTTGCGGGAGAGGTGGCTGGGCTGAGGGCACGGCTGGGGAAGGAGAAGAAGAACGTCGCGGAAGTCGCTCGCAGGAAAGCGGAGGCCGCGGCGAGGGAGAAGATCGTCGCTGCGTGGGACGCCTTCGACGAGAAGATCATGGCGGGCGATCCGGCGGGCGCGAAGGCGGCGCTGGACGGCGCGCGACGGAACGAGGACCTGAAGCCGATGCGGGAGACCGTTGAGAAGTGGGGCGCGCTGCTGGCGGGTTTCGAGGAGGCGGCCGCGGCGGAGAAGAAGGCCAGGGACAGGCTGAAGGCGCTTGTGGGCACGGAGGTGACGCTCGACACGACGAAGGGCAGGCGGAAGGGCAAGGTGAAGCAGGTGACGGAAGACGAGATCGTGCTGGAGCACGAGTTCAGGATAAACAACCAGTCGGGCTGGACGGTCATCAAGGTGAAGCTGGACGAGCTGACCGAGGAGGAGAGGACGAAACTGATGCCCGTCGCGGACCCGGCAACGGCCGGCGGCTGGCTGGCGAGAGCCGTGTCGGCGATGGGGGCGAAGGACGTCGCGGCGGCGGACGCCGCGCTCGAGAAGGCGGGGAGCCATCCCCTCGCGGCGCACTACCGGGAGAAGCTGGACGTGATGAAGCTCGGCGCGGTAGAGGTGGCCGCCCGGAAGGCCTGGGAGGAGATCGAGACGCTCGTTGCGGGCATGAAGGAATGGAACAAGACGACGGGAGCGAAGCTCCTGGAGAAGCTGAAGGCGTTCGAGAAGGAGCACGCGGCCTCCGAGCTGGGAAAGGAAAAGGCGGCCGAGCTGGCGGCGCTGATCGAGCGGGCGGAAGACGCGGTGGTGGGGTTCAATATCAGGAAGGTATTCAAGGGCACCGTGGAGAGCTTCGACCAGGCGACGCGGGAGATAGCGCTCTCCTACGGGTTCGACAAGGAGGAGGAGCTGGACGACTGGGAGGGCGGGCCGGACTGCGCCGTCATCAAGGACGGCAAGATCCTCTCGTCCGACGGGAGGCGGGGCTTCACGCGGATACTGAACGCGGCCTTCGAAGGTGAGCTGACCATGGAGACGGTGTCGGTCGCGCGGCTGGGCCACGCCGGGAAGTGGTGGATCGCCTACCGGTCCGCGGGGGACAAGGGCAAGGGAGGGCGCGCCGGGACGGATTTCCTCAGAATCTTCGGGCCGGAACCGGGTTATACCAAGGGTGCGGAGGAGAAGTTCGACTACAAGTTCGAATCGACGACGAAATTCTACCGGCACGAGCTGAGGTTCGAGGGGAGCACGATACACTACAGCGTGGACGGCAAGCTGGTGAAGAGCTTCGCGCCGCTCAGCTTCCCGGCGGAGCGGGACGATCAGCGCCCCGGCTACAACGTCGGGGGTTACGGCTTCGCGGGCATAGACAGCTTCCGTGTGCGCGGCAGGCTGTCGAAGGAGTGGTTCGACCGGAAGGTGCGGGAGTTCAAGGCGCAGTCAGGCGGCGGGCAGGCCGCGGCGGGGACGAGCGGCGCCGGCGCGATTCAGAAGCTCTTCAAGGGAAAGGTGGTGGAGTACGATCCGAAGACCGGCGCGGCGGCCGTCTTCTACGATTTCAGAGACCCCGGCCAGGAAGAGGACTGGGAGACGAACGGGAAGATGGGCGTGAAGGACGGCCGGCTGGTCGCGCTGGCGCCGGGCGACGTAGGCACGGCCGTGCACCGGGCGCGCTTCGACGGGGATATCGAGGTGAGCTTCGAGGCGACGGGAGGCTACTGGGGCGAGGGCGCCGGTTTTTCGATACGGTATCGGACGGCACCCGGCGGCGGGCGATGGGAATCAGTGGGCGCGCATCCCGTGGGCGCCGACAACGGGGTCGTTCAGGTGGATCATTCCGGCGGCGGCAAGCTGATGAAGCCGTACCCGCTGAAGAACGGCGTGAAGTACCAGTACCGGATGGTCCTGGGCGACAGGGTCTCCTTCTGGTTCGACGGGAAGGAGCTCGTGTCAAGCTGGATGCCCGAGCATCCCCTGAAACACAATCGGCTCTACTCCCCCACGCGGTTCGAACAGCACGTCGTCCTCGGCATGAAGGCCGCGAACCTCGGCTTCTACAACGTGCGCATCAAGGGGACCCTTCAGAAGGCGTGGCTCGAGAAGAACCTGCGCTGACGCGCTTCGGTTGCTCAGGGCCAGCAAAGCTGGCGAGGCGGAAGGGACTCGAACCCTCAACCACCGGATCGACAGTCCGGTACTCTAACCAATTGAGCTACCGCCCCAAATAGGTCCTGCGGCAGAACCTGACGGCGCACATGATACAAAGAGCGGCGCCGGGATGCAAGGCCCTGCTCGCCTTACGGATGCTCCGCCGTGACGGTGATGCTGATGCCGCCGCGGGGGTTGAACGCCCCCTCGACGATCGCCTTTCGGGGGGCGCACGCCTTCACGAGGTCGTCCAGGATGCGGTTGACGGCCTCCTCGTGAAACGTGTTATGGCTGCGAAAGGAGAATATGTAGAGCTTCAGAGACTTGCTCTCTATGCATCTGCTGTCGGGGACGTAACGTATGGTGATCCGGCCGAAGTCGGGCTGGTTCGTCACCGGGCACAGCGACGTGAACTCCGGGCAGTCGAGCGTTATCCAGTAATCCCGTTCCGGATGACGGTTCTCGAACGTCTCCAGCTTCGCCTCGTCCGGGCTCGCGGGATAGTCGCGCTCCCCGGCGCGCAGTATCGTCAGGTCCTCGTGTTCCTCGGGCATGCGTCCATTCTACCGCCTGACGGTCCGTTTGGCAAAGGGGCGAAAAAAACCTGCGCTCCGCGGTGAACCGGAGGGCACCCGTGCGTTTAGAAGTTCAGAGGACCTCACCCGGGTCACGAATAAGTATCCCACTCACGTCTGACGCCGTAGGTGTGTCCGCGTCCAGGACACCCAGAAGGGGGTGCGACATGCGCGAGGATGACGACGCAAGGGAAGAGGCGCAGGAAGAGATACAGGAAGAGATCTGGGGACTCCGGATCCCCGACGCGACGATAGCCGAGAGGATACTCCAGAAGACGCCCTGGTGGGCCATATCGGTCGCGTTCCACTGCACGCTGCTGCTGGTGCTGTGGGTGGTGAAGTTCGGGATGGTGTCGGGCGACGCGGTGGAATTCGAACCGAGACGGATAACGATCGAACAGCCGCCGGAAAAGGACGAAATCATCAGCGAGAAGAGAAAGATAGAGCCTGTCGATGTTCCGATCGTGAAGGACAAGAAGAAGATGAAAGGTCCTATCGTGGAAGTCCACATACCAAAGTCGGACCACGTTGAGACGCCGAACGACAGTGACATGCAAATGGCAAAAGGTCACGAGATGTGTCTGGAGCTCAACGAGTTCGATATCCCGTTCGCACAGCTGACGTCCCCGATCGGCGTGGGGCCCGGTTCCCGCAAGCCCGGAGGCTCCTACGGATGGAGAACGCCCGGCGGGAGGGATGCGCGGATGAAAGATATTGGCGGCTGGGACGGTCCGATGGGGAGCGCGATCCAGGCGGCTCTCAGATGGCTTGCCAGGCACCAGTCGGCGGACGGGTCGTGGCGACCGGACACGTGGAGCAGGGAGTGCCCGGCCGGAGATTCATGTGTGGGTAGAGGTGGAGGGGGGCAAAACGATGTGGGTGGAGACTACCCGGGTGCGATAACCGGTTTTGCCCTCCTTGCCTTTTTGGGAGCCGGCCACACCCATCTCCACGGAGATTTCAAGGTGACGGTGAGAAAGGCGCTTGATTACCTGATGAAGATACAGAAGGAGAACGGCAAGTTCGAGGCGGGCCAGGGGACGCGTATGTATTCCCACGGTATCGCGACGCTGGCCGCGGTCGAGGCGTACGGCATGACGGGAAGCGCGAGGTACAAGGGGATGGCTCAGTCCGCGGTAGACTACATCGTGTATTGCCAGAACCCTCTCGGGGGATGGAATTACACGTCTCCTTCCGCGAGAAACGACACCTCCGTTACCGGATGGCAGTTCATGGCGCTCAAATCGGCGAAGATATCGAAACTGCACGTGCCCAACGAGACGATCGACAGGGTGAGACGATGGCTCGAGATCGCCGGCGGCGGCAACTACAGCGGCCGGTTCTGCTACACGGTGAACGGAACGGACCCCACCAAGGAGTACAACATAAATGCCGGCAGCATACGGATGAGGGCGGTGGGCTGCCTGGGATACTACTTCTTCGGGATGGCGGATGCGAATGACGAAATGATGAAGACCTCGGGTGAGGTGTTCCTGCAGAACCTGCCGGCATGGAACGCCGACGGCAAGGGGGTGGATCTGTACTACTGGTACTACGCGACGCTGGTCAACATCCAGACGGGAAAGAAGTACTGGAAGGCGTGGGACACGGCGCTCCAGAAAGCGCTTCTCGACACTCAGCAGACGAAAGGCCACGCGGACGGAAGCTGGGCGCCGGTGGACAAATACTCGAATAGGTGGTCACGCCCCGGGATAACGGCCCTCAGCGCGCTGTGCCTGGAGGCCCGTATTCGGTACGTCTATTAGCCCCGGGCGTGAGAAATCTTCCGCGGGCGTGTTGACACGGGGCCCTTGCCTGCGTATAGTAACTGGGGAGAGTGCCGTGCAGCAGCCTCTTCGCTTCTGCTGCTCAACTCAGGCGGTTCATTGCTGCTAAGTCGCCAAGGTGTAGGGAGTTGGGAGGTGTGCCGTATGCCCGAAGATCAAGCCTTTGACGAGATTCCCGAGGAAGAACTGCTCGAGGAGGGTCCTCGCGAGCCCGGCTGGGCGGACGAGCTGCTCCAGAAGACCCCCTGGTGGGCCATTTCCGTGGCATTCCACACCATCGTGCTCCTCATCCTGTGGGTGGTGAAGATCGGGGCCATTCCCACCGCGGAGGCGGAGATCGTGATAGAGGCCCGTATCGAAGAGAAGGAGGAGCCGGAGTACGACCCCGAGAAGGAGCGGGATATCATCAAGCGCGAGTCCCCGCTTCTGGAGACGAACGTCGAGGCCGAGGTGGAGATCATCGTGACGGAGGAGGTCCAGATCGACGATCACTTCGAGACCGATGACGACATGGAGTCGGAGACGGCGCAGGGTTTCGAGGACGCGATCGGGTTCGTGGACGCGGGCTCGACCGGTATCGTCAGCTCCATCGGCGTCGGCGGCGGGGGCCGGGGCGGACGCTACGGCTTCCGCGGAGGCGGGGGAAAGAAGAACGCGGTCGGCAGGTTCGGCGGCGGCAAGGCCACGGAGAGCGCGGTGGACGCGGCGCTGAGATGGCTGATGCGGCACCAGAGCGCGGACGGCGCGTGGCACCCCGACACGTGGAGCAACGAGTGCCCGGCCGGCGATTCCTGCGTGGGAAAGAACGGGGGCGACAAGAACGATCACGGCGGGGACTACCCGGCGGCCATCAGCGGATACGCGCTGCTGGCGTTTCTCGGCGCGGGCCACACGCATACTACCGGCAACTTCCGGGACACGGTCAAGCGGGGCGTGGAGTACATGATAAAGTGCCAGAAGGCCAACGGGAAGATAGAGGGAGGCGCCGGCCGGAGGATGTATACCCACGGCATAGCCGCGCTCGCGCTGGCGGAGGCCTACGGCATGACGCAGAGCGCCAAGCTGAAGGGACCGGCGCAGGACGCGATAGACTACATCGTCTACGTACAGAACCCGCTGGGGGGCTGGAACTACACGTCGCCCGCGGCCAGGAACGACACGTCGGTGTCCGGCTGGCAGTTCATGGCGCTGAAATCAGGCAAGATCGGCGGGTTGAGCGTTCCGGAGGAGACGATCAAGCGGGCCGTGAGGTACCTGGAGATCATAAGCGGCGAGAACTATACCGGCAAGGTCGCGTACGCGGTGGTGGGCAACGACCCCAACAATCCCCCCAAGGCGGGGGGCGGCAGCATCCGAATGAGGGCGGTCGGGATGCTCGGCCGGTACTTCTTCGGGATGTCCGATCCGCAGTGCGAAATACAGAAGGCGTCGGCGGAGGTCTTCATGAAGCAGCTGCCCGCCTGGAACGTCGGCGGAGGCGGGAAGGGTGTAGACCTGTACTACTGGTACTATGCCACGCTCGTGAACTTCCAGACCGGCGGCAAGTACTGGAAGTCCTGGAACGAGGCGATGAAGACCGCGCTGCTGAACAGCCAGTGCAAGGGCGGGCACGCGGACGGAAGCTGGCCCCCGGTGGACCACTACTCCAAGCAGTGGTCGAGGCCCGGCATTACCGCGCTGTGCGCGCTGTGCCTGGAGGTGTACTACCGGTACATGCCCATATATATGGGGCAGTAAGGGGCGGGCGGCGCGGGATTCTCTCGCTCATTCTCGGCGGCATCGATGC
>CAYMFW010000022.1:7546-36470 GCA_964389785.1 uncultured Planctomycetota bacterium
TGTCGGTCTCCCCACGAACCCGCTCGAGAACACCGCGCCGGCCGTATGCGTGAGAGTCAGTAAGGGGCGGGCGGCGCGGGATTCTCTCGCTCATTCTCGGCGGCATCGATGCGGATATGCCGCCTCCGAGGTCGCGGCTCGACCGACCAATGAATGGCCTGCGGCCTGTCGGTCTCCCCACGAACCCGCTCGAGAACACCGCGCCGGCCGTATGCGTGAGAATCAGTAGGGGGCGGGCGTCAGAATTCGTGGGGGAATTCGGGTTTCTTGCCCGTCTTGATGGCGTGTCCCGCGAGCTCGTAGGCATCGGCGTACTGGCGGGCCACCACCTCCCATGACACCACCGAGTCGAGGTATTCCTTCAGGTTCGAGCCGAGAACCATCCGGAGGTCCTCGTCGCAGGCGAGCTGGAGCACCCGTTCCCTCAGCATGTCCTTCGTCGTAAAGAGGAGCCCGCCGCCGCTTTCCAGCGTCTGAGCGGTGAGGCCCTCCAGCGGCGCGGTGGTGACAAACGGCTTGTTGAGCGCGATGATCCGGGCCAGCGTGCCGGACTGCGTCTCGTCGGTCGAGGGCAGTATGATGAAGTCGCAGACCGCCATCATCTTGTAATACACGTCGCCGCGGGGGATGAACTCGTAGTAGTGGGCCAGCCCCTTCTTCTCGAGGAGCTGGACGTCTTCCTTGTACCTCCTGTAGTCGGCCTCGTGGTTGGGGTCGCGCATCGCGCCGGCCGCGAGCAGGTCCCAGTCCTGGCCGGTGCGCTGGCGTATCTCCTCGGCGATATCCTCCCACATCGTGGTCAGGATGTCCCAGCGCTTGTTCGACTGTATCCATCCTATCAGGCCGACCAGGTGCTCCGCGAGGTCGTATTCGTCCAGGCCCAGCTCCCGTCGTATCCCCGGGATCTCGTGGAGGCCCCACCTCTTGTCCGGGCGGGCGCCGTGCGGCACTATCGTGACGTTGCGGGGGGTCTCCCATCCCCGGCTCGTGAAGTTCCACTCCAGGCGCCACTTCTGGTAGTGGCACTTGAACATCACCACGTTCGCTCTCTCGCACATGCCGTACAGGAACTCCGCCTCCCGCTCCAGAAGCCGGCCGTGAACGGTGTGCGGCTCCACGACGACGGGCACGTCGTGAAGCGCGTCGAGCAGATCGAGGAACCCTTCGTTCTTGTCCCCCTGTCCCCGGTGGTCGTGGTATTCGTACAGCCCGTACTCGTGCTGTATGTGCACCGCGTGGGGGTCGAGCTCCTTTATCTTCTCGGCCACCTTTACCCACCAGGTGCGCTGACTGATATCCATTATGGGAATCACCCCGTCCCCGGCGCCGTCGGTATGGCTGATGACGAGGACATCCCTCCGCGGATGCTCTTTCTGGATGAATTCACGTGCCTCTTCGCAGAACGTGGCGATTCCGCAGAGGCGGGGCGGGTAGCTGGAGATCATCACGATGGGTTTGCTCATTCAGTCATTCTCCAGATGGCTTCTCATCCTCCTCCGCCGGTTTTTCCATTCTCGCGCCATGTAACGCCGTCAGGGCAAGGAGCCACGCGAGCGTGGATTCCGCACCCTGGTTTTCGTTCACCCCGTTCGGGTGAAGGCCGTCCCTGCACCCGCCCGTCTCGAAATCGTAGAGGGCCAGGCCGAGGTCGTTCTGTCCCAGGAACCAGTGGAAGCATCTTCGCGCCTCGTCGATCCATTCCTTTTCCTGGGTCATATTGTAGGCTTCCAGGCACGCGTGGGCCAGTACCATCGCCTCGACGGGCTGCTGGTCGAACTTCGCCTTCTCGCCGTCGCGCGGGTACCAGCCGTCGTTCCCGACTATCGAGAGGTGGCCGCTGCCGCCCGTTTGCACATCCAGCAGCCAGCGGAGGGACTTCAATCCGGTCTCCACCATGTGGGAATCGGGTATCCACTGGCCGGACATCAGCAGGGCGTGGGGGAGAACGCCGTTGGAGTACGTGATGGCGTCCTCCAGCCAGGGCCATTCGTCCGTGGCGTAGCCGTCGAACTGGTCCTGCAGGCGCCGGGCCAGCGTCTCCCGCACCCGCCGCACGGTGGCGTCTCCGCCGAACTTGCGCAGGTAGTCGTGGATGCCCAGCAGCGTGTACGAGAGCGCCCGGGGGGAGACGAACGTTTCCGTGGTGGGAAGGGACTCGGCGAAGAGCCTGGCGCACAGGCTGACGATGGATTCGTTCTTCACGTAGCCGACTCCCTGGCCGACGGCCCAGATCGCGCGGCCGTGGCTGTCCTCGCTTCCCTGGTCCTCCAGCCAGCGGCGGTCGTACGCCATGAAGTTCCGGAAGCGGCGCCGTTCCTCGTTGAATGCGTGCAGGAGGAACCCCAGGTACACGTGCATCAGGCCCAGTATCGATTCGTCTCTTCTCAGGTTGAACACGCGGCACGCTACGATGAGCGCCCTGGCGTTGTCGTCGGTGGTGTATCCGGTGTCCCGGTTGGGCGCGGTGTACGTGGCGTGCTGGATCGCGCCGGTGTCGTCGGTGAGCATTCGGAGGTGCCTGAGGTCGATCTCGGGCAGCTCCTCCACGGCCGGGCCCTCGACGGCGAATATGGACGTCACGCGCGGCTTCGTCGCCCGCTGGGTCATCACCTCCTGGCAGATCCGGAGGTAATCGTGGCCGACCTTGCTCCATATCATGTCGCGGCAGTACTGGTAGGCGCGCCTCCGCATCGCGTTGAATTCTATCTCGTTCTCGAGCAGTCCGATGATCGCCTGGGCGACGGCGTCGGCGTCCTGGAAGGGCACGAGCCGGCCGCGGTCCTCCGCCAGCAGCTCCTCCGCGTGCCAGTAGGGGGTGGAGACCACCGCCTTGCCCGCGCCGAGGGCGTAGGAGAGGGTGCCGGAGGTTATCTGCTCCTTCTTCAGGTACGGCGTGACGTAGATGTCCGCCGCGCCGATGCACTGGCACAGCTCCTCCAGTTCCACGAACCGGTTCAGGAAGAACACGTTGTCCTTTACGCCCAGGTCCTCCGCCATGCGCTGGAGCGAGAGCCGGTACTCCTCCCCGTGGGCCTTCTTCACGTGCGGGTGAGTGACGCCGAGCACCAGATAGCTCACCTCCGGGAACTTCGCGGTGATGTCCGGGAGCGCCTGAATGACGTACTCGATACCTTTGCCGGGCGAGAGCAGGCCGAAGGTGAGAAGCACCTTGCGGCCCTCGACGCCGAACTTGTCCTTGTAGAAATTCGGGTCCACGAACGGAACGTCGGGGATGCCGTGGGGGATGAGCACCACCTTCTCGCGCGGGAAGCCGTAGATGCCGGTGATCATGTCGACGCCCCGCTCGCTCATCACGACGACCCTCTCGGACAGCTCCAGTATGCCGCTCATCACGTCGCGCTGTTCGTCCTTCGGCTCCTGCAGGATGGTGTGGAGCGTGGTGAGGGCCGGCATCCGCAGCTCGCCCATGGTCCTCAGTATGTACTTGCCGGAGTCGCCGCCGAATATCCCGTATTCGTGCTGGAGGATGACGGCATCCGCCCCGTTGATATTGAGGAAGCTGGACGCCATGCGGTAGTCGTCCAGCACGTTCTCGCGGATCTCCAGCCTGACCTCCGATTCGTACGGATAGCCGCCCGGCGCGTCGTTCATCGCGAGGGTGTAAACGCGGCCCTTGCTCTTCTGCTGGCCGGATATGGCGTGGTACAGGTCGCTGGTGAACGTGGCGATGCCGCACCGCCGCGGCGGGTAGCTTCCGATCAGTGCAACCTGTGATGGACCTTTAGCCATAGGGCCTTACTTATACCAGAAATCGGGGTCGAAAAATAGGGACAGACCCTTTTCGCGGCTGCCGGCGGAGTGTTGCCTCGCTCATTCTCGGCGCCCTTTACGGAATTGGGCGCCTCGCAAGGCGTCGCTTCGCTCCCCATAGGGGCTGTCCCTATTTCTTGAGGCGGCGGTAGGAGCGCTGGAGGAGGAGGGCGTCCTCTTCCAGGTTCGGGGACTCGCAGATGAGGATGCCGGCGCAGTTCATGTCCTTCAGGGCGCGGAGCAGCGCCTTGTAGTTGAAATCGGACTCCTTCAGGACCAGGTGCTTCCTCTCGCCCTTCGGTCCGTAGTCGATGCCGGAGACGTGGATGTGCATGTCCTGCAGAGCGCGCGCACCAAGCACCTTCGCGGTGCGCGTGAGCGTGGCGATGAACGCTTCGTAAGTATTGGCCTCGCCGTGTCTTGCGTGGTCGTGCGCGAAGTCTATGCACGGCTTCACGCCGGGAATCTTCTTCGCCAGCTCCAGTATCTCCTCGAGCGAGCCGACCTGGGCGGGCTTGCCGGCGAGCTCCGGGCGGATGTCGAGCGTGACGCCGCGGGAGCGTATCTTCTTCACTACCTTCTTCAGTTCGGACATCGTCTTCCTGAACGCGGTCTCGGGGGGGTCTCCCATCCCGCTGGCGGCGTGGAAGGTGATGCTCGACGCGCCGGCGGCGTCGGCGGCCTTTGCCGTCCGTGTTATATATCCGTGGCTGTTCTTCAGTTTGTGAGGTTCCTTCGCGTTGAGGTTGATCCAGAACGGGCCGTGGGCGGTGAGGCGGACCCCGGTCTCCCCGGCGGCGGCGCGGGCATTCGCGGCGAGCTCGTCCGACATCCGCACCCCCCGCACGAACTCCATCTCCATCGCCCCGAGCCCGAGCTCGGCGACGCGCCGTATGCCGGATACCAGATCGCGTTTCGGGGCGCTCATCGGAATGCCCGCCGGGCCGAACACGAGTTCCCTGCGTTCAGTTCCCATCTTCCCTATCGAAGGGGAACTTCACCTCGCCGCCGACGAGGACGTACTTCACCCTCCCCTTCACCTTTCTCCCGTCGAAGGGACAGTTGCTGCTGGACGATTCGAATGCCGACGCGTCGACGGTCCATTCCTCGGACGGATCGAATATCGTGACGTCCGCCGCGACGCCCGGACGGAGCGCCCCCCGGTCCAGCCCCAGGATGCGGGCGGGGTTGGAGGTGAGGCAGGCGAGCGCGCAGGTGAGGGAGATCGCTTTTGTCCGCACCAGCTCCAGCGTAATCGGGAGTACGGTCTCCAGTCCGATGGCGCCGAACGGCGCGTCCCGGAAGCCTCGCTCCTTCTCCCCGGCGGTATGCGGCGCGTGGTCGGACGCGATGCAGTCTATCGTACCGTCGGCGAGTCCGCGCCGGACCGCCTCCACGTCGGCGGCGGCGCGGAGAGGAGGGTTCATCTTGAAGTCGGGGTCCATGCCGCGGACGTCCTGGTCCGTGAGCGCGAAGTGGTGGGGGGCCGCCTCGGCGGTGACCGCCGCTCCCCGCTTCCGCGCCTGCCGTATGAGTTTCACCGTGCCCGCCGTACTGACGTGCATGATATGAAGCCGCGCCCCGGTCTCCTCCGCCAGCGCGATGTCGCGCGCGGCCGCCCTGTCCTCGGCCTCGGAGGGTATTCCGGGAAGACCGAGGGCCTCGGACACCCTGCCCCGGTGCATCACGCCGCCTCCGCTGAGACCCGGATCCTCGCAGTGGGACAGCACCGGCAGGTCCAGCTTCTTCGCGCGCTCCAGGATCTCCTTCATCAGGTCCGCGTCGCGGACCCAGCCGCCGTCGTCGGAGAACCCCGCCGCTCCCGCCGCGGCGAGCGCTTCCATGTCCACGATCTCCTCGCCGCGCCTGCCCAGCGTGCACGCGGCGACGATGTGCACGCCGGTGAGGCCGGCCCGCCGCGCCTTCTCGCCGACCGCCGCAAGGGAGGGCGGATCGTCCAGGGGCGGGTCGGTGTTGGGCATGCAGGCGATACCGGTGAAGCCGCCGGCCAGGGCGGCCCGCGAGCCGGTCGCCACCGTTTCCTCGCGGGGGTCCCCGGGGTCGCGGAGATGCACGTGCATGTCTATCAGGCCGGGGCAGACGATCATTCCGGCGGCCTCGATGACGCGATCGGCTTTTCCGGGCGCGGGCCCGACGGAGAGTATCCGTCCATCTTCAATGAAGATGTCGGTCGTGCCGTCCGTTGCGCCGGACGGGTCCACGACCCTGCCGCCCGATATCAGAATCCTGGAGCCGCGGATTCTATCCCTCTTTCTTTTCTTCCGGCTTGTCGGCGTCCCACTGCGGGGACGTTACTTCGGTGTTCTTGTAGGGCTTGCGCGTGGAGGACTGCCACGACTTCACCAGCCGGTCGGTCTCCCGTTTCATGGTGTGATGGCCTATCTCCTTCAGCTCGGTTTCCAGATGGTCCACGCGCTGTCTCATCTTCTCTCTCTCCCCGCGCCGGGCGAGGCGGGCGATCCGCAGCAGCATGAAGATACAGCATATGATGAGGGCGACGCTGATGGTGGACGCCCTGAGGAACGGAACGGGCACCCGGAGCAGTACGAAGCCGGGGACCCCCACGTCCGCCAGGTACGACAGAAGCGTCAGCGTGGAGACGAGAAAGACCCACAGGACCATGAGAGGCTACCCCCTGTATTCGTCGACTACGCGCATTCTAAGGATATTACGGCGGAAATCAAGGGCGGCTTTAGAGCTGGGAGGCTATCTCCCTGTCCACGCCGAAGGTGACGGCCATGAGGGCGGAGCGGGTCCACATGCCGTTCCTCATCTGCCGCCAGTACATGGCGCGCGGGTCGTTGTCCACCTCGACCGCGATCTCCTTCCTGCGGGGGAACGGGTGCATGACGATCGCGCCGGGCTTCAGCATGTCCAGGTGCGCGGCCGTGAAATGGTACCTGGACGTGTCTATCTTCCTGCTGTCGCCGGTCTCGTCGTCCCACTCGTCCTGGACGCGGGTCATATAGACGGCGTCCGCCTCGAGCACGGCCGAGTCGAAATCATCGGTCAGCGAGAAATTCACGCCGCCCTTCGAGAGGAGCTTCTGGATGTCCTCGCCGAGCTGGAGCTGGCGGGGCGCGACGAACACCTGGTCCACGTCCCTGTACTGCATCAGCAGCGTCGCGAGCGACCGCACCGTACGGCCGCGGAGCAGGTCGCCGACGAATACGATCTGCTTGCCGTCTATGCCGCCCCGGTCCTCGAAGCTGCGCTGGAGGGTGTAGATGTCCAGGAGCGACTGGGTGGGGTGCTGGTCGCGTCCCGACCCACCGTTGATGATCGGGACCGGCCGGTCCGAGTTGGAGAGCACCCAGGCCATCCGCTCGGCGAGCCCGGCGACCTTCGAGCGCATGATGATGAGGTCGAAGTACGAGCTGAAGGTCCTGACCGAATCCTCCTGCGTCTCGCCCTTGAATTCGCTGGAGACGGCGGTGTCGCGCACCTCCTCGGTGTCTATCCCGAGGATCTGGCAGGCCGCGGAGAACGACAGAAAGGTACGGCTGCTCGGCTGGCTGAAGTAGAGCATCGCACGCTTGTGCGCCAGCAGGCCCTTGAGGAACAGCATGCCCTCCTTGTCCTTCGCGATCGTGCGGATCGTGGTGGTGAGCTCGCACAGCTCGTCGAGAAAGCGCCGGTCGAACTGCTGGGCCACCAGCGTGTGGAACACGTGCGGCCGCTCCAGGCGGAGGCACGCGCCTTTTTCGTAGACGTCGAATCCCTGGAACTCCTCCCACGTCAGCTCGGTCAGCTTCTTCGCCATCTCTCACCTCTTCGTCATCGTGGCTATCATTATCGCCTTGGCCGTGTGCAGGCGGTTCTCCGCCAGGTCCAGCACCTTCGAGAAGGGCGCCCTGAACACGTCGTCCGTCACCTCCAGCGCGCCGGTCTCCTTGGATATCTTCGTATTGTGATCGTGGAACGCGGGCAGGCAGTGGAGGAAGATCAGCCTGCCGCTCTCCAGGTTTCCCGTCTTCTTCATCAGGTCCATCGTCACCTGGTACGGGTGCAGGACCTTTATCCTCTCCTTGAACTCCTTCTCCTCGCCCATGGAGACCCAGACGTCGGTGTAGACCGCGTTCGCGTTCTGGACCGCGCGCGCCGGGTCCGGTTGCACCGTGACGCTTCCTCCGGTTTCGGCGGCTGCTTCCTTCGCCTGCCGGACGAGGTCGTCATCCGGGGTGAGCGATTCCGGGGTGCAGTCCGTGAAGTGCACGCCGGTCTTGGCGCAGGCCAGCATCAGCGAGTTGGCCACGTTGTTGCGGCCGTCCCCGACGTACACCACCTTGAGCCCGGCGAGCTCCCCGAGGTGCTCCCGCACCGTCTGGAGGTCCGCCAGCGCCTGTGTCGGATGACGCTTGCCTGTCAGCCCGTTCCAGACCGGCACGCCCGCGTTCGCCGCCAGGGTCTCCACCGTCTCCTGGGTGTAGCCGCGGAACATGATGCCGTCGAACATCCGGCCGAGAACCCGGGCGGTATCCGCCACCGACTCCTTTTCGCCGAGATGGATGTCGTCCCTCCCGAGGAACTCGGCGTGGGCGCCCTCGTCCGCCGCGGCCAGGGCGAACGCGCACCGGGTCCGGGTGGACGCCTTCTCGGTGATGATGGCGATGTTCCTGCGGTCCAGCAGGTCCCCGCGCACGCCGGAGCGCTTCTTCTCCTTCAGCTCGTCGGCCAGATCCATGAGGGAGACCAGCTCGTCGTTCGTCAGGTCTCCGAGAACGATAAGGCTCCGTCCGGTCAGCGTCGGTATCGATGTCATGCCGCGGTTCCTCCCCAAACACGTATTCTACAGAAAAAGAGGGGCATCTGCCATTTTTTGCCATCGCCGGCGGAGTGTCGCCTCGCTCATTCTCGGCGCCCTTTAGAGAATTGGGCGCCTCGCAAGGCGTCGCTTCGCTCCCCATAGGGGCTCCGCCCCTGATGGCGCTCACTTCGTTCGCTGTCACCCCGGTATGTTCGGGGAAATGCTTCCCCCGAACCCCCTAGAACCCGCTCGGCAACACCCCGTCGGCGATCGTGTACCGCACTGCCGCCGTCCCAGATACCTACAGAAAAAAGGTAGCTGTCACTATTTTCCTGTAAAAGTTATTTGTTTATTTGTGAACGTCCCCTATGATAATGCGATGCCAAGGTTTCTCGGACTCGACTGCAGCACGCAGAGCATGTCGGCGGTGCTGATCGACACGGCGGACAGGGCGGTTCTCGCGGAGCACTCCGTTTCCTACGACGAGAAGCTCCCGGAGTACGGCACGACCAACGGCGTGCTGCCGTCCTTCAATCCCGCGATCGCCCACTCTCCTCCGCTCATGTGGCTCGATGCGCTCGACGTGCTCCTGAGCGAGATGTGCGACATGGGCGCGGACTTCTCGCAGGTGAGCGCGGTGTCCGGCTCCGGGCAGCAGCACGGCAGCGTATACCTGAAGGACACGGCGGGGCAGGCGCTCGCATTACTCCATTCGGAACGGCCGCTTTCGGTCCAGCTGAGGGACGTGTTTTCCCGGGAGAGCTCGCCGATCTGGATGGATTCGTCCACCGCGGCGGAGTGCAGGGCGATGAACGAGGCGATGGGCGGCGAGGAGGCGATGGCCGCGGCGACCGGCTCCGTCGCGTTCGAGCGCTTCACCGGCCCCCAGATACGCAAGTTCTCCGGGGAGGAGCTGATAAACTACAAGAACACCGACACGATACATATGGTGAGCTCGTTTCTCGCCAGCATCTTCTCCGGCCGGCACGCGCCGATAGACAGGGGCGACGGGGCGGGGATGAATCTGATGGACCTGTCCCGCGACTCGTGGCACCCGATCTGCCTGGAGGCGGCGGCGCCCGGGCTGGTCGGGAAGCTGCCCCCGATCGTTCCGTCCGACACCGTGGTGGGGGAGCTGTCGCGCTACTTCGAGCGGTACGGCTTCTCGCGCGGCGCGCTGTCCGTCGTGTGGTCGGGGGACAATCCGAACAGCCTGATAGGAGTGGGCCTGGTGGAGCCCGGCAGGATCGCGATCAGCCTGGGCACGAGCGACACGTACTTCGGCTACATGCCCGAGCTTCACGCGGACCCGGCCGGCGAGGGGCACGTGTTCGGCGCCCCGTGCGGCGGGTTCATGTCGCTGATATGCTTCAAGAACGGCTCGCTCGCCCGCGAGCGGGTGCGCGACCGGTACGAGTACTCGTGGGACGATTTCAGCAGGGCGCTGGGGTCCACCCCGCCGGGCAACGGCGGGGGGATCATGCTGCCGTACTGGGTCAGCGAGATCGTGCCGCGGGTGCCGGAGGCGCACGTGAGGCGGTACCGGCTGGACGAGGACGACGCCGACGCGAACTGCCGCGCGGTGGTCGAGGCGCAGATGCTTTCCATGAAGCTGCACTCCCGGTGGATGGACGTCGCGCCGACGACCATCTACGCCACCGGCGGCGCGTCCGCCAACCCGGAGATACTGAAGATCATGGCGGACGTCCACAACGCCGCGGTGTACCGGTTCAGCGTGGGCAATAGCGCGGCGCTCGGCGCGGCGCTGAGAGCGGCGCACGCGTTCCACAAGCACCACGGGGAGGAGATGCCGTGGAACGAGATCGTCGGCGGGTTCACGGAGCCGGTGAAGGACTCCCGGATCGACCCCGACCCGGACACCGCCTGCCTCTATCAGGAGATGGCCGAGCTGTACGCGGCATGTGAGAACCACGCGCTGAAGGGGGAGGATTGGAGCGAACATGTCTGAGCGATCGATCACCAGGGAAGAGGCCAGGGAGGCGGACCGGCACGCGATAGAGGACCTGAAGGTCCCGTCCCTGTGCCTGATGGAAAACGCCGGCAGGCAGGTGGCGGACGCGGCCTGCGGGATGATTCCGGCGGGCGGCCGGGTGCTGGTGATATGCGGCACCGGCAACAACGGCGGGGACGGCTTCACGGCCGCGCGGCACCTGCTGCTGCGCGGGGTGGGGGTGGAGGCGCTGCTCCTCGGCGCGGAGGAGAAGCTCACTCCGGATTCGATGGTGAACTATCACGCGGCCCGGAACTGCGGCGTGCCGGTCATCGTCGCACGGGACGTCCGGGAGGCTTCCTTCGACGACATCCCGGAGCGGTTCGGCCTCATCGTCGATTCCCTGCTGGGAACGGGGGTGAAGGGGGAGCTCCGCGAGCCGTACGCCTCGGCCGTGAGCGCGATCAACCGTACCGGCCTTCCGGTGCTGTCCGTGGACATACCGTCCGGGCTGGACTGCGACACCGGCGAGGTGCTGGGCGTTTGCGTGAGGGCCGCGAGGACGGTGACGTTCATACTCCCCAAGACCGGCTTCGCGAAGGCGGACGGGCCCGAGATGTGCGGCGAGATCACCGTCGCGGATATCGGGGTGCCGCCGCCTCAGTAGGACTCCCAGACTTCCCTGAGGACGCCGACGTTCTTCGCGAGGTCGAACCGGTCGGCGACGAGGGCCCGGGCGTTCTCCGACATTCCCTCCCGGAGCCGGTCGTCCGTGAGTATCCGTCCTATACCCTTCACGAGCAGGGCCGGATCGTGCTGAGGGACGACGATGCCGGTGACGCCGTCGTCTATCGCCTCGGGGATGCCGCCGGCGTCGGTGCCGACCGCGGGCACCCCGTGGGCCATCGCCTCCAGGATAACGTTCGGCACCCCGTCCCTGTCCCCGTCGCCCGCGACCACGCTGGGGCAGACGAGCACGGCGGCCCGGGAGTACAGGCGGGCCTTCTCATCGTCGTCGACCCAGCCGGGAAACTCGACGCGATCGGCGATGCCCGTCGCGCGCGCCTCCTTCTCCAGCTCGCCGCGGAGCGGCCCGTCGCCGCAGATGACGCACCGGAAATCCTCCCGCCAGCGCGGGAGCTCCCGGAGCGCGGCGATGAGGTATTCGAATCCTTTCTTCTCGACGAACCGTCCCATCGCGAGGACGAGGGGAGGGTCGGAGGGGCGGGATGTATCCGTTCCCGCGGGGGGCAGGCCGTGGTACGCGACGTGTATCTTCTCCTCCGGCACGCGGCGCCGTACCAGCTCCTTCACGTTCGCCCTGCAGCAGGCGAACACCGCCCGGGCGTGCCTTCCCTTGGCGGGGATGGCCTCGCCGGAACGGAATATGTCGTCGGCGTGCGCGGATATCGTGAGGGGCACGCCGGCCATCCGGGAGGCGGCCATGGCGAGCGTGGAGGCGACGCCGAGGAAATGGGCGTGCACCGCGTCGAAGGCTTCCGTCTCGAGCGCCGACGCAAGCGCGGCCGCCGCCGGGCTTCGGAGCGTGCGGGCAAGCAGCAGTCGCGGGTTCGCGCCGGCGATCCCGGCGATGCGGAACGCCGCGGAGAGGATACCGGGGATATCGAAGGAGAGGCGGGGCAGATACGTGACGTTCGGAAAAGGGACAGGCACGATTCTACCTCCTCGGCCTTCGCTCTGCTCAGGCCTGCGGCGGTAAATCGAGCCGGTCCCCTCCGCCGGGCGGCATATGGAGAATACCCGGATCTCCACGCCCTGCCGCCTCAGCTCGTCGATCTCGCGCCGGAGAAACAGCTCCGACTTTCTCGGGAACGTGTCGATGACGTAGGCGAGCTTCATATGAGTATGTAGTTGAGCTTGTCGCACGCGGCGCAGACGGGATACGCGTCGTACTTGCGCTCGGCGTGCGCCCGGCGGAACGCCTGGAACCGCTCCCCGTTCCAGATGTCCGCGATATCCTCCTCCAGCGCGTTGCCCATCACCAGCGCCCCGTTGAAGTCGTAGCAGCAGGGCACCACGTCGCCGTTGACCAGGATGTAGACGACCGACCGCTTGAGGTACCGGCACGACTTCATGAAGTTCGGGCGCCTGACGCCCGACGTCGGGTTGTAATCTCTGCCGGTCGTGTAGTTGTGCAGCCGGCCCGGCACGACGCTGCAGAGCTTGCGGTACTTCAGCCACTGCGCGGCGAAGCGGATGAAGTCCGTCGTCTTCCCTATATATCTGAGCGTGATCTTCGGCTTCTTCCCGCCGAGCTCCTGCTTGACCTCGAGCAGGTCGCGTATGTTCTGGTGGGTGGTCCGGTAATCCAGGCCGACGTGCAGCTCCTCGTACTGCTTCCGGGTGACGCCGTAGAAGCTGATCTTCAGCCGGTCGAGCCCGGCCTGAATCAGCTCCCGGGAGCGCTCCCGGGTGAGCAGGGAGGCGTTCGTGACGATGAAGGTCTCCTCGACTCCCTTCTCCTTCGCGAAGGAGATCTTCTCCTCGATGTGCTTGTCGAGCAGCGGCTCGCCGAAGTTGTGGAGGCTGAGCTTCCGGGCGCCGGCGCGCACGGAGTCATCCAGAAGCTTCCGGTAGGTGTCCATGTCCATGGACTGGATCTGCCGGGTGAGCTTCTCGCGCGGGCAGATAGTGCACCGGGCGTTGCAGGCGTTGGTGTTCTCTATCGATACCCGCCTGGGGAAAGGTCTGTTATCCACAGTCCCGGGCTATTCCTTCTTTTCCTCTTTCTTCTCGATGTCGTCGACCTTGGTGAGCACTATCGACGTACTCTGCACCTGGTCTATCGTACTCATCTGGGCCTGGGTGGCGCCGGGAGGCATCATCGACATCTCCATCTTCATGGTGTGATTCACGGTGGACTTTCGCGGCATCCCCAGTTCGACGTCGAACCAGATCTTTCCGGAGGCCTTGCCCTCCTTGATGGACATCTTCATGCCCATCGGGTTCTCCGCCTTCCCGGGCTTGCCGGTGATCGTGCCGGTGCTCTCGAGGACGGCGCAGCGGTGCGTGTCCAGTTCCTCGAACCCCTTGAAGGTGTACTTCATCTCGACGCTCATCGTCATCATGTCGCCCATCGGCAGCTCGGTCTTGCTGGACCATTCGTCGCCCTTCTTCACCGCCTTTTCGGGCAGTCCCTCCGTGAACGACTGGGAGCACATCTGCTTCAGGTTCTCTTCGCTGAACATCTTCCCGAACGGCGAGTTCTCGGCGGCGGCCCCGCCGACCAGCTCCTTGAAGCCCTCCACGCTCTTCACCTGGCCGTCCGCGCCGAGGACGTACTTCACCTTCGCTCCGGCGAACTTTTTCATCATCTCGGCGAGCGGGTTGGCGTCCTTCCCGGCGTTCTTCGTGGAGTCGAAGGACATCTTTCCCATCGGGGTATCGATGTCCATCTTCAGGGAGCGGAACTCCATCTCCAGCTCGCGGCCGCCGTCCTCGAGGGCCTTCGTGACCGAGGTGGCCAGCTCCTGTGTCTGCGTCGTCTTCTGCTTCATCGGTTCGGGCAGGAGTGCCATCGAGATCGACTGTTCCTGGGACATCTCGAGATTCTGGACGTAGCATTTGCCCACGTCCCATTTCACCTTCAGCTCCACCGCGTCCTCCGCGGCGAGCAGGGAAACGAGGCACCACGATATCACCGGGGCGAGAGCCAGGACCGCAATTCTTCTACGCATGGTCGACCGTCCTTTCTGTAGGGCCACAGTTACAGAGCATACACCCGCGGCCGGGTGCCGTCAAACAACTTGCGGTGGGGGGCCGCCGTGTTCCAGGTTGGATACGATCGTTTTCATCGCGGTTCCCGCCAGTTGCTCCGCGCGCCGGTACATCCACAGGAACAGGTAGGGGGGCCAGAGGAAATGCGCCATCTGAACGGCCTGCACCGACTGCCACCGGATGCCGGGATCGCTGTGGGAGGCGACGTACAGGTAGAGGAAGGCCGGAAGCACCGTGACGGCCGCCAGCCCCAGCACGTTGATGCACAGCGCGATGGTTCCCATGTTCTGCCGGACCGACGACATGTCGACGAGGTACGATACCTCGACGCCGTCGCCGGACTCGCGGAAGGTGACCTCCATGCCGGTATGGGTCGTCTCGCCCGGCGTGCCGTGGGGGCAGCGCGTCTTCTTCGGCATCGCGAGGCGCACCCGCTCCGAGGTGGACTCCAGTATCCGGCACGGCATTCCCCTGTAGCCTATCCCCATGGACGCGACCCTGTCCGTGAAGCGCTTGGAGAGGGTGACGGCCTTGCCGGGGACGCGCACGTTTCCCGTGACGTCCGGCGACATGCCGCTCCGGTAGTCCCTCTCCGGCCCCTTCACCAGCCGGTACGCCTTGACGACGGAGACGAGCCACGCGCCCCAGCCGAGCGCGGCGGTGCCGAGTATCACGATGCGGGCGACGTCGGGAGTCACGTGAAGCGCTCGCGCATGTCCGGGGGCACGTCCATCTCGTCGAGCCATTGGAGGAGCTTGCCGTGCAGCTCGTCCATCAGCGCCTCGTTGTCGGAGGACACGTCCGCCTCGCCGCACGGGTCGTTCGTGACGTCGTACAGCTCCCGCTCTCCCTCCGGGCCGATCGGGATGTAGCACCACTTTCCGGTGTTGACGGCGGGGGTGATGTTCTTGCGCGGCAGCGTGCCCGGCTCGAACTCCACGTGGGAGGCCGATATCGCGAAGTCGCGCAGCGGATCCCGCGATTCCCCCCTCAGGAGCGGCGCGAACGACCTGCCGTGGAACGGCTCCGGCGGCTCGACGTCGAGACCGGCGAGATCGAGCACCGTCGGCAGGATATCCACCGGCTGGAGGATCGAGTCAACCGTCCGTCCGCCATCCAGGCCAGGCGCCGCGATCATGAACGGTATGTGCGTTATCTCGGGGTAGAGAGGCCAGCACCGGTCGTCGCCCTCGTTGATGCAGGACTTCCCGGTGCGGTTGTGCTCGCCCAGGCTCATCCCGTGGTCCGTCGTGAATATCACGATGGTGTCGTCCCAGAGCTGGAGGTCGTCCACCTTCTGGATGACCCGCCCGACCCAGCGGTCCACCAGCTCCGCCTCGGCGCAGTAGTGGGCGCGCAGGTTCCTCAACTCGTCGGCCGTCAGGTCGCTCGCCTTCCCGTAATTCGGGTGTATCATCGTCGGGCCGTTCCAGTCCCCGTCGTAGCGCTTCACCATGTACTCGGGCGGGTCCCACGGCTCGTGCGGGTCGAAGAAATCCACCCAGAGGAAGAAGGAGTCGTGTTCGTAATTCTCCTCGAGCCACTCCATGGCCAGCCCCGCGGTGCGGGGCGGGAAACGGTCGACTTCACGGTACCAGAGACGGTTGGTCCAGCGGTGCAGGTCGGGCAGTGTCGTGCCGCCCATGTGCCCGCTGGCGCGGCGGGTCTTCTCGGGAGGCATGATCTCCTCGATCGGGTGGTTCATCCGGGTGAAGAACACGTCCCCTTCCTGGCCCCGCAGCGCGACGGCCGCGTTGAAGCCGACGTTGAAGTGCGCGCGGAACAGGTGCGGGCAGTCGCAGATGAGCTGGGAGACGCAGCCGGCCTGACCCAGGATCTCGGGGGCGTGGTTCTTAGAGCTCTGTTCCCGGTTCTGCCACGGATACCACGGCCAGCCGTACCGGCCGGTGGTGAGATCCGTCCGGTGCGGTATGGTGGGGAAGCTGGAAACGTAGAAGTTGGACGCGCTCACCGCGCGCTCGGAGAACCGGTCCAGCTCCGGCGTGCGCACCGGCATCGCGGCGCGGTCGAACAGGTTGTCGTAGCGGAACGTGTCGGAAATCAATAATATTACGTTCATGTTTACACCTTCTTATATCTCCATTTTCCCCGCAGGAACCATGCAGCGGTCAGGGCGGCCTGCAGTACCGACGTCGCAACCATAGCATACCAGACGCCGTTTTCGTTTCCAGTGGCGATGCCGGCGAACAGATCCCTGAACGGAATCGGTATCATCCAGAGCTTCTCGACCCCCGACAGATACACCGCGGCAGGGATCTGGAAGCCCCAGAGCATCACCAGGGTTATGACCATGGGGGAGATCGTGTCGCCCGCCCCGCTCATCGCCCTTCCCAGCACTATGGCGAACGACGCGGTGACGAGCACGACGGAGGTCACCCTGAGGAAGCGGGTGCCGACCGCGACGACCCCCGGATCGTCGTTGAACAGCTTCATGAGATGCGGGGCGAATATGATGAAGACGGACGCCGCCAGCGCGGCCGCGGCGAGCGCCATTCCCGCCGCGACGAACGCGCTCTTCTGCGACCGGTCCGGACGCTCGGCCCCGAGATTCTGTCCCACCATGGTGGCGGACGCCGCGCCGAAGCTGAATGACGGCAGCAGACCCAGCATCCTCATGCGCAGGCCCACCGTGTAGGCCGCCACGGTGATGGTGCCGAACTGGGCCACGATCGTCATCAGCGCCAGGTTCATCACCGCCCGGAGCCCCATCTGCAGCGCGCCCGGCACGCCGATGGCGATGAGCGTCCATATCGTCCGGAGGTCCGGCACCATGTCTCTGAAGGTTATATGCAGCCGGCCCCTCATGATGATAGCGAGGCCGGCGGCGAACGCGACGGTGCGGGCGATGACGGTCGCCAGCGCGGAGCCGCGCACGCCCAGCGCGGGGAATCCCAGAAGGCCGAATATCATGATCGGGTTCAGGATCAGGTTGCAGACCGTCGTGATGATGCCGAGAATAAGGGGGGTGACGGTGTCGCCGGTGCCCTGGAACACCGCGCCTATTATGAACATGGCGGTGAGCACGAACGTGCCGGCGAAGACGATGTGCAGGTATCCGGTTCCGAGCTCCGCCACGTCCGGCCGGGCCCCGAGGAATTCGAGGAGGCGCGGCGCCGACAGGTAGCCGGCGGCGCCGACGACGGCGGAGAGCACGGCGGTGAGAAGAAGCGCCTGGCCGGCGGCGTGGCACGCGCGGCGGCTGTCTCCGGCGCCGATCGCCCGGGAGACCATGGCGACGGTGGCGACGTTGATGCCGATGAACGCGGTGATGAGTATCCACAGCACCGCGCCGCTCATCCCGACGGCGGCCATGGATGCCGCGCCGAGCTTGCCGACGAAGAACATGTCTATGAGTGATTGGACGGAATGCAGCGTCTGGGATACGATCATCGGCACCGCGAGGGTGAGCACCCCGCGGGGGATGGAGCCGGAGGTGAGGTCCGTGCGGGCCCGTTTGGTGAGGCTCTCGATCCTGTCGATGAGCGGGGTCAGCATGCCTGACGGCTCGTGTCTATCTCCACCTTCATCGCCTTCCTCTCCGCCATCATCCGGAGGGCCTTCTCCGTGTCGCGGAGGGGAACGGTCGCGGTTATCATGCGCTCCAGCTCCGCGCCGTGCGCCGTGACGAAACCGAGGGCCCGGCGTATGTACTCGGGCGTGTGGTGGTAGATGCCCTTGATCGTGAGCTGGTCGTAGTGGATCTTCCTGGTGTCGAAGTTCACGGTGGTGCCCGGCTTCGCCCCGCCGAACAGCACCGCGGTGCCGCCCTTCCCGAGGGCGAGCACGCACTGTTCCCACACGGCGGGGACGCCCGTCGCGTCTATCGCGACGTCCGCCTCGAGGCCGGCCATGCCGTCGTTGGGGGGCGCGAACGTCTCGTCCGCGCCAAGCTGTCCGGCAAGCTTCCTTCGTTCGTCCACCGGCTCCGCGACCAGCACGCGCGCCCCGGCCGCTTTCAGGACCGACACGAACATCAGCCCGAGCGGCCCGGCCCCGCACAGAAGCGCGGTATCGCCGGGCTTCACCCCGGATATGCACACGCCGTGCACCGCGCACGCCAGCGGCTCGGTGAGCGCGGCTTGACGGAACGGCAGATCGTCCGGAATCTCCAGCAGGTTCTTCTTCACGATGCGCTCCGGGATCAGGGCGTATTCGGCGAAGGCGCCGTTTATGTAGAGCATGTCCTCGCACAGGTTCGGCATCGCGCTCCTGCAGCACCGGCACTCGCCGCACGGGGCGGAGTTGGCGGGGATCACCCGGTCGCCGGGCGCGAAGCCCTCCACCTCCGGACCGGCGGCCTCCACCGTGCCCGCCATCTCGTGTCCGAACACGGACGGCACCTGTATCATCCGGGGGTGCCCGCCCCGCATGAACACCTTCAGGTCGGTGCCGCAGGTGAGGGCGGATTCGACCTTCAGCAGGACGTCTCCGGGGCCGATCCCGGGGACGGGAACCTCCTCGTACGTCACCTCCTCGGGCCCCCGGAGTATCACCGCGTGCATCATCGGGCCAGCTCCCTGAGCAGGTCGTTGGCGCTGCCGTAATCCTCAGGCAGGTAGTAGTCGGATGATATCTTCCCGATGATCTTCCGGTACTTCTCGTACAGCGGGCGGTAGTAGTCCTTCATGCCGTCCCTGCAGTAGAAGACGCGGCAGCCGAGCGTGCGGTGCTCGTGGACGGTGCAGCTGCCGCCGTCCAGATAGGGGCAGACGCCGTCTTCCACCGGCCCGTCGGGCATGCCGGCCTTGTGTACTATATAGTAGACTTCCAGCCTGGTCGCGAAGAGGTCGTGGTCGGCCTCCCTGAAGTTACAGCACCTGCCGCACGCGTCGCACGATGCGCCCAGCGCCTTCAGCTCCTTGTCCGCCTCGGCGTAGACCCGTTCCAGCTCCTCGAAGGCGGACGCGGTGCCCATATCCGGTACGGCGTGGGTCGAGCCCGCGTTCACGCCCCGGCATCGCGTCGAGACGTATTTCCAGTCGTCCGGGGACTCGATGTTGTCGCGCCAGAACGGAAAGCTCCTGCACTGCGGGGGCCTGACCGGGTAGATGAGGCAGGTGTCCTCCCAGAATATGCAGTCGCCGCCGGGCTTCTCCTCGAGGCTGTGCCGGGAGCCGACGGTGCGCACGTACCTCCGGCTGAAGTCCTTTCGATCCAACTCCAGGAACTTCGCTATCCGGGTGACGTCGGAGGGGCGCACCCACACGAAACCGGGCTCGCCCCGGCAGCAGTCGCCGCACCGGGCGCATTCGAACTTGAGGCCGGACTTGTACCACATCACGTTCTGTTGATCAGCGACGCGGCGTAGGCCGCGCCAAATCCGTTGTCTATGTTCACCACGGTAACCCCCGCCGAGCAGGAATTCAGCATGCTGAAGAGCGCCGACAGCCCGCCCAGGCTGACGCCGTAGCCGGTGCTGGTCGGCACGGCGATGACCGGAACGTCCACCAGGCCGGCGACGACGCTGGGAAGGGCGCCCTCCATGCCGGCGCAGCAGATGATGACGGAGGCCGTCCTCAGGTCCTCCGCCGCGCTCGCCAGCCGGTGGATGCCGGCGACGCCGACGTCGTACCGGGACGTGACGTGGTTGCCCATCATCTCGGCCGTCACCCGCGCCTCCTCGGCGACGTGCATGTCGGCCGTTCCCGCGGAAAGGACCAGGATGGGGCCTCTCGTTTCCACCTCGGCGGGCGCACCGGCGGAGACGATCCGTCCCCTTTCGTTGTAGACCGCGTCCGGAATCTCCTTCTTCAGCGCCTCGAACACGTCCCTCCCGGCCCTGGTCGCCAGCAGACGGCCGGATCGGTCGAATATGACGCGTGCGATGGCGAGCACGTCCCCGGTGCTCTTGCCCTCGCACAGCACCACCTCCGGGAACCCGCGGCGGAGCTCCCGGTGGGTGTCCACGCTGGCGAAGCCGAGGTCCTCGAAGGGGAATGCCTTGAGCTTCGCCTCGGCGTCCTCCAGCGCGAGACGGCCCTCCTTCACGTCCTCCAGCAGTTTCTTCAGCGTGTCCCTGTTCATGGCCCATCATTCTACCACAAAAAGGGGACATTCATCTTTTCATGAGTGTGCCCGGCGGGGCGTACCTTCGCTCATTCTCGGCGCCCTTTGCAGAATTCTCGGCGCCCTTTGCAGAATTGGGCGCCTCCCCCTCGACGGGGCTCGGGGCCCTGAGCTTGCCGAAGGGCGAGGCAGGCTTCGACCGCACAAGGAAAGGTCCGCCTGACGGCGGACAGCGGTCGAACCCAGAATCCGCTCAGGAACGCCCCGCCGGGCACCTGCGTTGCGGGATAAAGATGAATGTCCCCTTTTTCTGTCCCTGTTTTTCGGTATAATGAGGCATGGACGATTTTGAGGCATTTCGCCAGAAGAAGCTGGGGAAGGGGAAGCCGGCGAAGGCCGACGGCGCCGCGCCGGCGGACGAGTTCGAGGCCTTCCGGAAGAAGAAGCTCGAGTCGAAGCAGCAGGACAGGAGCCGTGCAAACGCCGAGGCGATGAAGGGGATGTCTACCTTCGCCGTCGAGGAGGAGGGGAAGGCGAAGGGGCTGGTGTCCCACCGGGCCAGGCTCGGCAAGGTATCGAAGGAAGAGCTCCCCGAGGTGAAGGGCTTCGACAGCCATATCTCCCGGGCGGAGGTGGATCCGGAGTCAGTCGAGAAGTTCAGGGGCAAGGGAGTCTGGCACGACAACCGCATAGAGGCGGACCCGGACAGCGTCCCGAAGGTGAAGACGACCTCCCATATCAGCAAAGCGAAGAAGATCGACCCGGACTCGATCGACAAGCCGCCCGGCATCAAGCGGTTCTGACGCCGCTCCGCCATGCCCGACGAACGCTCATCACAGGAACGCTGGGACGCGCTGCTCCGAATCACCCGCTCGTGGCGCCTGGAATGGGGCGTCGACCGTCTGCTCACCCGCCTGGCCAAGGAGGCGGTGGACCTTCTCGATCTCGACCGGGGCCTGGTGCTGCTGCTGGGAAGCTCCGGGCTCACCGTGCGGGCGCTGTGGCCGGAGGCGACCGAGGAGGAGCTTCGGAAGGTATTCTTCAGTGAGAAGACGGCCCAGAGGGTGGTCGAGAGCGGACGGTCCATCTTCTCCCAGAGGCCGGCGGATCCCGAGGGCGGCTCCAGGGGCGAGAGGGGGATATTCTGCGTGCCGCTCACCGCGAGCCGCGGGGTGCTCGGGGCGCTGTACGTCGAGACGAAGCCGGACGCGCAGAAGCTGACGTATAAGGACCAGGAGTTCCTCGAGATGCTGGGCATGCACGCGGCGGTCGCGCTGGAGCACGCGCTGTTTCACCACGCCGCCGTCACGGACTCCCTCACCGGACTGTACAGCCACCGGCATTTCCAGGTGCAGGTGGAGCAGGAGATACGGCGGGCCATCCGGGCGGCCCAGCCGGTGTCCCTGATCCTGCTGGACCTGGACAACTTCAAGAGCATCAACGACAAGCACGGTCACGAGGTGGGCAACCAGGTGCTCATAAGGATCGCGGAGGTGCTGAAGGAAAACCTGCGATCCACCGACACGCTCGGCCGTTTCGGAGGGGACGAGTTCGAAATCCTTCTGCCCGGCGTGGACGTCTCCATCGCCCGCGAGATCGCGGAGAAGATCCGCGCCGCGGTGGCCGGGGCGAAGCTGAGCGAGGGCGCCAGGATGACGTCCTCCTTCGGCGTCGCCAGCTACCCGGAGAACGCGCTGAACGCGAAGGCGCTCTTTCTGCGCGCCGACTCCGCGCTGTACCAGGCCAAGGACGACGGACGCGACTGCACCAGGCTGTCCCCCGCCAAGGAGGAGCCGCTTCCCCCGCCCGAGGCGATGCGGGGACGCAGGCCGATCGGCGAGGACGTCTCGCAGGTGTCCGAGCTGCGCGCCGCATCCGAGCGGCTTGGCCTGCAGGAGACGCCGGAGGACCTGGATTCGCCGACGCAGGGACAGGTGGACGGCCATCCGGTGGTTCGCCGGCTCGGCATCGGCACCACGTCGGAGGTGCTCCTCGTCATCCAGCCGGACCTGGGAAGGGAAGTGGCGCTGAAGAAGCTGCTGAAGACGCACAGCCGGCCGGAGCAGATCGAGGCGTTCGAGAAGGAGGCGCGGCTCACCGCGTCGCTGGAGCATCCGGGCGTCATCACGGTGCACAGCATCGGACGGGACCTGGACGGCGGCCGCTACTACACCATGAAACCGATCCACGGGTTGTCGCTGGACGCGATACTGAAGGGGAGGCGGAGCGGCGATTCGGACCTGCTGGGCAAGTTCACGCTGAACCGGCTCGTCGAGGTGCTCCAGCGGGTATGCGAGGCGGTGGCGTACGCCCACGAGCGGGGGGTGGCGCATCTGGATCTCAACCCGACGAACGTCATCGTCGGAGGTTTCGGCGAGGTGACGGTGATAGACTGGAGCCAGGGGCTGAGCAGCCTGCTCGGAAGGCCGAGGATGGAAGGCAGGCAGCAGAAGATCGCCTCCGACAGGGACACCCAGCCCATCATGATAGGCACGCCGACGTACGCGGCGCCGGAACAGCTTCCCGGAAGCGGCGAGGAGGAAGGACCCGCCAGCGACATGCACGCGCTGGGGGCGATACTGTACGAGATACTCACCGACCGGCCGCCGTACACCAGGGACACCATAGAGGGGACTATCGAGGCCCTTCGACGGGGAATACTGACGCCTCCCGAGGTCGCCTCTCCCCGCAGCGGCATAGACCCGTCCCTGTCGGACCTGTGCATGAGGGCGCTGAGCGCGAAGCCCTCCGAGCGGCCGGACGCCGTCGAGTTCGCCGAGGTGCTGGGACGATTCGCCCGGAGCGAGGCGCACTGGGAGGTGATCCGGTTCGGATCCGGTCCGGACGAGCATCCGGTGCGGGAAGACGAATGGACGTCGGTGTTCGGCATGTGGCGTCTGGAGGGAGCCTCGTGGGTGCCCGCCGACCGGACGGACAGCATCCTGGTATGGAACATCCCGCTGCACGGCGCGCACCGCTTCATATGCGAGGGGTGGGTGGAGAAGGAGGGGGAGCTGGCGCTGATTACCCACGGGCCGTCGCCGGAGATGCGGGACGGCAGCTACTACGAGGTGATCGACGAGGGATACTGCTTCGAGTTCGGGGCGGAATTCAACACGTGCACGAAGCTCACCCGCAGGGGCCACGACGTGATGGCGAAGCCGGGCGTGACACTGGAGCCGGGGAGGCGGTACCGGATCGAGGTCTCCTACCAGGACGGATGGCTGCACTGCTTCGTGGACGGAAGGAGGGTGTTCGAGTACCGGGAGCTGTTCCCGCTTACCGGCCGGCACGTCGGCTTCTACGGGTACGGCGTCGGCTCGCACATACGTCCGCTGGAGCTGCATCGCGAGGCGTGGGGGCTGAAGGCGCCGGTGATGCGCATGGCCGACGACCTTCTGGGGCGGCGATACTACGACGCCGCGCTGAGGCAGTACAGCGATATCGCGGAACACATTCCCCACCGGCTGGAGGGAGACGAGGCGAGACTCAAGAAGGCGATCTGCCTGGTGAGCCTCGGCAAGCTCGACGAGGCGCGGCGCTCGCTGCGCGAGCTGAAGGGCAGCCAGCTGGAGCCGTTCGCGCTGGCCGAGGAGGCGATGATAGGGTTCCGGGGCCTCCCCAGGCGCGGAGACCCGGGCGCGGGGGTGAAGCTGTTCACGCAGCTTCATCACAGGTTTCCGAAGAGCCAGGCCAAGGCCCGCATTCTGGAAGTCGTCCGGGACATCCGGTGGAGGGAATACCTGAAGGACGGCAACTCGCTGACCCGGGACCTGGAAATCCGCGGCGAGATCTCCAAGCTGGGGTCCATGACGTTCGAGCCGCCCGTGCTGAGCCAGATATTCTGCGCCCGCATTCTCGCCGGCACGCTGATGAGTCTGGGCAGGTGGCGGGAGGCGCTGGAGGAGCTGCTCAGTTTCCGGGATGAGCTCCTTCCTGAACAGCACATGGTTCACGGCATGATCATCACACTGGCGGAGGCCGCGCTCGCCAACGGGCGCGACGATCTCCTGCCCCGGTTCACCGCCCGGAGCCTGTTCTGGAGCCAGTCGGCGCCGCACCGGTGCCTGGACACCCCGGTGCACGCGGCGGTGAGGGTCGACCCGGAGGGAGCGGTCTCCTTCTACGAGGAGGTGAAGGAGCAGCTCGAGACGGGTGGTGAGGTATCGGTCGATTTCTGCAAGAGGTATCTGCTGTGGTGCCTGGTGCGGAAGGACCTGGAGGAAGCGAAGTGGGCGGTCGACCGCGGCGCGGGGGTCCAGGACTTCAGGCTCGGGACGGACCCCAACCACTATACGGTGAGAAACCTATGCTACGCCTTGGTGGAGTCGCGGCAAGAGGCGCTGTTTCAGACGTGGATGGACAGGATGGCAAAGGAGGCCGATGCAGAGACCGTTTCTCTTCACCGTCAGATGGTTCACGTTCTGGAGCACACCTGCAGGGCGCGGTGGGCGCTCGAGGGGGGCGACGCGGACGGCGCGGCGGAGGTCCTGGAGGGAGTCTCTCCGCCTTCGCGCGGGGTGCCCTTTACCGACGGTCTGCTCATCCAGGTGATGCTCTCCTCCCTCGGGAAGCTTTCGTCCCCCGGCGCGGACGAGCTGGGGAAGGCGAGCGAGATGCTGCTCGCCGGCACGTCGCTCGACCTGGCCCGGATGTTCCACGGCGAGCGGGACCCGGTGCCGAACGAGATGTGGCCGCACCGGCACTTCCACCCGGAGTACCGGCTGTGGCTGGCGCTCTGGCTGGAAGCGAAAGGCGAGAAGGACGCGGCGCGCGGGATTGCGGAGGAGGCGCGCGACCCACGGTACGGGCTCGCGCAGTGCCAGCCGGCGATCGAAGCGCTTCTCGAGCGGCTCGATGGCTGAGAACGACTCCAGCGGTCTTGACTGGCTCGACGAGCTGAATCCTCAGCAGCGGCAGGCGGTGACCCACGGCGGGGGGCCGCTCCTGGTGGTGGCCGGCGCGGGAAGCGGCAAGACGAAGACGCTGGCGTACCGGGTGGCGTACCTGATCCATACGGGAGTCGAGCCGGGGAGGATTCTGCTTCTCACCTTCACCCGGCGGGCGGCGGAGGAGATGCTGAAGCGCGCTTCCGCCATAATGGAGCGGGGCACCAGGGTGACCGGGAAGGTGTGGGGGGGCACGTTCCACGCAATCGCCAACCGGCTGCTCCGCACGTACGCCAAGGCGGCGGGACTTCGCAGGGACTTCACCGTGATGGACCAGTCCGACGCGCAGGACATGATGAGCGTGATCCGCCACGAGATGGGGCTTTCCACAAAGGACAAACGCTTTCCCCGGAAGAACACGTGTCTCAACGTCTACTCCCGCTGCATGAACGGCGCGGAGGATCTGGGCTCGGTGCTCGACCGGTACTTCCCGTGGTGCGCGATGTGGGAGCACGAGCTGAAGGCGATGTTCCAGAAATACGTTCACCAGAAGCAGGAGCGGGCGGTGCTGGACTACGACGACCTGCTGCTGTACTGGAACCACATCGTCTCCAGGGACCGGCTGGCGGAGGAGATCGGCGGCCGGTTCGATCACGTGCTGGTGGACGAGTACCAGGACACGAACATCATCCAGGCGGGCATCCTTCAGGGGATGCGGAAGTTCAACGACAACGTGATGGTGGTGGGGGACGACGCGCAGAGCATATACGGCTTCCGGGCGGCGACGGTGCGGAACATGCTGGACTTCCCGAAGCAGTTTCCGGGAGCGACGGTGGTGACGCTGGAGCAGAACTACCGGTCCGTCGTGCCGATCCTGGACACGACGAACCTGATCATATCCCAGGCGAAGGAACGGTACACCAAGGAGCTGTGGTCGAACCGGGCGGAGGGAGAGACGCCCAAGCTGGTGACGTGCAAGGACGAGGCCCAGCAGGACGAGTTCGTGGTGAAGACGGTGCTGCAGCACTACGAGCAGGGGATCCCGCTGCGGAAGCAGGCGGTGCTGTTCCGCGCCGGGCACCTGTCCGATTCGCTGGAAATAGAGCTGACCAGGGCGAACATACCGTATCACAAGTACGGCGGGCTGAGGTTCCTGGAGGCGGCGCACGTGAAGGACCTGGTGGCGATACTCAGGATCGTCGAGAACCCGCGGGACGAGATAGCCTGGTTCCGGGTGCTGCAGCTCCTGGACGGCATCGGACCGTCCACCGCCTCCGCCGCGATGCAGCACGTGAAACAGCACCGCAGCGACCCGCGGTCCATCAAGTCGTTCGACGCGCCGGCCGCCGCCGCGGACGGCGTCAAGAAGCTGGGGAAGCTGATCGACGACCTGGTGAAGCGCGGGGTGAAGGAGCCGGCGTCCCAGGTGGAGCGGATACGGAAGTTCTACGACCCGCTCCTGAAGAAGCTGTACGACAACCACGTGGTGAGGCAGAAGGACATCGAGAACCTTGAGCAGATCGCCTCCGGGTACCGCTCCCGGCGGCAGTTCCTGACCGACCTGATGCTCGACCCGCCGACGTCCACCAGCGACCTGGCCGGGCCTCCCTCGAAGGACGAGGACTGGCTGGTGCTCTCGACGATACACTCCGCCAAGGGGTGCGAGTGGGACGTGGTGATGGTGATACACGCGGCCGACGGGTTCCTCCCGTCCGACATGGCGGCGGGAAGCGAGGAGGAGCTGGAGGAGGAGCTGCGGCTGACGTACGTGGCCACCACCCGCGCGAAGGACTTCCTGTACGTCACCTGGCCGCTGCGGTACTACCACAAGAGGTACGCGTACGCGGACCACCACAGCTACGCCCAGCTCTGCCGGTTCCTGACCGACGAGGTGTGCGATACGTTCGACCGCGTCGACCTGTATCAGGACGGCGACGAGTACGATGCGGTCGACGACGTGTACCCGGACGACGACATCCCGACCATCGTGCGCTCGAGGTGGGACTAGACAAGCGTCTGATTGAACAATAGGGACGAATAATAGGGACAGATCCTTTTTCTGGAGGAGGGGAAGTGACATGAGCAAAGCGGTAATCGTGCTGGCCGAAGGGTTCGAGGAGATCGAGGCGGTTACCCCCATCGACGTACTCAGGCGCGCGGAAGTAGAGGCGGTGGTCGTCGGCCTCAAGGCCAAGAAGGTGAAGGGCTCCCACGGCATCACTCTCACCGCGGACAAGAAGCTGTCCGAGGTGAAGGGAGAGATCGACGGGCTGGTGCTTCCCGGCGGCCTGCCGGGGGCGGAGAACCTTGCCGCCTCGAAGCCGCTTACAGAGATGATCAGAGAAATGAACGAGGCCGGGAAGATCGTCGCGGCCATCTGCGCCTCCCCGGCGTACGTTCTCGCTCCGGCCGGGGTCCTCGACGGAAAGCACGCGACCGGCTACCCGGGCACGCAGGACCGGTTTCCGGAGAGCGCAACATACTTCGAGGACCCGGTGGTCCGCGACGCCAACGTCATCACCAGCCGCGGACCGGGCACCGCACTCGAGTTCTCATTGAAGATCGCCCAGGCGCTCGCCGGTACCGAGAAGGCGCTCGAGCTGGGCGGCAAGATGCTGTCCCTATTTCAGGGCGCCGGCGGCTGCCGCTAAGGCTATTGTTTGCTTGCAGTTGGGACACTGCACCTTGTCCTTCTTGTACCCCGGGGGGATCTTCAGCTTCAGCCCGCACGCGCAGGTGAGAAGAGCGAAGCCCTCCAGGCGGCGGATGATGTCCACCGCTTCGCGCGCGCGCTCGCGCGGGTCCTTCTCTTCCTTGTCCGAGTCGCGGACGGCCACCTCCTTCGCGTCCATCCGCGCCGACACCGGCATCGCGGACTTGCCGGTGACCGCCTGCCACGCGTCGTGGTAGTCCTTCACCGACGCGCCGTGCACCATGCTCCGCAGGATGTTGATGCGCTGCTCGGTGGGGGGGTGGGTGCTCCAGACACTTCCGGAGGACCCCTTCGCGGCGAGAGGATTGACGATGTACATCGGCGCGGTCGCCCGGTTGGCGCCCTCCACCCTGCCGCTCGGGCCGGATATCTTCTGGAGCGCGGCGGCGAGCCCCTCGGGGTAGCGCGTCATCTCCGCGGCCGACGCGTCGGCGAGGTACTCCCTGCGCCGGGAGCAGGCGAGATAGAGAAGCTGGGCGAGTATCGGCGCGAGTATCGCAAGTACAAGCGAAATAACCATTAATAATGCCTGCGCGCCGCCGTCCCCTCCGCTCCGGGAACGGCCGTGCCTCCTGGAGCCGCCGCCGAACCAGAACATATGCCGCAGGTACGCGTCCGCGATGAGCACGACCGCGCCGACGGTGACGCCGGCGATGGTCATGAAGAGGATGTCGCGGTTCTTCACGTGACTCATCTCGTGCGCCATCACTCCCTGCAGCTCGTCCCGGTTCAGTCTGGCGAGCAGTCCGCTCGTGATCGCGACGGACGCGGTCTCCGGCTTGCGCCCCGTCGCGAACGCGTTCATTCCCTGGTCGTCTATGATATAGATCTTCGGGACCGGCATCCCGGACGCGATCGACATCTCCTCGACCACGTTGAACAGGCGCGGGTGGTCTCTCTTCTCGATACGGCGGGCGCGGCTCATGGTGAGGAGGATGGAGTCGCCCGCGAAGTAGCTGACCAGGCACATGACTATCCATATGATCGCGGCGATGGCGATGCCGGGGTGGCCTCCGATGCCGAAGGCGCCGCCGATGAAGTACCCGAGGGCCGCGAGGACGATCGCA
>CAYMFW010000023.1:0-11512 GCA_964389785.1 uncultured Planctomycetota bacterium
GTCTGCCTCGCCGCCGCGACGAACGCCTACGCCACCCGCCAGATACGCGACCGTATCGTCGTCGGCGGAAGGGAATATACCGTCGAAGAGGGCCCGTCCATCCACGGCTTTTTCCCGAATGACGACGGCCCGGAATTCCGGATGTGGACCACCGCCAACTACAAGGGGTACTGCGCCGTCTGGGAGGTCCGGAATGACGCGCTCTATCTGAAATCAGTCGAGGGCAAGACCGACGCGGGCAAGGTGACGACGAAGGACGTCTTCCCCGGCAGGGAGGCGCCCGTCCCGGCCCGGTGGTACTCCGGCGCGATCATCGCTCCGGCCGGCAGGGAGATAGGAACGCACCAGCGCGAGACCCGGCACGTGTCGGACCTGGAGCTGTACATGGTGTTCAGCAGGGGGAAGCTTCTCCGCATGGAGGTGCGCCGGCAGGACCCGGAGTACGTCCCCGTCTACTACGACAACCGCACGCTGCCGCTTCCGGGAAGCGCGGAGCCCGCGCGGAGCTTCACCTGGAACGGAAAGACGTACCGTGCCGGCGCGTTTCCGGAGCCGGCGGTGTACGTGTGGGAGGAGAAGGTGGAGGCGGAGCCGGAGGGCGCGGCGGAGTTCCTCGACGGCACGTCCGTGTCGTTCCTGTTCGACGGGGAGCCGCTCACCGAAGCGGTGAAGAAACTCACCGAGTGGTGCGAGGTCCCGTTCGAGACGGAGCTGAAGAAGACCCGCCCGACGCTGACGCTGCGGGTGAAGGATATGCCGCTGCGGCTGGCACTCGACCGCATCTCCGCGCTCACCGGCACCATGTGGCACGTGAGGGGCAGGAACATCGTGTTCCGGGAGGACCAGGCGCCCTTCGGCGCGTGGACGGTGACCGACGGCCTGCTCTACATGGGCAAGCCCCATAAAGTTACCGCGACGGTCGCGCTCCCCGAAGGGAGAGAGATCGGCCTGCACGTCGCCGAGGGCCGCATCGCGTACGCGAAGGAGACACGGCTGACGTTCCGGGAGGGGGTGCTGGAGAAGGCGGAGACGGTGACGTACGGACCGGAGGCGGTGAAGAGCCGGACGATCGCTCCGTTCCGGAACGAGGTCTTCCGGGAAAAGGACTTCATGCACTCACCCGCCAGCATGGTGTTTCCATGGAAGGTGGCCGGCCTGACGAGGACCGTGTTGAACGAGAGTACGGGCGGCGAAGACCGCATCATGTACGACGGCACCGTCCGGCGTGTCGCCTCGGAGAAGGAAGACATCGGCGGCGGGATCCTCGTCGTATACCGGGGAGAGGGACTGCAGGCCGTGATGGACGTCTACCGCGCCTTCCCGAAGGAGGCAACGGACGAGGAGAAGGCGGTGGTGCGGGAGAAGGTACTGAAGGGGGTGGCGGACCACCTGACCCACCACGATCTCTATACGGAAACGAAGATGCTGTCGAAGGAAAAGGGCTCCGCCGACCCGCTCACCGCGGTGATGGCGCTTGCCAGGGGAAAGAGGAAGTTCCGCTGTGCAATCTACATCACGATAGAGGGCCGCGACCTCATCACCATCCGCTTCACCGGCCCCGAGGAGGGCTGGGAAAAATCAGCGAAGGTCATCGCGCAGCTCATGAAAGAATTCGGAAGATAGAACTAAATCTATTCCTCGCGCTTTTTCACCAGGTCCTCGATGTCGTCCTTGGTGACGGCGAGGGTCTCACCGAGCTTCAGGTCGTCGGCGGACGCCGCGATGCCGCCCGAGACGATGATGCGCATCGCCTCCTCGACGGTGAGCGTGGTGCTGATGAGGTTCTCCTCGGGCACCATCAGAAGGTAGCCGCTGGTCGGGTTCGGGGTGGTCGGCACGAAGATATTTATCAACCGCCTCTCCGGCACCCTTCTCTGCACCTCGCCCCTGGCAAGACCGGTGACGAAGCCGATGGTCCAGACGTCCTTCTTCGGGTACTCGAAGAGTATCACCTCCTGGAACAGCCCCTTCTGCGACAGGCTGACGGAATCGGCGATCTGCTTGACGGAGGTGTAGATGGATTTGACGATGGGAACATGGTTTATGACGGCCTCCCCCATCTCGACGAATTTCTTTCCTATGAAGTTACTGGTGAGGATACCGACCGTGTACACGATTATCATCGTGGCGAGAAGGGAGGCGATAAGGCGCACGCCCGGGATATCCGGGATCGCCAGCCCCTTGTTCTGAAGCATTACCACCAGCATCTTGGCCTTGCCGTCCAGCCACCAGACGAACAGCCCGGTGACGATCAGCGGGAACAGCGTGACCACCCCCGCCACCATGTGCCGCCTGAAGTGTCCTGATTTCGCCGTCATTCGCCCACTCCTTCTTACGGAAGACGCGCCAGCCACTGCCAGGCGGGTGCGACAAGAATCTCCTGCGTTCCATTCCCGAATATCCGGTGCGTGTCACTCTCGTTCACAAGCTGTACCGCCGGCACCGAAAGCTGTCCCTGGAACTTCCTCAGGGCCGCGGCCGGCCGGTCGTCGGAGAGCTTGGCTTCCACCAGAAGCCGTGGCTTCCTCCCTTCCGCGATGAGAAAATCGACCTCCTGTCCCTCTCTGTTCTTGACGAAGTGAAGCGAGAAATCCCCGTATCCCATGTCGTTCCAGCAGGTCACGGCCCGATACAGCTCTATCGCGATCATGTTCTCGAATCTGCCCGCAGGGTCATCGATCCCGGCGCAGTCGAGCAGGTAGCATTTCCTTTCCTTGCGGATCGCGCGCACCACTCTCGGTGTCCACGTTGGTATTTGAAAGATGAGATAGAACCGCTGAAAGATCCGCAGCCAGTTTCTCACCGTGTTGTAGGCCACGCCCAGGTCCTCTCGAAGAGACTCGATGGACAGCGGGCTCCCGACCTTCGACGGAAGCACCGCATAGAGTGCCTCCACGTCATCCACCGAACGTATCCTCGTGAGATCGCGAATGTCTTCTCGTATCAGCCGATGGGCGTACGTGGTGGACCAGCGCCGAAAGGAAGTCGGCCTGCCGGCCAGATGCGGTTCGGGAAAGCCGCTGAAACGCTCGAGCTTCTTCCATATCTTTCTGAGCTTGTCCGTGTCTTTCGTCACGAGCCCGAGCGGATCCTTGAGGAATTTGCCCGCCGTCCCCATGCCCTTCCCCCCGAGCTCCGCCAGGGTGAGCGGCCACAGGTGGAACTGGAGGTACCTGCCGGCAAGGGAATCCCCTCCCCTCTGATAGATATCCAGTCGTCCGCTTCCCATGACGAGAAAAAGGTAGGATTCGTGGAACTGATCGTAGATGCCCTTGAGGTAGTTCTTCCATCGCTTGTACTTGTGAATCTCATCGAGCACCACCAGCGGGCGAGTCCGGTCCTTCCGCGGCATCTCCTCGAAGAAATACGGATTCTGAATGAGCTGCGCCTTATGGTGCGGAACGTCCCAGTTGAAGTAGAGACTGTTCGAAAAGGTCTCCGCCAGCATCTTTCCCAGCGTTGTCTTCCCGGACTGCCGGGGACCGCTCAGGAAGATCATGCTCTTCTCGCGGGAGAGCTCCTCCCATATTGCCGCGTACGGCTGTCTTGCCAGCATGCGGATATTTTATACGCTACTGAAGAATAGTCAAGACTATTCTTCAGTAGCATGAAAAATGGAAGTTCGCGTTCTCAGCCCTCCAGCGGCCGTTTCTTCGGCATGCCCGGCTTTCTCGGATACTCCGGAGCGGCAGCCTTCACCTTCTCGATCCGGACGATCACCCCGGCGCTTCCGGCGCCCAGGTCGTAGCTCTCCGCACCCGCCGGGGTCCCGCCGAGCGCGTCCAGGGAGCGCTCCAGGCCGGCAAGGACATCCTGAGAGAAACTGCTCACCTGAAAGATCAATGCATGGCCGCCCGTTTTCACAAGCGGCAGAGCGTATTCGATTGCGGTCGCGAGGGGCGCGGTGGCCCGGAGTATCGCGGCGTCGTACCGCTCCCGGTGCGCGTCGCTCCGGCCCAGGACCTCGATCCTTTCCCGCACGACGGAGACGTGTTCCATGTCGAGCTTCCGGATCGTCTCCTCCAGAAACGCGGCCTTCTTCCCGACGGATTCCACCAGCGTCATCTCCGCGTCCGGACGGACGATGGCGACCGGGATGCCCGGGAAGCCGGCGCCGCTGCCGATGTCCACGCACCGGTGCGCTTCCCGGGGCAAATACCGCACGCAGGCGAGTGAATCCGCCAGGTGCCGGACGGCGAGCTCCTCGTCCGTCGAGTACTTCACCAGGTTCATCCTCTCCCTGCCCTCCTCGATCGCCTCCGCGTACAGGCGGAACAGCTCCAGACCCGCCTCGCCCAGCTCGATGCCGAGCGCGGAGGCGGCCACGGAAAGAGCGTCAGTCAGCATCATCCCCCCCTGAAGGAAGCCCGAACAGCGGCAGGAGCGCGGCGATCGTCTTCCCGTCCGTCGCCTTCACCACGTGCACCCTGTCTTCATCCCTCTCGATCGCGGCCGACATCCCGTCGCAGACCCACGCGGACGCGTTCGGCGTGTTCTTCAGCGGGGCGGCACCCGGCCTCAGCCGCTCGTCCAGCGCCGAGGACATCCAGTCGAAGAACTCGTTCGCGTCGCCGCGGCTGTCCCACACCGTCGACCAGGACAGCACCGCTGTCGCGCCGCGGCGGTATACCTCGTAGCGGTCCCCGCCCCACCCCTCCGACGCGATCCGGGCGTGCCGCTGAAGCATGCGGCCGCTCAGCAGGGCGTACGTTGCAAACTCACCCATCACGTTCCCACGGGCGACCCGCCATTCCCCGGGACACGCATTCTTCAGCCCGGCCAGGCCCACTTTCAGCTCCACCGCCAGCGGCGCGTCCCGGTCCCGGTCGAGGTACTTTTCCGGATGGAGTACCTGCTCGGACGAAACAGGAGGATCCCTGAACAGCCCGTTCACCGCGTCCCACCCGCCCCGCTTCCGGAGGGTCTCCACAAATACGGTCCCTCTTATATAAGGAAACATCGCGAGCTCCCGGATGAACGACGGAGCTTTCTTCAGCGATTCCATGGCCGACGCGTCCGACGCCGAGGCGGCGGTGCCCAGGACCGTCTCCAGATCCGGGTTCTCCAGCAGGTAGTCCGTCGAGGCCAGCATCGCGTCGCCCTCCACCAGGCACACCGCCGCCAGCGCCCGGTCGTCGTTGTCCTTTATCTCCAGCGGCAGGGTGGACATGCCGAAGTGCTGGTCCTGCAGCGCGTGGGTATACTCGTGCGCCAGTATCACCGTCTTCAGCGGGCTTCCCGCGACACGGTACAGCGTTTTCGTGTGGAAGTCGTAGAACCCGCCGGCCTGGGACGTGTACAGGGACGCCAGGATCTCACCGATGCTCCGGTCTTGAGGGATGACGCCCAACAGCTTCAGCGCCAGCTCGTATCCCTCGACCTCCTCGTCGGTGTACGTCTCGCGCAGCTTCCGGAGCACGAACGCCTCGATCTCGTCGCGCCTCATCACCCGGCTCGGCACGTGCCGAGTGAACCCGAGTTCCCGTATGTCCGCCAGCCGGCGCCGTATCGCGGCCTCTTCCCCGCCCCGCTCTATCCTGAACCGCAGAATCGCGTTATGGTTCTTCACCTCCGCGGCGCGCTTCAGCAGGATGCCGGTGTGGATGTGCAGACCGAGCCCGATCAGGATTCCGATGCCGGCGAGAACGAGAATGACGGCGGCCGGGGCCCTCCTGCTCATTCTCTGGCGGATTGCTGTATGGACTCCACCTGTTCGGCGGGGAAGATCTCCAGCGTGGTGCCCTTGCCGACCGCGACGTGGGTGAGCGTCTTCCCGAACAGACTCCCGTGTATCGTCTTGCCGCCCTTGAGCGTAACGGTGACAGTGCCGGCGTTCGACAGCTTCTTCACCGCGGCGACGTCTTCCTTCCGCTCCTCGTCATTGGCCTCCTTCGGCTCGAGCGCGGAGACCGGGGGGACGCGAAGGGCGCTCTTGGGAAGCTCCAGGTATCCCTCGCCCCGGCCGATCACCATCACCTCGGAGGCCTTGCCGGTGCCCACCACGGCGGGACCGCGGAAGAACACCGGGGTGTTCGAGGTCGGCTGGCGCAGCGCGTAGTCCTTGAAGCACCAGGCGACGACGAGCACCAGGAACGTCAGCGCGATCCACTGGACCAGCTGCTCCTGCAGATCGGAGATCCGTTCCGCCTTCCTCTCCGCCGCCGCCCGCTCGGTGACCTCGGCCTCGACGAAATCGAGCTTACCCCCGCACGCCGGGCAGTACATCCTGCCCAGCGCCGTCAGCTCCCCGCATTCCTTGCACTGCTTCATATCTACTTATCCACCTCGACGAAGAAGTCCCACTTGGCCGGCGGCGACAGCCGGTTGCCGACCACGTCGCTTCCCTGCGCGAACAGCCGGTAGCTCCCCGCCACCAGGCTGTTCTTCGGCACGAACTTGATCTCCTCGGTCGAGAGCACCTGCCCCTTCTTGATGTTGAGCGCCGGCATGTCGTACTGGTACTTCCCGTCCCTCAGCACCTCCTCGCTCACCATCATGTCCATGCCCTCGCCGGTCATGTACTTCACGTATACCGTCTTCAGGTCCACCGCGCTCAGCTCGTCCCAGGCGCGGATCACTATGGTGGGGTTATTGCCCTTCGCGACCCCCGCCGCCTTCGGCTTCACCCCGTGGAACCGGGGCGGCTTTCGGTCCACGGCGAATTCGAAGGCACGCTCCGTCTTGTTTCCGGCCGGGTCGGTGACGGTGATATTGAGTTTGTGCCGCCCGCCCAGCAGGTCGCCCGCGGGAACGCACGTGAGATAGCAGGGCCGGACCGTGAAGAAGCCGGGGGTGTCGTCGAACTTCACCTCGATCCTGCAGTTCTCCACCGTGGCCGGGCACGAGTTGACGCCCGCCCTCACGCCGACGACCGGCTTGACGTCGGTCGTGTATCTGACGGAGGCGGCTTCCAGCGTGGGCACCGCCGTCAGCACCTTGAGGACCCGGTTCACCTCCTCCTGGTCGTCCTTCAGCGCGCCGCTCTCCTTGTAGTACCGCTTCGCCCGGGCGTAGTGCTTCAGGGTGTAGTGCAGGATGCCCAGGTGGGTGCAGACCAGATAGTCGTCCTTCTTCATCTCGTAGGCCTTCTCGAACCACTCCAGCGCCTTGTCCGGGGCGTTCCGCTTCATCGCCAGAATCCCCAGCACGTTGTACATCAGGTACTTTATCTTGTTGTCCACGCCCTTGCCGGCGAGCACCTCGTGGTACACCTTCTCCGTCGCCTCCACGTGCTTCACCCTCTCCTTCTCTCCCACCCGGTCGGCGTGCAGGGCCATCACCGCGGCCTTGTTCAGCTTCGCCCACGGCTCGTCCGGCTTCACCGTGATCGCCTTGTTGAAGTGTTCGATCGCCTTCCCGTAATATTTCTCGCCGAGCCGCATGTACGCCACCACGCCGAGCGTGTTGTGGTACAGGTACGCGTCGTCCCTGGAGAACGCCGACGTGTTCGTGCTGTGCAGATAGGGAAACAGCTTCTCTATCACCTCGTCGGCCGTCTTGAGCGAGGACACCGTGTCGACCGAAAGCGCGCTCAGATTCGCCCGCGGCGCCCCCCAGCTGCCGGCCCGCCCCGCGGCGTACCGGAACTGGGTCATCGCCTCCTCACGATTACCCTCGGTGTACGCCAGCACCCCCCGCGCGTTGGCCAGCACCGGCATGGCCGAGGCGGTGTAGACGGCTTCCTTCTCTTTCAGCGTGCGAAGCAGCCGCTTGCCGACGGACGTGTCCTCCGCGTTCAGCCGGATGGCCGCGGCGTTTATCAGCGCGTCCACGTCGCAGGGCACCAGGTCCTGCATCGATTCCATCTGCCCGGCGATCAGCTTCAGCTGGGACAGCTCGCGCTTCTCCGCCGTCCTCTCCGCGTTTATCACCGCCAGCCCCATCATGGAGAGCGGCGTCTCCGTCTGGCCGGCGTTGTTCACCGCGTCGGCGAACACCTGCTCCGCCTCGGTCACCTCGCCCTTCATGAAATGGATGTACCCGGCCACCTCGTACGGCGGCGCGAAGGCGGGCTTCCGCTGCATGCAGCTTCTCAGCTCCTGAAGGGAGCTGTCCCAGTCGTTCAGGTAGAAGGCGTCAAGCCCTCGGCTGAAGCTTTTCTTGACACCCATCTCCCGGAACGCGGACGTAATGGTGAGCGCGATCCAGATAGCCATGAACGCCAACCCCCCGCCGAGCGCGATGGCGATCCAGGGAGACCTCTTGAGGGCGCTCTCTTCGTTCATTTCGTGCCCTCGTCCCTGGGAAGAAATTTCACGTGGTGGAGCCGGCCGATAACGAAATGTTCGTGGACGGTGTACGTCTTCCGGTTCCGGGGGTTGTCCGACTCCAGGTACAGATAGCCTCTCGGGATCATGTTCCCGTTCATCGTCTCGCCGGGGATCCCCTTGATGCGCGCCACCCGCCACTCCTGCGGCTTGTCCGGGGGCCTGAAGATGATCAGCTCCTGCTTCTTGAGCTGATCGACGCTTCTGGCAGTCTTGTGGTAGTAAAACCGGTCCCGCGGGTGCAGGGTGGAGATCATCGAGGGGTCGTTCGCGTCTATCACCTCGGTACCGTGGATGAGAATGACGTTCTTGTAGAAGATGAGGATGAGCACGAGCCCGATGCCGAACTTGGCGTAGCTGAACACCTTCTTCATGTTCAGCCTGCGCGACTTCATCATCCGCACTGCCATCTGCTCTCCCCCCAAATCCGACTGGAGTTCGGGGACATGATTCCTTCGTATCCCCGAATTTCGATCGCGACTATTATATGGATGTTTCCCGTGTCCATCAATAGCGTATTGACCTTCCCCTCCCACCCCCCAACAAAGTCCGCCCAAGAACACAATTGCGATTCTCAGGAAAAAAGACCCGGAGAAATGGAAAAACAAATACGCCGAACACCGCCCCCAGCAGGAGAACGTGATCCTGATCGCCTCGGAGAACGTCGTCAGCATGGCCGGATTGGCCGCCCAGGGGTCGGTCCTGACCAACAAGTACGCGGAGGGCTACCCCGGAAGACGCTGGTACCAGGGCTGTGAGAACGCCGACAGCGCGGAGTCGCTGGCGATAGCGCGGGCCAAGGAGCTGTACGGGGCGGAACACGCCAACGTGCAGCCCCACGCGGGCACCCAGGCGAACCACGTGGTGTACAACGCGGTCCTCGAGCCGGGTGACGTGATTCTCGGGATGAACCTGGACCACGGCGGCCACCTGTCGCACGGACACCACAAGAACTACACCGGCCGGGCGTACAAGGCGGTGTTCTACGGCGTGAGAAAAGACTCGGAGACGATCGACTACGAGCAGATGGAGGACCTGGCGCGGAAGTGCAGGCCGAGGCTGATCATCGCCGGGGCCAGCTCCTATCCGAGAATGATCGACTTCGAGCGCTTCGGCAGGATTGCCCGGGAGATCGGCGCGTACTTCATGGCCGACATCGCGCACACCGCGGGCCTGGTGGCCGCGGGCATACACCCGTCGCCGGTGGACCACGCGGATTTCGTCACCGGCACCACGCACAAGACGCTCCGGGGCACCCGGGGCGGGTTCGTGCTGTGCAGGAGGGACTACGCCAAGCGGATAGACGAGGAGGTGTTCCCCGGCTTCCAGGGCGGCCCGCTGATGCACGCGGTGGCCGCCAAGGCGGTCGCCTTCAAGGAGGCGCTCACCGACGAGTTCAAGGAGTACCAGCACCGGATCTGCGAGAACGCGAGGGTGCTGGCCGAGGACATGAAGTCGCGCGGGTACCGGCTGGTGTCGGACGGCACGGACACTCATCTGTTCCTTATAGACCTGTCGGATCGTGACATGTCCGGGCACGACGCGGCCGTCGCGCTCAGCGACGCCGGGGTGGTGCTGAACAAGAACGTGATCCCGTTTGACAGGAGAGGCCCGTTCGATCCGAGCGGCATACGGATAGGCACCCCCACCGTGACATCCAGGGGAATGGGACCGGACGAGATGGCCGAGATCGCCGAGTGCATGGACCTGGTGCTGTCCGGCGCGCCGAACGCGCGGGACGACGTGCGCGCCAGGGTCGCGGAGCTCTGCGCCCGCTTTCCCATCTACGAAGGTCTTCGCGAGGACATCGGCGACACCGGCGGGTCCTGATGGACGCTCAGGCCCCGCGGAAGAGTCGGGTCGGCTTCTGGCTCAGGATCCTGGCGAGCGTCCTCCTTCTCGGATTCGTCCTGTACCTGGTCGACCCGCGAAAGGTATGGGAGCAGCTCCAGCGGGCGAACCTCGGATTGTTCTTCCTCTTCTTCCCGGTGTTCGGAATCGTCGGCATCATCGGCGCGGTGCGATGGCGGATGCTTCTGCTCTGCCAGGAGATCGACATCACGCTGTGGGAGGCGCTGAAGCTCACCCTGCTCGGGTACTTCTTCAGCCTCACCCCGGCCGGGCTGGTCGGGGGCGACCTCGCCAAGGCGATCTACGCGTCACGCAACACCCCGTACCGGGCCCGCGCGGCGGTGAGCGTGGTCATGGACCGGCTGGTCGGCACGGTGGCGCTCGGAACCATCGCGCTCGTCGGCCTGCTGATTCGGTACAACGATCCCATCATCAGGAGGGCGTGGCCGGTCGTGGCCGTCATGGTCACGCTCACCGGCGCGATCTGCGTCATCTTCTTCTTCGGCAGGCTGTGGGGAATGGACTGGCTGGCGAAGCGTTTCCCGCTCGGCGGCATCAGCGAGGAGCTGCTCACCGCGCGCGACTACTATCGGAAGAACACGGGCACGCTGCTCGCCGCGCTCGGGATATCCTTCCTGGGCCATTTCGGCTGTATTTCGCTCTTTTACGGGTACGGCCTCTCCCTCGGCGTGGAGGCCATGGGCTACATGGACTACATCATCGCGGTCCCGACCATATCCTTCATTTCGTGCCTGGCGAGCATGGGACTGGGAATCGGCGAGCTCAGCTCGAAGTGGCTGTTCGAAGCCAAGGGAGTGGCCGAGGACGTCTCGGTCGCCATCTCCCTGATGTACCGGATAAGCCTGTTCGCCTGGAGCTCGCTCGGCGGCCTCGTCGCCGTCTTCTACCGGCACCCCAAGAGTTCTGGTGACATACTACCTGATGATACGAACTCGTAACGTTTCAAGGGGTCAGAGTCGCTGAAATCTTCCGCGCGGCCTTGATTCTTGAATCCCCCTGTCCCGTCCGGTACCATACCCGCTTACTATTCGGAGATGGAGGCGCCATGATAGACAAGGAGCTCCTGGACATACTCGCCTGCCCGCTGTGCAAGGTGGAGGTGAAGCTCGAAGAGGACAGGATCGTCTGCACCAAGTGCGGACGCCGCTACCCGGTGCGGGACGATATACCCATCATGCTCATCGAAGAAGCCGAGGTCCCCGAAAAAGAGGCAGGCTCCAGCAAAGACAAGAGCGACTGAGACCGGAAGCGTGCCCTACAACCTCGTAGTCCTGGCGAAACAGGTCCCCGACACCGAGAACATCACCGGCGAGGCGATGAAGGAGGACGGCACCGTCAACCGTGGTGCCCTGCCCGCGATCTTCAACCCCGAG
>CAYMFW010000023.1:11522-36163 GCA_964389785.1 uncultured Planctomycetota bacterium
TCGTGGTCGACGCGCTCGAGATGGCGCTTTCCCTTCGCGACACGTACGGCGGCAGGATCTCCGTCATCACCATGGGCCCTCCCGCCGCGGCCGAATTACTGAGGGATTCGCTCTACCACGGCGCCGACGAGGTGCTTCTGCTTTCCGACATCAAGTTCGCCGGCGCGGACACGCTGGCCACCTCGGTGGTGCTGGCCGAAGCGGTGAGGAAGCTGGGCGACTTCGACGTGGTGCTGTGCGGGTCGCAGGCTATCGACGGCGACACCGCGCAGGTCGGACCCCAGACCGCGGACAAGCTGGACGTGCCGCAGATAACCTACGTGGAGAGTATTGAGCTCTCCGGGAAGACGGTCACCGCACGGCGCGCGATACCCGGCGGCTACGAGACGGTCCAGGCCGCGCTGCCGGTGCTCGTGACGGTCCACGGCACCGCGCCCTCCGCACGGCCGGCCGGCGCGAAGCGGCTGATGCGCTTCAAGAAGGCGAAGACGGCGGCGGAAGCGGGCGACGACGCGAGCGCGCTGGAGCCGAAGGGGCTGCTGCTCCGCCAGTGGGGAATGGCGGATCTCGGGCTCGAAGAGGAGCGCTGCGGCAAGAAGGGCTCCCCCACCAGCGTTGTGAAGATACAGAGCGTGGTGCTCGCCAAGACGGACACCAAAGATATAAAACCGACGGATGACGGCATCCGCGGCCTTCTCGATGAGCTCAGAGAGGAGCACATACTGTGAGCGACCGCGAGGTGATGATCGTCGCCGAGGTCCAGGAGGGCCGCATCGCCGACGTGAGTCTGGAGCTGATAGGCAAGGGAGCTGACCTCGCGTCCAAGCTCGGCGCTCGCGTGAGCGCGGTGATCGCCGGGGAAGGCGTCTCCTCCCTGGCGCAGGACGCCGTCGCGCACGGCTGCGACGTGGTCTGCGTGGCCGACCGCCCGGAGCTCGCGGACTACTGCACCACCTCCTACGCCGCGGTCGTCTGCCATTTCGTAAACACCCGCTCCCCCGAGGTGGTCATCTACGGCGCCACCCCGCAGGGGCGTGATCTGGCGCCGCGCGTCGCGTCCAAGCTGAAGGCCGGCCTCACCGCGGACTGCACCGGGCTGGACATCGGCGACTGGAAAGACCCGGCCACCAAGAAGGAATACAAGAACCTGCTGCTGCAGACCCGCCCCGCCTTCGGAGGCAGCATCATCGCCACCATCGTCTGCCCGGATGCCCGGCCGCAGATGTCCACCGTGCGGGAAGGGGTGATGATAATGGGCGAGTCGGACCCGAGCCGCACCGGCGAGGTGGTCGAATTCGATGGCGAGATCCCCGCCGATCTCCTCACCACGAAGGTGCTCGACCGGAAGACCGAGGCGAAGAGGGTGAACCTGAAGGGCGCCAACATCGTGGTCTCGGGCGGCATGGGCGTGGGAAGCCGGGACGACTTCAAGCTGATACACAGGCTCGCGAAAGCGCTCGGCGGCGTGGTCGGCGCGTCCCGCGCGGCGGTGGACTCCGGATTCATAGAGAAGGACCACCAGGTGGGACAGACCGGGACGACGGTGCGGCCGAAGCTCTACATCGCGGCCGGCATCTCCGGCTCCATCCAGCACCAGGCGGGCATGCACGAGTCGTCCTGCATCATCGCGATCAACATAGACCCGGAGGCGCCGATATTCCACCTGGCCCATTACGGCATCGTCGGCGACCTGAAGGAAGTGGTGCCCAGGATGATCGAAGCGGCCAAGGCGTCGGGGGGCTGAAATGGCTTCTAACTTCTACCGCGACAACGAAGACATCAGGTTCGTCCTGGACCACATGGACCTCACGGACGTCATCGAGCTGTACGAGCCCGGCTTCAAGGAGGCGGCGGAGTATCCGCACGCGCCCGAGAGCGCGGAGGACGCGCTGGACAGCTACCACCGGGTGCTGGACGTGCTGGGAGAGCTGTGCGCGGAGTTCATCGCGCCGCGCGCCACGGACGCGGACCGCGAGGGGGCCCAGTACAACGGCGGCAACGTCCAGTATCCGCAGGCGATCAAGGAGGACCTGGACGCGCTCACCAGGGCGGAGCTGATGGGCTTCACCCTGCCCCGGAAGTACGGCGGGCTGAATTTCCCCCGGGTGCTGTACGCGGCGGCCATCGAGATGGTCTCCCGCGCGGACGCCGCGCTGATGACCCTCTTCGGCCTGCAGGACATCGCCGAGACGATACACGACTTCGCGGACGACCCGATCAAGGACGAATACCTGCCCCGGTTCTCCTCCGGGGAGGTGACGGGCGCGATGGTGCTGACCGAGCCGGACGCGGGAAGCGACCTGCAGGCGGTTCAACTGAAAGCGACGGAGGACCCGGACAACCCCGGCATGTGGCGGCTGAACGGGGTGAAGCGCTTCATCACCAACGGCTGCGGCGACGTGCTGCTGGTGCTGGCCCGCTCCGAGCCGCATACCAAGGACGGCCGGGGGCTGAGCATGCTGCTGGCGGAGAAAGGCGACGACATCCGGATCCGCCGCATCGAGGACAAGCTCGGGATCCACGGCTCCCCCACCTGCGAGATGCAGTTCAACAACGTGCCGGCGAAGCTCATCGGCAAGCGGCGCCGGGGGCTCACCAAGTACGTGATGGCCCTGATGAACGGGGCCCGCATCGGCATCGCGGCGCAGGGCCTCGGCATCGCGGAGGCCGCGTACGCGGAGGCACTGCCGTACGCCAAGGAGCGGGAGCAGTTCGGCAAGAAGATCATAGATATTCCGCCCGTCACCGACATGCTCGCGGACATGAAGGTCACTATCGAGGCCGGACGGGCGCTGCTGTACGACACCTGCCGGTACGTAGACTACGAGACGATGCTGGACCGGCTCATCGAGGCCGGCGACGCGCCCGAGGACGCCAAACCGCGCCTCGCGGCGGCACGGAAGCTCGCCGCGGTGCTGACGCCCATGAGCAAGTACTATCTCACCGAGGCGGCCAACAGCGTGGCGTACGATTCCCTGCAGATACACGGCGGCAGCGGCTACATGCGCGACTACGACATCGAGCGGATATACCGGGACGCGCGGATCACCAACATATATGAAGGAACCACCCAGCTTCAGGCGGTCGCGATACTGGCGGGGCTGCTCGGCGGCAACCTGACCGGCCGGCTGGAGGAGCTTGCGGCACTCTCCTACGACGGCGAGCTGAAGGACCTCCAGAACAGGGTGATCGCCGCGCAGAAGAACCTGCTGGAGGCGGTCGAGACGGCGCGCAACTCGGAAGAGGAGGGGTACGCGGACCTGGCCGGGGAACAGTTGTCCGACCTGGCCTGCGACATCTACGCGGCGCATCTATTGATAGGTCAGGCGCAGCACTCGCCCCGCAAGCTCGTCATCGCCCGCCGCTTCATCGCCCGCATGAAGACGTCCTTCGACCCCAACCTCCCCACCATGGACGCCCTCCGCACCATCATCGGCTAGTCCGGCGCGAAGAGGGACTTTTCCTTCGGCGACTCTGCCCCCTCGAAAGGCCCTGATTTCTTTGCCGGGTCCTTTCTCAGGGGTTCTGACTCCTTGAAAGGTTTGAGCGGGCCGATGTACTTCTTGGCGACGACGATGTTGTCGAACCATACCTTGCTCTTGTGGCCCTTCTCGGCCTCGGTGATATAGACGTACGCCCACACGTAGTTGACCGACAGGTGCTTCGCGGTCCGCCACCGGAAGCCGTCGAACGCGTCCTTGCTGGTAACGTCCGGCCGCCACCAGCCGCCCATCCAGCGGCCCTTGGGGAAACCCCGTCCTACATGACTCACCACCTGGTCCTCGTAACGCACCAGCTTGCCGTCCAGCCAGAACGCCTGCTCCCCGTCGCGCTTCCGGGTCTCCTTGTTCAGCTTGATCATCATCTCGACGCAGATCCACTTGCCGCGTTCCACCTTTGGTCTGGCGCGCCCCCCGGCCAGGAACGGCGTCCCCCAGTACTTCCCGTCGCCGTGCACCGGCATGCCCTGCCAGTACGTGTAGAAGTCCCACTCCCACTTCTTTCCGTAGGGCTCCACGCCGGAGGTGAACCGGTTGCTGCCGTCCGGCTTCAGCCCCGCGGCCCCCTGCGGCCAGCGGGTGGCCGGGCTGTAGCCCCCCAGATGGGTTCCCATGTGGTGTATCGGGGCGCAATCCTCGGCGAATTTCACGTAGAAGCGGGCGAATACCGTCTCGAATCCGGGAAGCAGCCTGCGGTACAGGTGTCCCCCCGTCCCCTCCCCGCCGACGTGGGTGATCAGGAGCGACTGGTCGTCCGCGCTCCCCTCCGGAAACCGGTTGCTAAGCTTCATGATCTCGCCGCCCTTCACGTTGTCCCAGTAATCGGACGCGTCGGCGACCGATCCCTTGTCGAACTTCTCGCAGAAGATCACGTCCGGGTCCTTCTCGATGCCCTTGTCGCCCGGGTACTTCGACGCGATGCCGGTCACCCCCTCGGGCAGCAGCGCCTTGGCCTCCTTCTCCGCGGCCCACACCCTCGGCACGGCTATGAGAAGCAGGACGAACAGAACACACGAGGGGCGGCCGGCGAGGTACACCTTCTTCACAGCTCGATGCCCTCCCGCTCCGCGACCGTGCGGATGTGCTCCGCCGCCTTGTCGTATTCATCCTCGTCCGGCAGATGCTCCAGCATCAGCGGCGTATTCGGGTCCAGCTTCGCGAGCTCCCGCAGATACACTCCGTAGTCCATCATCCCGGTGCCGAGCCTCACCTCGTCCAGGTGTACCGTCAGCGTGTCGCCAAGCGCTATATCTTTGGCGTGACATGACTTGATATGCGGCCCCAGCTTCTCGAAGCACTCCTCGAGCAGCGCCGCGGTCCGGAAGCAGCGAGCCGGGCAGTTCACCAGGTTCACCGGGTCAAGATGCACCGCGAACCGGTCCCGGTCGATCGCCTTCATGAGCGCCAGGTAGCTGTCCGCGGAGTCCGGATACATCCACGGCATCGTCTCCAGCGTGTAGAAGGTCCGCGTCGGCTTCACCTCGTCGATGACACCGCGCACCGTCTCGACGATCATATCGAACGTCTCGTCGGTCAGGTCCGCGCCGCACGGCCCGTCCCATTTCTCTCAGCGGGATCCGGCGATGTTGACGCAGCATCGCGCGCCTATTCGATCCGCAGTATGAAGGGCGTTGCGGCACTTCTCCAGGGCGGCGGCGCGGGTCTCCTCATCCGTGCTGAGAGGATTGCTCCACGCGCCGACCTCGGCGATGACGATGTCTGCCTCGCGCGCCGCGTCCTCATACGCCCGCACCTCGTCGTCACCGGCGTCGGTCTTCACCGGGCACTGCGCCGCGGTGTAGCCCTTCGCCTTCACCACCTCGACCCACTCGTCCGGGCTAAGCTCCTTGTCGAATATCGGACCGCCCAGTCTCATAGCACTTCCCCCGTCCCCGCAGGAGGCGAAGATGGCTGAGCGGGTTCTGGGTTCGACCGCTGTCCGCCTTCAGGCGGATCTTTCCTTACGCGGTCGAAGCCTTCCTCGCCCTTCGGCAAGCTCAGGGCCCCGAGCCCCGTCGAGGGGGAAGCGCCCAATCTCCTATGGGCGCCGAGAATGAGCGAAGACATCCTCGCCTCTTGCATATTATCCTTCGTCGTAACTCGTCAGCGGGCGGTACCAGATGTTCCGGAACCGCACCAGGTCACCGTGGTCCTGAAGCTGCAGCGGCCCGGTGTCCGGGTGCGCCTTGTACTCGAGCACCTTCTGATGCGTCGTCGGACCGGTCAGCTCGTAGTCGTGATGCACAAGCACCCCGTTGTGGAACACGGTGATGCGCGCCGGGCTGGCGAGCGTGTCGCCGTCGAACTTCGGGCCGACCCACACGATGTCGTACGTCTGCCACTCGCCCGGCTTCGCGCAGGCGTTCACCAGCGGCGGGCACTGCCCGTACAGCGACGCCGTCGAGCCGTCCGCGTACGTCGGGTTGTCGCAGCAGTCCAGCACCTGCACCTCGTAGATGCCCATCAGGAAGACGCCGCTGTTGCCCCGTCCCTGGCTGTCGCCCTTCACCTCCTCGGGCGCGGCCCACTCCACGTGCAGCTGGCAGTCACCGAACTTCTCCTTCGTCTCGATACTGCCGGTCTTCGGCACCACTTCCATGTAGCCGTTCTCCACCTTCCACTCGGCCGCGTCGTTCCCGCCGGCCTTCACCCAACCGGAAAGGTCCTTTCCGTCAAACAGCACCACCGCGTCCGACGGCGGCGCGCACGGAGCGGCCTTGCAGCCCGACAAGCCGGGCGTTACCACGCGGGGCCACGGCCGCGCAGGGTCGTGTACGTGCCACTTCGAGCCGGGAATCTGCGGGGTGCCTTCGTAACCGGGTCTCTCCTGCCCCATCTTCTGACCTCCTATACGGTTATGATGGAACGGCGCGTTGCCCGGATCCCCGACCGTCGGAAATCGGCCCGCGCCTCGGAAAGGTCTTATGCCAACCGCCGGGAGGAATGTCAAGCGCCACCCCGGCTCGTTCGGTATACTTTTCGAATTACGTATTCGAATTCACGAGGACACGAAGGAGACACCTATGAACGACCGTGAACGATACCTGGCGATAATGAAGCACGAAGAGGTCGACCGGTACCCGTACTACGAGCTGGGCGCGTGGGGCCAGGCCCGCGACCGGTGGCTGGAAGAGGGACTGACCGAAGACGAGCTGAAGGGCTCGTGGTTCCACGGCATCCCGAAGTTCGCCAGGCTCGACCGGCGCGAGTACATTCCGCTTCGGATGGCCCCGATCCCCGGCTTCCAGGAAACCATCGAGGAGACGGACCGGTACATTCTCTTCAAGGATAACTGGGGACGGCTGCGGCGCGGGCTGAAGGAGGGAGAGTCGCACGGCACCCGCCTCTCGATGGACACGTTCCTCGAGCATTTCGTGAAGACGCGCGACGACTGGCTGGAGCTGAAGAAGCATCTGGACCCGGACGAGCCGTCCCGCTACCCGGAGAACTGGGAGGAGCTGAAGGCGAAGTGGGACGACCGCGACTGCCCGCTCTATCTCACCCACAACTGCGGCTTCGCGGGGCTCTACTGGAACCTGCGCGAGATGATGGGAACGGAGCACCTGTCGTACGCGTTCTACGACCAGCCGGACCTGGTGCACGAGATACTCGAGTTTCTCGTCGAGTACTTCATGAAGGTGGCGAAGAAGGCGCTGGACGAGAACGACGTGGACGCGTTCATATTCAACGAGGACTTCGCCTGCAAATCCGGCCCGCTCATCTCGCCGAAGATATACGATGCGTTCTTCGGCCCGCGGCACAAAGCGATCATCGATTACGTCCGCACCCACGGGGTGCAGGTGGTGGAGCTGGACAGCGACGGCAACACCGAGCTGTTGATATCCCGCATGATCGACGCCGGTGTGGACTGCCATTGGCCTCTCGAGGTGGCCTCCGGGATGGACCCGGTGAAGATCCACGGGGAATTCGGCAGGGATATCGCCCTGATGGGCGGAATCGACAAGCGGGAGCTCTCGAAGGGAAAGCAGGCCATCGAGGAGGAATGCCGCCGCAAGATCGTTCCCCTCCTGAAGGAGGGCGGCTACACCCCCACGGTGGACCATACCGTGCCCCCGGAGGTGTCCCTGGAGAACATGCTCTACTACCTGGAGTTGAAGAGGAAGATCGCCCGGGGGGAGTGGTCCTGATTTTTCTGAACCCTTTGACCCGGTCCGTGCGATACCCCTGTGGAGGGCCGGACTCACATGAAACGCCGCACGTTTGAAACGCTGGTAAGGACCCATCAGGCCGAGATATACCGCTATCTGCGCTATCTCGGCGCGAATCCGACCGTGGCCGAGGACATCGCGCAGGAAACTTTTCTGACCGTCCTCGAAAAGGGCGGGCTCCCCCGCGGCGCCGACGCCGCCGGCCAGGGCGCGTGGCTAAGAGGCATCGCCCGTAACCTGTTCCTGCGGTACTGCCGCCGCAGCCGGGTAGACCCGGTGCGTATCACCGGAGACATGCTCGAACAGTTCGAAGGGACCTGGTCCGCCGAGTTTCTCCGCGATGGTGACGGATTCGACTACGTCGAGGCGCTCCGCAAGTGCCTGGATTCCCTTTCGCAGAAGCAGCGGCGCGTCCTGGACCTCCGCTACGCGCTCGGAAAGTCGCGCGCGCAGATGGCGGAGCTGTGTGACATGACCGAGGACGGCATCAAAACGCTGCTCAGACGGATCCGGGCCGAGCTGGTGAGGTGCGTCAGGCGGCGTCTGCGGCTGGACGGAACGGAGACGGCATGAGCATCCAGGATGACAGCCTGATGGATATCCTCCTGTGCGAGGTGCTCGGAGGCGAGAGCCCGACCGACCTCGCCCCGCGCATCTTCGCCGCGGCGCGCGCCCGCCGGAGACGACGGCTGGCCTGGATCGTTCCGTCCGCGGCCGCCGCGCTGCTGGCCGCGGCCGTCGCCGGCTCGATGCTGTTTCCTCCCGGCTATCCCGAGCCCTGCATCACCGGAACACACGTGGTGGAGGACGCCCGGTCGTTCGAGCGCGGCGCCACCGTCGCGGTCGCCGGACAGCCGGCGTCGCTCGAACTCGGCGGTTACTGCCGGATTGACATCGAGCCGAGGACCCGGCTCCGCGTCGACGGACTGCCGCACGACGAAGCCATCTTCCTGCACCGCGGCGCTGTCACCTGTGAGGTTGAACGAAATATTGGAGCATTTACTGTCGGCACCGAGTTGGGGACGGTCTCGGTTACCGGCACCCGATTTACCGTCCGTATCGTCGAGAACGAAGGAGAAGTAGAAATGAGGGGTGGAAGAGCTGCTCTGGCGCTTGCGGTGGCGGTCCTGGCGGGAAGTGTAACGGTCGAGTATCAGGGGAAGAGCTACGCACTCTCCGCCGGCGCGGACCGCGTATTCGCCGCGGAATCGGCCACGCCGAAGAAGGCACCGACAGAAGAGGCCGGAAAGCCGGCTGACAAAGACGAGAAAGCGGGCATTCCGGAGTCGGTAAGGGGTTTCAGCGGCATGGTAAGCGGAACCGTCGTCGAAAAAGGGGAGAAGAACGTTTTCTGGCTCAGAGTCGCCAAGGTCCTCAAGGTGTGGAAGAACAACAAAGCCAAGACCCCAAAGGACTTGGAGGGCCGAACCGTCCGCGTCGGGCCTCGCTGGAAGAAGGGCGAGAACGGCAAATGGCACCCGGTGGAGCTGCATGTGGCCTTCATAAAGAAGCTGGAGGAAAAGCAGGAGCTGACGGTGGAGATCGCCAACCACGAGGGGGATTTCTTCTCGATCCTGGAGCTGTCCAAGGAGCAGCGGGAATGGGCCGCTGGAGGCGGTGACGGCGGCGAGGAGGCACGCGAAAAAGACAAAGAGACCGGAGGGTCGCTTACCGGCATCGTCACGCGCCTGAACAAGAAATGGCTCGAGGTGAAAGCCGAGGGCGACAAGGAACCGCGGCGTTACTTCCTGGAGGAACCGGCGAAGGACGTGTACGGAACGAACCTGGTCGAGCTCGTCTGGAAGAAGGACGACGGCCGCCGCGTCGTCAGCGTGAAGTCGGTCGTGCCGTCGAAGAAGAAGGGGACGGTCACCGGCGTCGTGACGGCCAGGGGAGAGACGTTCATCGACGTGAAGCCGGACGACGGCCCGACGGAGCGCTACATCCCTCGCTGGATCGGCGGGATGCCCAAGGACGGCGGCGGCCTGGACAAGGACATGCTCAAGATTCTCGCGAAGGTGAAGGTGGGCGCGAAGGTGAAGGTGAGCTGGATCTACGAGGAGAGGAAGCGGGTGATCGGCATCGACGACTGACGCGCGCGGCGCTCCGGAACTTGGCACGGCATTTGTGAGCGAGAAAAAATCTGCATCCGGCGTGTGCGAATCCTTGTCCCTGAAAAGTCACGCAGTATAATCCAAGATGCACCCCAAATTTTCCGGAGCAACTGGGGAGGTCACTCTGGAGACGTCGGCGATGCGCATCGTCGACGCGAACCTCAATCGCGCCTCCGAAGCCGCCCGGGTAATCGAAGACATCGCGCGCTTTCATCTCTCCAGCGCGCCGCTGGCCGGTGAATCCAAACAGCTTCGTCACGACATCCGCGAGGCGCCGACGGAGATCGGCGCGTCGCGCGCGGCGCTGTGCCAGGCGCGCGACTCCGAGGGCGACGTCGCCGCGTCGCAGGTCCGCAGCGGACGGAACGGCCTGCTGAGCGTCGCGACCGCGAACTTCAGCCGGCTGCAGGAAGCGTTCCGCGTCCTCGAGGAGGTGTCGCACGATCCGTCGAAGGTCTTCTCCGATCTCCGCTACCGCACTTACACCCTCGAAAAGAAAGTCATCCGGCTCCTCGCGCGCCGGAAGCCGGAGGTCCTCGCCGGCCCCTGCGTCTGCGTGATAGTCACCAGGCAGATGGTCGCCGGCCGCGCCGCGCTCAGCGACCCGATGGAGTTCATCGAGAGCGTCATCGCGGGCGGCGCCGGCATGATACAGCTGAGGGAGAAATCCCTCAGCGACAGGGAATTCAAAGAGTACGCGGCCGCCGCGCATCAGGTGACGTCGAAGGCGGGCGCGCTTCTTGTAGTAAACGATCGGACCGATATCGCGTGCGCCGTCGACGCGGACGGCGTCCACGTCGGACAGGACGATCTGTCCGCGGAGGAAGCCCGGCGCATCGTCGGCGACGACATGATCGTCGGCGCGTCCACTCACTCCGAAGAGGAGATCCGCCGGGCCTGTCTTGCCGGCGCGGACTACGTCGGGTTCGGTCCGGTGTTCGAGACGGAAACGAAGAAGGGGGTCGGCCCGGCCGTCTCCCCGGACGCGCTCCAAACCGCCCAGAAGGCCTCCAGCGTGCCCGTGTACGCTATCGGGGGCATCGGGCCGGAGAACGTGTGTCACATCCGAAAGGCCGGGGCGAGGTGCATCGCGGTGTGCGGCGCGGCGGTCTCCGCCGACGACCCCGCCGCCGCGGTCGCGGGAATGCGGGATACACTGCACAAGTAAGAGGGCGGGAGATGCCGATATGAATATTGGAGAAGTCGCGACTATGGAACTGGACGATATCCTGAAACGCAGCCTCTATCGCGAGGCCACATTCGAGGCCCGGCGGTATCAGCAGGAACATTCCGAAGAATCACAACGCGCATCGCGCGAATGGAACATCCGCTACTGGTGGCCGTGGGCCCGCAGCCGCTGGCTCGAACACATACGCGGCCAGGTGTTCTGGATCGAGCTCGGCGAAGATGACTTTGACCTCACGAACAAGGGCATCTGCGGCAACCAGGAGCTCCTCGACTCGATACTCAATCAGGTGGAAGACGGGCGCGAGAACCTCGACATCATCAACTGGGCGACCGGGCGGGAAGAAGACATAACCGAAGTCGTCGAGATACTCGAGAAACTTGACCTCAACAAACACCGGGACGAGCTCAAGCACGCGACGTCATGAGCCGCCTCCTGCGTTCCGCGGGGAACGTATCCTTGGGGACGCTCGCCAGCCGCATCCTCGGTCTTGTTCGTGACATCGCCTGCGCCGCCTACTTCACCCCGTACGCGCTCGACGCGTTCTACATAGCGTTCACCATCCCGAATCTTCTCCGCCGGATCCTCGGCGAGGGCGCGCTCCAGTCGTCCTTCATCCCGGTCTTCGCGCAGGTGCGGGAGAAGGACGGCATGGAGGGCGCCGCGGAATTCACCCGCGTGACGTTCACCTTCGTCGCGGTCGTGCTGGTCGGATGCTTCGCGATGCTGCGCGCCGCGTCGGCGCTGACGACGCTCTGGGGGGTCTCGGCCTTTGTGGCCGACACGCTGACGCTTCTCGACATCATGCTTCCCTTCCTCGTATTCGTCTGTCTAAGTGCTTTATTCTCATCCGTTTTGAACAGCGTCGGATCCTTCGGCCTTCCGGCCGCCGGTCCGGCGATCATGAACGCGTTCTGGATTGCCGCCGTACTGGTGCTGGGAAAGACGATGGGAGTGAAAGCGGCCGCCTGGGGAGTGCTTGCCGGAGGGCTGGTGCAGTGCGTCATGCTCGTCCCCGCGATGGCGCGGCGCGGGGTGTCCCTGCGATTCCGCTGGAGACCGTCCGATCCCTCGCTGAGAAAGATGATCGCCCTCTCCATACCGGTCGTCGCCGGCCTGATACTGATACAGTTCAACACGCTGATCGACCGGCTGATCGCCAAGTCGATGGTCCCCGGGGACGGCGCGGTGACCGCGCTGTACTTCGGCAACCGGCTGATACAGCTTCCTCTGGCGATGTTCGGCATCGCGATGGCGACCGCCGTCTTTCCGACGCTGTCCGCCCGCGCGGCGCGGGAGGATTACGAGGGCATGAAGACGTCCCTCCGGCAGGCGCTCCGCATCGTCTTCTTCGTGGCGGTGCCGTCCCTCATCGGGCTTGCGGTCCTGCGCAACGAGATCGTCCGCCTGCTCTTCGAATACGGCAAGTTCACCCCGGAGATGACGAATCGGACCGGAATGGTCATCCTCTACTACGCCGCCGGGCTCTGGGCGTTCTGCGGCGTGCATCTCGCCACGCGCGCGCTGCACTCCCTCCAGGATATGAAGGGACCGGTGAAGATCGCGTCCGCCATGGTGGTCGTCAACGTGGTGCTCAACCTGCTTCTCGTCCGATCCATGCGGGAGGCCGGCCTCGCCTTCGCCACCTCCATCGCGTTCTCCCTCTCGTTCATCTTCCTTCTGCTCAGGCTCACCCTGCGCATTGGCCCCATCGGGCTCGCCGAGGTGATCGTGTCCTTCGGAAAGACCTGCATGTGCACCGCGGTGATGGGAGCCGGGGCGTACGCCGCGTCCAGATTCGCAGCCCTGCACGCCCCCGGGGACACCCTGGCGGTGCGGGCCGGCACAGTGGCCGGGGCGGGTATCTTCGGCCTCGGCCTGTTCGTTCTGTCGTCCGTTCTTCTTGCATGTCCGGAGGTTAAAGAGATATGGGAGGCATGCTCTGGAAAGAAACCTGGGGCTGACACGCCCGAATAGAATCACCATTCTCGTCCTCACGGCCGTTCTCGCCGCGGTCGCGGTTGCCGCCTGGCTCCGGTCCCGACGGGAGCGCCCGCTTCCCGCCCGGCAGCAGGCGGGAATCAGGGCGGACATCAACTCCGCGGGGTGGGAGCGGCTCACTCTCCTTCCCGGCATCGGCGAGAAGACCGCCCGGCTGATCGTCGCAGATAGGGAGGAAAACGGCCGATATACCTCTGTAGAGGACCTCCGAAGGATAAAGGGGATCGGTCCGTCGCTGGTAAGGAGGATAGGACCGTATGCGGACTGCAAATGACAATGCGCGGATAGAGTCGGTATCATGCTGGCGATTCTGAGACGGCTCGCCTTCGTGCCCAGCTCCGCCGTCATCGCGTTCGGCGCGTACCTGGTATTCTACGAAGGCGACCTGCCCGACTACTGGGTCTACCCTCTCGGCGTCTGCACCATCGCGTGCGGCGCGTTCCTGTGGCTGCAGACCTACCTGTACCTGCGGGTGCGCGAGCGCTCCCGGGCCGCCGGAAGCAGGGCGGAGGATTTCGAAGAGCGTTCCGGACTTCTCGAGTCCCGCGTCAGGCAGCTGCAGCGGGAGGTCGAGCTGCTCACCGCGCAGAGAGAGGTGAGCCGCGTCGCTACCGACGAGGTGGAGGAGAAACACTTCGAGAGTCTGCTGTATGAGATACTCCGCGTGGTGGACAACCTGATCTGCGTCGAGAGCGGCACCGACGTGAACGAGATCGCGGTGTTTCTCCGCAACGGCAAGTCCGACACGCTCGTACCCGCCGCGCTGAAGCGACAGGGGACGGTCCAGTTCGGCGAGGACATAGACACGTCGGACATAGACGCCACGCTGATGCAGCAGGTGCAGACGCACAAGACACAGGTGAGCAGCGTCGAGAAGAACTCCGCGGAATTCGCGTTCCCGCTCATCTCGGACCAGGACCTGATGGGCGTGATGTACGTCAGCGCCTCCCTGCAGGGAGAGAGAGCTGCCATCGGCGACACGCTGGCGCACCTGCAGGCGTCGCTGCGGGAGATATCACAGCACGTCTCGATACCGCTCACCCGTCACGTGCTCAAGAGCACGTCCATCACCGATGGGCTGACGAAGCTCCACAACAAGAGCTACTTCCTGGAGCGTCTCGAAGAGTACTTCGACATGTACCAGCGCGGCAGGGAGTCGCTCTGCGTGCTGATGATAGACATAGACCACTTCAAGAAGATAAATGACGAGTACGGCCACCTCTCCGGCGATGCGGTGCTGACCCAGGTAGCAGAGAAGGTGACGACCACCATCCGCGGCTACGACGTCGCCAACACCGGCTTCCGCTACGGAGGCGAGGAGATCTCCGTGCTCCTGCCGCGCACGGACGAGAGGCGGGCGCTGAAGGTGGCACGCCGGCTCCGCAAGGATATCGCGGAGAGCGGCTTCGACATCCCCGAGGGGAAGACCATCACGGTCACGGTCAGCGTGGGCCTGACCCAGGCCGCCAACGGCATGAGGAACAAGGAAGAGCTCATCGCCCGCGCCGACGCCGCTCTGTATCGCGCCAAGCGCAGCGGCCGCAACCGCGTCTGCGTATGGAAACCATAACTCCCGCGCTGTACTGCTGATACTCCCGATCATTGACATTCTCCCGTCTCAGCGGGTATATTTGCTTTGCTTCGTGTACACGCGGAAGGAAGGATGCTCATGTGGACGTAGGCGCCATATCCCCCGAAACCCAGAAGATTCTGGGAATCTGCGTGATCGCCCTGGGAATCGTCTACTGCTTCTTCGGCTACCGGTTCTTCCGAATCGCCCTGTTCTCGACCGGCTTCATGGGCTTCAGCCTCGTCTCCACGTACGTCTCCTACCTGATATTCCCCAGGAGCGATGCCTCCGCCGTCATCGCGGCCGTGGTCGGCGGCCTGGCGGGGGGTGTGCTGTTCTACTTCGTGTACCTGATAGGCGTATTCGTCCTCGGGGCGTCCTTCGGGGCCCTCGTCGGGACGGCCATCACCGCAATGGCGGGCAGGGACATCCAGCCGCTGCTCATCGCGGTCCTCGCCGTGGTCGCCGGCTCCCTCGCGGTGCTGCTGCAGAAGCATATCATAATACTCGCCACCTCCTTCGGCGGCGCCGGCGCCATCACCATCGGGGGATGGTACGTCGCCAGGGGGATCGACCCGGCCACCCTGATAGAGGACCCCTCCTCTCTGGGCAGGGAGTTCCACGCCATCATCGCCTGCTGGCTCATCGGCTCCGTCGTCGGCCTCGTCCTTCAGTACACGGTGACCGGAAAGCCGAAGGAGGAGGAGAAGGAAGACCAGGAGGAACCCAAGGAGGTGAAGGAACTCAGGCCCCGGACCGCGACACGGCCCAAGACCGGCTCCCCGAAGAAGCCCAGACAGCCGACGCAGCAACGGCCCGCCACTCAGTCGAAGCAGACTGAAACGCAGAGGCCGAAGACTCAGGAAAAGCCGAAGACGCAAAAGAAGGAAAAGCCCCCGACGGAAGTGGCGCCGCCGCCGAAGCCCGAGGCCGCCCCAAAGCCCGAGCCGGAGCAGAAACCGGCGCCGCCCGCTCCGAAGAAGAGCACACTGCCGCCGCTCAAGCCCGCACCGAAGAAGAGCGAAGAAGAGGAATACGAGACGCTGTAGGCGGAAGCGGGGCTGGCTCTGAGCGGGTTCTGGATTCGACCGGCTGTCCGCCGACAGGCGGACCTTTCATTGGCCGGTCGAAGCATGCCTCGGAGGCACCCAATTCTCTGAAGGGCGCCGAGAATGAGCGAAGAGCCAGCCCCGCTTCCGCCTACAGCGTCTGCTCGAACCAGGCGGCGGTCTCGTCGATAACCTTCTTCTCGATCTCCGATTCCGCGAAGGTGTGGTCTCCGCCCGCGATCATCTTCAGGACGGTAGTGACGCCGCGGCTGAGCGCCGCGTGGTGGTAATCGCGCGCGTGCTGCATCGGCACCGCCTCGTCGCGCTCCCCGTGCACCACCATCACCGGGGCCCGGCACCGCGTGATCGCCTCGAGCGGATCCACCTTGCCGGCCGCCTCGAAGAAGCCGCGGCCGACCATGTGGCCTCCCATATCTATCGCGGCGGGCAGCTGGTCCGGCACCTTGCCCACCCGCTCGGCGAGCATCTTCCTCGTCAGGTTCTCCAGATGAGCCACCGCCGACCACAGCACGAGCGAGCGCACCTTCCTCTCCGGGCTGATGCAGGCCGCGACGCACCCTCCCAGGGAGAGCCCCAGAACGCCTATACGCTCCCCGTCCACCCCCTTTACCCTTCCCAGGAAGCTCAGCGCCCGCTTCGCGTCCGCCACCTCGGTGAGGATCGTCATGTCCCTGAACTCGCCGTCGCTCTCGCCCGAGCCGCGAAAATCGAACCGGAGGGACGCGATTCCCCGCCTGCCCAGCTCCTTGGACATCTTTACGAACAGGAAGTGGGACTCGATGCGGTTGCCGGTGAAGCCGTGGCAGAGCAGCACTCCGGGCCTCCTCCCGCCCTCTTTCGGCATATGAAGCGTGCCGACGATGGTCTGCCCCTCGGACTTGAAATCGACCGGTCTCTGCACGGACGACGCCTTCATCACTCCCCGCCGTTCTCCACGACGATTCTCAGCGCCTGCCGGTCCTGCGCCGCCCGGACCGCGTCCGCGGCCCGGGCCAGCGGGAACCGCACCGTCTCCAGCCGACCCGGGTCGAAGCGGCCGTCGGAAAGCATCTCCATCACGGCCAGATGGTCATCCGGGGAGGAGGAGTACGACGCGGTGATCGTCCTCTCGCCCTTCAGCAGCCGGTTGGGGTCGAAGCCGATCTCCTCCTCGCCGTGAGCGAAGAGCACCACCGTGCCGCCTTCGCGTATGGATTCTATCGCGGTCACCGCTGCCGCCCGGCTCTCTGAGGTGACGAACGCCGCGTCCACCCCGCCGGGGCAGAGCTCCTGCACCGCCTCTGCCGCGCCGCCCGCGGACGCGTCCACCGTATCGTGCGCCCCGATCGTCCGTGCCGCCTCGAGCCGCACCGCGTCGATGTCGCACGCGATGATCCTGCCGGCGCCCCGCGCGGCGGCGGTCATTATATGGTAGGAGCCGACCTGCCCGGCGCCGACGACCAGCACCGTGTCGCCCGGCTGCATCCCGGAACGATCGACACTCCTCAGGCAGCACGCCAGCGGCTCGATGAGCGCGCCGGCCGCGAAGTCCATCCCGTCGGGCAGCACCCGCACCCCCTTCGCCGCGCTGGGGGGAAGCACGCGAATCAGCTCGCACCAGCCGCCCGGGTCCATGCAGTTTACCTTGAAGTCGGCGCACATGGGGGGATTCCCGCGCCGGCACACCCTGCACTCGCCGCACGGCACGTGATGCGGCACGAACACCCGGTCGCCCGGCGACAGCGTATCGATACGGCTATCCCGCACCACGCCCGCCACCTCGTGGCCGAGCACCGTGCCGTCGGGAACGGTGCGGTTTCTCAGTTTGAACAGGTCGGTGCCGCACACGCCGCACACGCGCATCTCGACGAGGATCTCACCGTCTGAAATGACAGGATCCGGAACCGAGGTGACTTCTACGCCGCTGCCGCGCGCGACGGCAGCTTTCATGACTCCGAGGCTCCCCCGGATTCCTCTTTGTCGGCGTCGTCTTCCTCCGTCTCTTCCGACTCGAGCAGCTCCGCGATGCGGGAGGCCTCCTTGAACGGCTTGCGGAGCGCCCTTCCGGGGAATCCCATCAGCGTCCCGGCCGGGTCCTCCTTCAGCTCCTCCGCCAGCCGCAGAGGCTTGGAAAGCACCCGCTTCATCAGGTTTTCCCCGTAGACTTCGACGAGCTTCATCTTGTTGCTGAAGACCTCGTTGCACCTGGTGCAGCGGCCCTCCTTGAGGAGTCCGTCGGCGTAGTGAAGAACGTGAACCGTCTCTTCCCTGCAGGTGAGACAGTAGCGCTCCATCTCGACTGTTTCAGACACGACACCCTCCCGCCTCTCGGCATGTATACGCGGATACTAACAGGAACGCGGGAGCACCGTCAATGTTACAGCCTTCAGCGCGTCGGGCTCTTCTTGTCGTTCGCAGTATGGAGCAGGTGAGCCGCGGGCACGATCTGCCGGGGAATCTTTCGCTCCCTGCACGACCAGTACAGCTTCATCGGGTCCTTGTCGTCGCCCTTCAGGCTCTGCCCCTGGAAGTACTCGATGACGATGCGGTGCGTGCCCCGGGTGAGATTGACCTTCTTCGACTCCCGGCGAGCCTCGTCGGATTTCTCCCAGCAGGGCTTCCAGTCGTCGATCACCTTGTCCCCGTCGACGAAGAGCCTGCAGCCGTCGTCGGCCAGGATTTCGAACGTGTACTCGTTTTCCTGGGAGGGGTTCACCACCCCGCCGTCGCTGCCGCCGTCACCGCTCTCCCGGGGGTGGGTATCGAGCCACCCGACCCACCGCACCGTGAACCAGCCCTTCTTTATAAAGAGGTGATTGACGAGCGGCTCCACCCGGCTGTACTCGTAGTCGGTGAAGGTCCAGTCCCCCGCGTCCACGGCGGGAACGCTCACGTCGTCCGGCCAGTTGCCCTTCCAGTTGTCGTGGTCCTTGTAGTAGTGCGCGACCAGACCCAGCGTGTATTCGTCCTTCGGACCCGCCTCGGCGACGAGCAGTCCCGCCGCGGCGAAGACCAGCAATACTATCGTCAGGTATCTCATGCCGCCCCCTAATCCGCGCCCGGGAACGCGTCCACGATCAGCTCGGGTGCGCTCTCCGTTATGTTCCACACCACCCGGACGCTGGTCTTTCCCCGGTACGCGGCGGCGCGTCCGTCCCGCCCGATGGAAAAGGCCTGCCCGACCGAACGGGCCCCGGACGGGTCGCGCTCCCTCGCTATCTCGGGTGCGGGCCGCCTCCGCCCGCTGCCGTCGGGAAGAATCGCGTTCAGGCCGAAGGTTATCACCAGGCACGCGGCCGCGGCGACCGTGATCCATACCATCGGCTTCACCGACACCCGATCGATCTCCGTCTCCCCCACCGCCCGCGCGGTGCGCGCGGCGAAGTCGGACGGGGGCTGTACCGCCCCGAACGCCGCCGCCAGCTCCTTGTCGAATTTCTCCGCGTCGGTCAGTACGTCCCGGCATTTGCGGCAGCCGGAGATGTGTTTCCTCATTTCCGAGGATTCCCCCTCGGAAAGCGTTCCTTCACGCAATTCGTCGATCTTTCGAGAAACCGCTCCACAGTCCATACGGGCACCTCCTTGCCACTATTAGGTGATGCCCGGCGCCTATTTGTTGCATATTCTGTCCTCGAGTTTCCTTGACTTCTCGTGACACACGTCTACAATAGGGTCGAAATTCGAAGCGTTTTCAGGGACCGAGGTTACGAAAACGTACCTCAGATGAGCACGCATCGGCTGTATGTGACAGACGCCCCGGGTCACCTGTGGCCTGTCAGGAGAAAGCGTTGAAGGGCGAAGAGGAAAGCCGCAAGGAGCTGAAGGACAGCATGGAGAGTCTCCGCCGGGAGCTCTCACGGCTCGAGGAGATCAAGATCAGGCGCACCAGCGTCCGCCGGGCGCTTCACGACTCCGAGGAGGTGTGGCAGCTCCTGATAGAGAAGATCTCCGACATCATCATGACCGTGGACCGGGACGGCACGATCCTCGCGATCAACCGCACCGTAAAGGGATTTACGGTCACGAACACGATCGGCACGAAGCTCTTCGAGTACATGCCTCCCGACCAGGCAAAGATGGTCAGGAAAAAGATCGCGAAGGTCCACCGGACCGGACGTCCCTCGTCGTACGAGATCCTGGGCGCGGGGATCGACGGCGATAAGGCCTGGTACGAGACGCGCGTCCTCCCCGTTACGAACGAGGGAACGGTCACCGCCACGATACACATATGCGAGGACATCACCGCGCGCAAGCAGGCCGAGGAAGCGCTCCGCGACTCGGAGGCACGGTACCGGGCGCTCTTCGAGGCGAGCCTGGACGGCGTGGTGATCGCGGATGCCGAGAGCCGGAGATTCAAATACGTGAACCCGGCGATGTGCTCCCTGATCGGCTACTCGCAAGAGGAGCTGTCGAAGATGGAGATATCCGATATCCATCCCGATCACGCGGTAGAGCTGGCCATGTCGGAGTTCGACGCCCTCGCCGGGGGAAAGAAGCACATCGTGCGGGACATGCCCTTCGAGAGGAAGGACGGGACCGTGGTCTACTTCAACGTGAGCGCCGTCATCACGACGATAGACGACAGGAAACACAACGTCGCCTTCTTCAGGGACGTTACCGAGCGCAAGAAGACGGAGGACGAGCTGAAGCAGAAGGAGAAGCACTATCGGAAGCTCTGGAACGACGCTCCCGTCGCGTATCACGTCCTGGACACCGAAGGCAGAGTTATCGACGTCAACCGCACCGAGGCGCGCCTGCTGGGGTACGAGCCGGAGGAGATGGTCGGCCGCCCGATATTCGACTTCATCGCCGTCGAGGAGCGCCCGGAGGCGGAGAGATGGTTCCAGATGAAGATCGCGGGACACCGGTTCCCAAACGGACACGATCGGCTCTACGCGCGGAAGGACGGCTCGACGCTCCAGGTCTCGATCGACGACGTCCTGGAGTACGGCCGGGACGGCGCCGTGACCGCGATACGCACCACCCTGCTGGACGTCACCGAGCGGCGGCGCGCGGAGGAGACGATACGGCGTATGGCCTACTACGACGCGCTCACCGGCCTGCCGAACCGAACGCTGTTCGGCATGCGGCTGGCGACCGCGCTGGTGCACGCCCACCGGATGGACGAAAAGCTGGTGGTGATGCTGCTGGACTTGGACCACTTCAAGAACGTGAACGATTCCCTCGGCCACCGGGTGGGAGACGAGCTGCTGAAGGCCGTTGGCAGACGGCTTGCCAACGTGATCCGCGGCGGCGACACGGTGGCGCGCATGGGCGGCGACGAGTTCCTGGTGGTGGCCCCCGAGATCCACGACGAGCGCGGGGCCGAGGACATCGCCGGCAGGATGATGGAGACGGTCCGCAAGCCGATCGCCTGCGGCGGCCGCACACTCAACGTCACCGCCAGCATCGGCATCGCCATGTATCCCCGCGACGGCACCGAGAACGGCATCCTGGTGAAGAACGCTGACATCGCGATGTACCGCGCCAAGTCCGCCGGCCGCAACACCTACCGCATCTTCACGAGAACATGATTCCTTCGTGTCCCCGTGAATTCCGCGATTATTCCGAGGCGCCGGCCTTCTCTCTCAGCATCGCCTTCGCCCGGTGCACCCGGCTGCGCACCGACGTCTCCTTGATGCCGAGGATACCGGAGATCTTCTCGTAGTCCATCTGCTCGAAAAAGTAGAGGGTGATGGGCAAACGGTACTTGTCCGGCAGCTCGCCGACCAGGGACATCAGCTCGTCCCTGCGGCGGTCCGCCGGCTTCGCCTGCGGCTCCACGATGGACTCGAGCGGCCGTTCCGGCTTGTGCGCCCTGGCCATCTCCCGGCTGACGTTCCGCACGATGCCGTACAGCCACCAGCCGAACGAGTCCGAATTCTTGAGTCGTCTCAGCTGGCGGTACGCCCTGAGGAACGCCTCCTGAGCGATGTCCTCGGCCTCCGCTCTGTCCAGCGCCTTCTGGTACGCCAGACTGAACACGCTGTTCTGATACCTGGTGATAAGTTCGGTGAAGGCCTCGGTCTGGCCCTTCAGCGCCCGTTCCACCAGATCCGCGTCGGTTACCGCAGCCATTGTCCTCCCTACCGGATTATACCCAGCACCTCGTCGAACGTCTCGCAGTAATGAGTGCACAGCTCCCGGGTGCCGCTCTCGACGATGTTCCCGCCGCCGAAGCCGACCACCGGAAACCCGGCGATACGGATGGAGCAGACCCCCGCGCCGCTGTCCTCGATGCCGATCACGCCGTTTCGTTCGGAGAACTCTATGCCGAGCCCGACGCGGCATACCTCGGCGTACAGCCACGGGTGCGGCTTCGGAGACAGCTCACCAAGCGTCCCGGTCTCTCCCTTCCTCAGAGGAAAGCCGGCGGTGATGATCGCGTCGTAAAAATCCTTCGGGTCCCCCATATCGAGCGTTCGGAACGCGGACACGACCTCGGGGTACGCCTTCTCGTACAGGCCCGACGTCACCAGCCCGATCTTCACGTCCATGGATTTCAGCTCGAGCAGAAACTCCTTGAGTCCCGGCGTCGGCGTGAAGGCGCCTTCCCTGCCGCGTCCCTCCAGTATCTCCCGCATCTCTCTGTGAGTATGCTCGAAGTAGAACTCTCGCGCCTCCTCCACCGTCTTCTCCGGACAGTACTTGTCGATGCAGTACTGCAGGTGCTCGGACACGCTGTGGCCGGACACGTGGGGGGTGTCCGTCTCCTCCAGCCGAAACGACTCATCGCCGAGCAGGCTCGCGGTGGTTCGTTCGATGATCCAGATCCAGAAGTCCTCGCTGCGGACGCTGGTGCCGTCCAGGTCCATCAGCACCGCCTTCACCGGACGCGTGATTTCGACGGGATGTACAGGGTAGTAGGCCGGATAGCCCATGGCGGACTTCACGTAGGCGAGCGTCCGGTCGTCGAACGCGATGAATTCCACCTTCCGGTCGCCGGTGGTGACGATAGAACGAACCCCGTGCTCCCCGGCGCGGAACCGGCCGTCACCGCACTCCTTGAGGGCCGCGAACCCGCCCTCCGTGGAGACCGGGCCGATGTCCGGAAGCTCTGCGAGAACGCCCATGGATGCTCCTCCTCGAGATCAAGGGACATAATACTTAATTCCCGGTCCGAAGGACAGTGCGGCGAGTTGCGAAGACGCTTCAACAGGCTCTCCGGAGTGGCCGGCGGCTTGACTTACCCTCCGTTCTAAGGCAGAATCCGCATCTGTTTGTAGAAGAGACGGAAGGGAATAATGGCCGTACGTATAGAGGTCGGCTTCAACGAAGCGGTCGGCCATACTGCATCCATAGACATCGCCGAGGATCTCGGTATCACCGCCGTCGAGCGGCTGCTGGTGGCGGACGTGTACACCATCGACGCGAACCTTTCCGAGAAGCACCTGGAGCGGGCCCGCAGGGAGCTCTTCACCGACCCGGTCACCCAGAAATCCCCGCTGTCCCTCTCCCCGGACGACTTCGACCTGGCGGTGGAGGTGGGGTATCTCCCCGGCGTGGCCGATAACCCGGGCATCACCGCGCGGGAGGCGATCGAAGACCTGTGCGGCGTGGAGTTCAAGGGTCGCGAGGCCGTGTATTCGTCGCGGCTGTACCTGCTGAAGGGGAAGCTGAACGGCGGCGACGCGGAGCGGATCGCCGGCTTCCTGGCCAACCCGGTGATAGAACGGGTGAACGTGAAAACGAGCGAGGAGTACTTCGCGGACGGCGGGATGGACGTCGCGGTGCCGAAGGTGGAGCTGCCCCCCAACCCGCGCGTGGACACGGTGAACCTGGAGGTGTCCGGCGAGGAGCTGATGAAGATCGCCTCGGGCGGCATCCTGGACCACGTGGACGACTCCGGCAGCGAGGTCCGCCGCGGGCCTCTGGCCCTCGACATGAAGTCCATGACGGTGATACGGGACTATTTCCGCGGGGAGGGCCGCCCCCCCACCGACGTGGAACTGGAATGCATCGCGCAGACCTGGTCGGAGCACTGCCAGCACAAGATCTTCGCGTCGCCCCTGGACGACATCAGCGACGGCATCTTCAAGACGTACATACGCGCGGCGACCGAGCAGGTGAGGAAGAACCTGGGCGTCGATGACTGGTGCGTGTCCGTCTTCACCGACAACGCCGGCATGGTGAAGTTCGACGATAACTGGCACATCTGCTACAAGGCGGAGACCCACAACTCGCCGTCCGCGCTCGACCCGTACGGCGGCGCGATGACCGGCATCGACGGCGTCAACCGCGACCCGCTCGGCACCGGCAAGGGCGCGCGGCCGTCTATTAATATGTACGGTTTCTGCTTCGGCAATCCGTTCTACGAGGAGGAGCTCCCCTACCGGCGAACCGGCCGCGAGGACCAGATACTGCACCCGAAGCGGATATTCAAGGGCGTCCGGCTCGGCGTGGAGCACGGCGGCAACACGTCCGGCATACCCACCCCGTGGGGATGGATCGTGTTCGACGACCGGTACATGGGAAAGCCGCTGGTGTTCGTCGGCACGGTCGGGGTGATTCCCGTCACGGTCGGCGGCACACCGTCGCACGAGAAGGCGGCCCGGCCCGGCGACCACATTATCATGACCGGCGGGCGTGTCGGCCGCGACGGCATACACGGCGCGACGTTCTCGTCGGAGGCGCTCCACGCGGGCAGCCCGATGGGCGCCGTGCAGATAGACGAGGCGATAACCCAGAAGAAGATGTCCGACGCGCTGGTGGAGGCGCGCGACCTGGATATCTACACCAGCATCACCGACAACGGCGCCGGCGGACTCTCCTGCTCGGTCTGCGAGATGGCGAAGGAATGCGGCGGCTGCGAGGTGGACATCGACAGGGTCCCCACCAAGTACCCGAACCTGCCCCCCAACGAGGTGTGGATAAGCGAGTCGCAGGATCGGATGACGCTCGCGGTGCCCGAGGAGCATGTACGGCCGTTCATTGATCTTATGAAGCGCCGCGGCGTGGAGGCCACCGACATCGGCCGGTTCACCGACTCCGGCCGGGCCGTCGTGAAGCACGAAGGCACCGTGGTGATGTACGTGGATCTGGACTTACTGCA